>JBBQOK010000040.1:0-17846 GCA_038330765.1 Caulobacterales bacterium | reverse complement strand
GCGGGCCTCGGGCCAGTGGTCGTCACGGAAGCGGCGGTATCCGGAGAGCAGGGAGTCGCGGGATTCGTCAGTCATGGCGTCGGTATAGGCATTCCGCTCCCTTTGGGGGAGGGGGGCCGCGAAGCGGTGGAGGCGGCGCTGGATTTCCACCTTGGTTGGTTAAGGAAAGTTTGGCTGAAAGACGGGGGGCAGCACCGCGGAATCAGCCACTGGATGGCTCGGGAGGGTAGGGCAGCATCATGGCGTCCCAGGCTGCAAAGTCGGTGCGGAGTCGCTGAAAGATGGCGCTCTCTCGATCCCGCAAATTTGCGCGTTCCCGGGGGTCTCGGCGGACATCGTAAAGGGACTCCTGCTCGCGGATCCTCAGATACTTCCAGTCCCCGTCGCGCATAGCGGCCTGGCCGTCCGTCCGGAGGCGCCAGTAAAGCTGCCGCGACCGTACCGGAGCGGTACCCGTGATAACGTCCAGGAGGTCCATGCCGTCGGGTTGCGCCGTGGCGTCGGTCGCCAACCCTGCAGCCGCCGCAAACGTGGGAAGCCAGTCCATCGAGGCCATCACCTGCTCCGAGCGGCCCCCGGGGCGGATGCGGCCGGGCCAGCGTACGAGCACCGGCACGCGAATGCCGCCTTCGAGCAACTCGGCCTTGCCGCCACGCAAGGGCCAGGTGTCCGAGAAGCGCTCACCACCATTGTCGCTGGTGAAAACCACGATCGTATCGTCGGCGAGCCCCTGGATATCCAGTTCCCGCAGCACCCGCCCGACCGCGGCGTCAAGCGAGGCCATCATCTCAGCGTATTTTTCGAGTGATCCACCGTCCCTGTGCCACAGCGACAATATCGCCGCGGACGTCGCCGCGTCCCCCGGTCCCTGCCACGGCCAATGTGGCGCCGTGAAATGGAGGCTGAGCATGAACGGCTCCGGGCGGCGCGCATTGTCGCGAATCTCAGCCACCGCCCGATCGACGAGGAGATCCGTCAGGTAGCCCGCTCGTTCGACCCGCGCTCCGCCTTCGAAGAGGACGTTCTCTCGCGGCTGGCCAGAGGTGTGGGTAAAATAGTCGGCAGCCCCGGGTGCGATCCCGAAGAAGCTGTCATAGCCATTTTGCAGTGGCCCGTGCTCCGGGGGCCAGCCCATGTGCCACTTGCCCACCAGAGCGGTGCGATATCCGGCGGATTTCAGAAGACCCGGCAGAGTGGTCTGGCCTGGCGGAAGCCCTAGCCCCTGCTCGGTTCCTTCAATCGGCTCCGGCAATCCGACAGGCAAACGCTGGTGATAGCGGCCGGTGATCAGCGCCACCCGCGTGGGCGAGCAGACTGCTGAATTGGCATAGGCCTGCGTGAACAGCACCCCGTCGGCGGCAAGGCTGTCGATGGCCGGCGTCCGGTATTCGCGGCGCCCGTAGCAGCCCAGGTCAGCGTAACCAAGGTCGTCGGCGAGGATGAAAAGGATGTTTGGCCGCCGCGTTGGCACCTGTCCGAGCAAGGCCGACGGCATGGCACCGGCAACGGCAACTCCCATGGCCCCGGCAAGCGCAATCCGGCGGCTCAGCCGTCCGGTGGCATCGGCCTCGCAGAAACTGCTCATGATGGGCCTCCCCCACCAGATTAGGCATGCGGATGTCCAATGTGTCGAGCGGATCGTTCGGGGACGAAGTGCACCTCCCTACGCCGCCCGCAACAGCGCGGCCACGTCGCCTTGGCTGGCCGGGCGCTGGACTACGCCAGTCGCTTTTTCCTGACCAAGGTCGACCCCCTGTATTCCAACCGCAGCAATGTCATGCTCCGGATCGTCGAGGACACGGTGGGTCGCCATGCCTTCCTGCTGACGCCGTGCGCCGAGCCAGCCGGTCGCTGTCCGGCGGAGGCGATGCTGAGCCGCCATTTTTTCGGTCGGAAGGCCTTGTTTACGGTCGTCATCCGGGATGTGAGCTCCCAGAAAGCATGGCCCGGGACTGACTATTCCTACGCAACAGGCCGTCTCGATTTCCTTGGTGCTGCACGAGCTGGCGACCAACGCGGCTAAGTATGGCTCGCTGAGTAACATTGAAGGGTCCGTGAAGCTGGACTGGACGACCGAGCACGATGGCGACGCGCACTATCTGTTGCTCGATTGGATTGAGACGGATGGGCCGCCGGTCGAGTCTCCCGTCCGCCGCGGGTTTGGCAGCGACCTGCTCGGGCGATGTTTCGGGCCATCCAACAGTGTCGTCAAATACAACCCGGAAGGCCTCACGGCGCATTTCCGCATCCAGCTTTGAGCGTCCGCAGTCTACTGACGGCCCGATCCTGCGCCTCGCGCGGTCCCCCTGCCCGACGCTTCGTCAGGGGGTGCGGTGGAAGAAGGCGTGGATGCGTTCGGCGAGGGGCTGGTTGATGCCCTCCACCTTGACCAGATCGACGACCGCGGCTCGGCCGACGCCCTTGGCGGAGCCGAAGGCGTGCAGCAGGGCCTTCTTGCGGCCGGGACCGACGCCTTCGATCTCGTCGAGCGGGTTGCGCTTGATGTCCATCGAGCGGCGTTTGGCGTGGGCACCGTTGGCGAAACGGTGGGCCTCGTCGCGCAGGCGCTGGATGTAGTAGAGGGCCGGCGACTTCAGCGGCAACATGAAGGGCGGTTTGCCCGGCATGAAGAAATGCTCCTTGCCGGCGTCGCGGTCGGGACCCTTGGCGACGCCGACGGCGAGGATGTCGTCGAGGCCGAGGTCGGCCAGCACGGCCTGGACCTCGGCCAGCTGGCCCGCGCCGCCGTCGATCAGCAGCAGGTCGGGGCGCTCGACCTCCTCGCCCTCGTCCTCATCCTTGACCAGGCGGCCGAAGCGGCGGCGCATGACCTCGCGCATCATGCCGTAGTCGTCACCGGGGGTCAGCTCCTCGCCGCGGATGTTGAATTTGCGGTACTGGTTCTTGCGGAAGCCCTCGGGTCCGGCCACGACCATGCCGCCGACCGCATTGGTCCCGGAAATGTGGGCGTTGTCGTAGATCTCGATCCGCTCGGGCCGGGTGTCG
This sequence comes from Caulobacterales bacterium, assembly GCA_038330765.1. Taxonomy (GTDB): domain Bacteria; phylum Pseudomonadota; class Alphaproteobacteria; order Caulobacterales; family Caulobacteraceae; genus Brevundimonas. Next base: position 14,840 of record JBBQOK010000040.1, on the reverse strand, counting down.
AGACCGAAGGCCTCGCAGACCTCCTCAAGGATTTTCGACTGGGCCGAGCTCTCGGCCATCTTCCGGCCCAGCGCCTCACGGGCGTTGGTCAGGGCGTGGTCGACCAGGGCCTTGCGGTCACCGCGCCTGGGCCATTCTATGGAGACGACCCGACGCCCGTCGACGGTCCGGGCCTTCATCGAGAAGGCCTCCTCCAGAAGCTCCTTCTCGTGCGGGACGATGTTTGACAGGATCTGCCGCGGCACCGGCTTGTCCTCGTAGAACTGGCCGAGGAAGGCGGAGAGGATTTCGGGGTCGGTGTCGGTGCGATCGACGCGCGGGAAATAGGCGCGGCCGCCCCAGTTCTGGCCGGCTCGATAGAAGAAGACCTGGACGCAGGCCTGTCCGCCGTCCGAATGCAGGGCGAAGACATCCGCCTCGGCCACGCTCTCGGCTGTGACGGAGTTCTCCATGGTGATCGCCGACAGGGCGCGGATGCGGTCGCGGACCCGGGCGGCCTGTTCGTAGTCCAGAGCCTCGGCGGCGGTGCCCATCTCCTTCGACAGGCGGCCGATGACGGCGCGAGACTTGCCGCGCAGAAAAGCCTCGGCCTCGTCGACCAGGCCGCCGTAGTCCTCCAGCGAGATCAGACCGGTGCATGGGGCCGAGCAGCGTTTGATCTGATGCAACATGCAGGGGCGGGTGCGGGTCTCGTAGACGCTGTCGGAGCAGGAACGCAGCAGGAAGGCCTTCTGCAGCGTGGTCAGGGTGCGGTTGACCGCCCAGGTCGAGGCGAAGGGGCCGAAATAATCGCCCTTCATGGTGTGGGCACCGCGGTGCTTTCTGACCTGGGGCGCACGGTGGTCGCGGCGGATCATCAGTTCGGCGAACGACTTGTCGTCGCGCAGCACCACGTTGAAGCGCGGCTTCAGCTTCTTGATGAAGTTGGATTCGAGAAGCAGGGCCTCGGTTTCCGACGCCGTGACCACCAGCTCCATCGAGCGGGTCAGGGAGACCATCAGGCCGATGCGCTGGGTGTGGAACCGCCCCTGCGCATACTGGAGGATGCGCTTCTTGATCGAGCGCGCCTTGCCGACGTAGAGGCAGGTCCCGTCCTCGCCGTACATGCGGTAGACGCCGGGCTTGTCAGGCGCGCGCCGGGCCTCGTCCCGGATCAGGTCGGCGGCCTTCAGCGACTCGGCGCCAGTGGGAATCGTCTCCTCGGTCATCGGAGCCAATATAGACCTAGAATTTGCGCACCATCAGCACGCCGGCGATGACGAGGCCGATCCCGGCCACCCGGCCGAGGCTGATCGGCTGTTTCGGCATGCCCATGGCCCCGAAATGATCAAGCAGGACGCTGAGCAGCAACTGACCGGCGACCATCAGTATGATGGTCGTGGCCACACCCAGCCGCGGCACTCCCCAGGCCGCCGATACCACGAAGATCGCCCCGTACAGGCCGCCGACCCAGGCGTACCAGGGCAGGGCGCGCGAGGCGGCCATGTCGGGCCGGACCTGCAGGACGACGGCGAGGACGCCCAGCGCCGCCGTGCCGACCGCGAACGAGACAAAGGCCGCATTCACCGGCGAGCCCACGGCGCCCATCATCTTCGCATTGGTCGGCGCCTGCAGGGCGGTGGCGGCGCCGCCGAGGACGACGGCGATCATGGCGAGGAGCGAGGGATTCATGCTCGTTGAGTAGGCGCGCTGCCGCCGATTGGCGAGGGCCCTCAGGTTATCGAACCGAGACAGACCAATCGGAATTGAGGTCGGCGAGGCGTGACGCGAGCCGGTCGGGGGAATGGTCGGCCCAGCGCAGGCGCAGATTGACGCTCGCCAGTGGCCCGTCCGGTGTCTCAAGCGGCGGGTGGAACCGTGTCCCGAGGGCACCGACCCTGATCGTAGCCCCAAGTGGGATCCGGAAGGTCCGGGTTCGCCACGGCAGGACATAGCGGCCGGTCCCGTCCGCCGCGATCGAAAGCGTCGGCGGCCCGAAAGCCCTCAGCAGGCCGACGATCGCCGCCGCCCCGAACAGGATGTCGACCACCGCGACGACCGCTAAGGTCAGCGCCAGGTAGGGCCCGTAGGTCATTTCGCAGAGCAGGCAGCGCCGGTCGCCTGCGTTGGCGAGTTGAAGGGCCTGAAAGCTTTCCGGCGTTCTGACGCCGTCGACCATCCATAGGGTGAAGGCTGGCAGGACGGTCACTACAATGAGGGCCAGGATCAGAACCCGGGTCTTGGAGATGCGAACCTCAACCACTGCCGCTCCGATTCACTCAGTCGCCGCCACAGGAGCGACCGGGCGTTCCGACGATGCAAGTAATGCGGTCCCCGTTAACCGGCGAGCCGACCGCCGTCATCCTCATCGCAGCAGGTGCCTGAAGCGCCGCTGCACCCCCGCCAAAGATGACGGCGATCATGGGGCGAGGAGGGCGGGGTTCATCGCCCGCCGTTGTCGCGTGGCGGCGGAGGCGCGGACCATATCAGCTATAGCCAATGGATCGGCTCCTGAGCGTCAGTTAAGAGACGCGGCTGCTTCTTGCGTACTCAGTTCGACCCGTTCTCCCACGCGCGAGACCGACATATCGTGCTCCACTACGAATCCGCGTCGGGCCCATATGATTTGATCATCATGTGGTTCGGCGAACAGAAAGTGTACGTAAAGACCCCGCTCCTGTCTTCGGCAAAGCAAAAACGTTCGCGCAACATAGCGAGTCCCATCAGCTGTCGCCAAAGGGAAGATGTCATTCGTGACAAAGCGGCGGCGGGATTCAATGCCAACTTCTACAGTCTGGGCTGCGCCGTTGATCGAGACGAATACAGGAACTCCTTCGCAATTTCCTGCGGTTGTAACGACCTGTTCCACCGCAGGCAGGTCCCGACGACTGGTCACTACGACGGCGTCCTGGGCGGCAGAAGCCAGCAGAATGCCGACAATGAGAAACTCTGCTGTCAAGTCAGCCCTCCACACGGAGTGACGTTCTTGCCGCGAGATCCTTCTCGATCATTCCCATCGAACTCCAAAAGCCGATCAAGTTCATTATCGATCAAATAAGTCATTATGGCTGTGTATTTACACACGCATAACGTTTACCAATCCCCGCTCACCTCCCGCCCACCCAACACCTCCCCCAGCCGGTCCCGCGTCGCCCGGTGCGTATCCTCCGGCAAATCCTCCGGGTCGAACCAGCCGATCTCGGCGATCTCGCCGTGGCTGGTGCGGTCGGTCACGGTGAAGCGGTCGATGCGGTAGACGAGGACATGGTCGCCGCGGAAGAAGCGCTCATTGGCGTGGACGCTGATCAGGGCCGGGCGGCCCTCGACGATGATCCCGGCCTCCTCGTGCATCTCGCGGATCAGGGCGCCCTCGCAATTCTGGCCGCGCTCGACGCCGCCGCCGGGCAGCCACCAGCCGTGCAGATAGGTGTGTTTGACCAGCAGGACACAGCCGTCCGCCGCCACCGCAATCCCGCGCACGCCCAGCGTCATGCCGCGCGAGGTGCGGGCATGGGCGAAGAACAGCGGGCGGGTGAAAGGCTCAATACGGGTGCGCCACGTCGTCATGGCCGGAACGATAGGGCCTGACGCCTGCTTGAACAGCCGGCCCGCGCGCTTTATTGCGGGCGCAACAAGGAGCATCGCATGCTGGCCCTCTACATCATCCTCGGCTTCGTCGCCGTTCTCGCCGCGATCAACTTCATCGAGTTCGGCCGGGTTGACTGAGCCGGCGGCCCGAAACGGCGCGGCCCTCGTCACCGGCGGGGGCAGGCGGATCGGGCGGGCCATCTGTCTGGAGCTGGCGCGCGCCGGTTTCGACGTCGTCATCCACTATCGTTCCTCGGCCGATCAGGCCGAAGCCGTCGCCGGAGAGGTGCGGGCGCTGGGGCGTCGCGCCGCGACCGTGCGCGCCGATCTGGCGAATGAAGTGGCTGCGAAGGGGCTGATTCCCGAGGCGGCCGCCGCGCTGGGGCCCCTGGCCGTGCTGGTCAACAACGCCTCGGTGTTCGAGGATGACCGGGTCGGGGCGCTGTCGCGGAAGACGTGGGACGCGCATATGGAAACCAATCTGCGCGCACCCATCGTGCTGGCCGAGGCCTTCGCGGCCCAGGCGCCGGACGGGTCGGCCATCATCAATCTGCTGGACCAGCGGGTGCTGAAGCCGGACCCGCGCTTCATCTCCTACGCCCTGTCGCGCAACGGCCTGTGGTGGGCGACGCGGACCCTGGCCCAGGCGCTGGCGCCGCGCATACGGGTCAATGGCGTGGGGCCGGGCCCGACACTGCCGTCGACCCATCAGACGCCTGAAGACTTCGCCGCCGAGGCCGCCGCCACGCCACTGGCCCGGCCCGGCAGCCCGGACGCCGTCGCCGCCGCCGTCCGCTGGCTGGTGGACGCCGAACTGGTGACCGGTCAGATGATCGCCGTTGACGGGGGCCAGCACCTGGCCTGGCAGACCCCGGACATCGTGGAGTAGCCCGTGGCCGCATCCTCTCCCCTGCCCTTCCCCGGTGCCGACGCCGCGCCTGGCATCCGCCGCGAGGGTCTGACGGTCTTCGTGCGGGGGCTGGAGGTCGAGGCCGGCATCGGCGTTCACGACCACGAGCTGGGCCGGCTGCAGCGGCTGGTCATCGACGTCAGCCTCGATCTTACGCCGGCGGCGGTGGAACGGCTGGCCGACACCATCAACTATGAGACCGTGGCCGAAGCGGCGCGCGCCATCATCGCGGTCGGCCATGTCGGTCTGGTCGAGACCTTCGCCGAACGGCTGGCGCTGGCCTGTCTGACCGACGTGCGGGTCCGGCGCTGCACGGTGCGGATCGAGAAGCCGGGCGCGCTGCACGGGGCGGCGGCACCTGGCTGCGAAGTCACGCTGGCGCGCTGACGCTGCGTTCGGCTGTTGCGCCCCCGGCGGCGGGCCGTCATTCTGGACCCAGGATTCGAAGGACCCCCATGGCCGAACCCGGCGATCCCAATGCTCCGGACGATCACGACGACCTGATCGGCTTCGCCTCGCCGGCGTCCCTGCAGGGCCGTATCCGCGCGCCGGAGCCGAGGCCTGAGCCAACGCCGGGGCCGGTGCCGGTGCCGAGGGAATCCGAGCCCGAGCCGGACCTGTTCCATGAGCCGTCTCGCGGCACCGCGCCGGTCGAGCCGCCAGCGCCGGAAATCACGGAGCCTTTGCTCCCGGAGCCCGAACCGCAGATCACCCCGACCATGGCTGCTGTCACTCCGACGCCGCCGCCGGTCGACGCAGCCTCGATCTTCGAGCCGTCGCCGGAGTTCTCAACCCGAAACCGGCCGCGCGAACCGGTTCCCGTTCCCGGAGGCGGCATGGGCCTGTACGCCGTCTATGCACTGATCCTGTTCGCCGTGCCGACGCTGGGCGTTTCGGCGGTGGTCGGCCTGCTGGCCGTGACCGGGCGCGCCGGGCCGGAAGACCCGGTGTCGGGGTCGCATTTCATCTATCAGCAACGCACCCTCTGGACCGCCGCCGTGGCCGTAGCCGTGGGCCTGGTCTTCTTCGTGGTGCCTTTCGGCCTGGGCCCGGCCATCATGTTCCTCGCCGCCCTCTGGTTGGTGGTGCGAGGCGCGGCGGGAGTATGGGCGTTGAAGGCGGGACGGCCGATCGCGAAACCGCGCGGCTGGTGGATATAAGGAGCGGTCGCCATGACCAGTGACGAGCATCGCGAACCCCGTTTTCAGTCGGGGCATGAGTCCGAGGGCAAGGTCCCGGCGCTGATCGGCTGGGGCCTCTACATCCTGTCGATCCCGAGCGCCAACCTGCTGGTGATCGTCGGCCTGGTGGTAGCCTATGCCTCGCGCAGTTCGGCGACGGGCCTGGCGCTGGCGCATCTGGACGCCCAGATCCGGCTGTTCTGGTCGGTGTTCTGGTGGACCATCGCCTGCTGGCTGGCGATCGGGGTCAGCGCCCTCGCGTCGTTGATCCTGATCGGGATCCCGTTCCTGCTGCTGTTCCTGGCGCTGTGGTTCCTGATCAGCGTCTGGTTCACGGTGAAGAGCGTGCTGGGCCTGATCAACCTGCTGGGCGACCGCGCGCCCTGAGGCGCGGAAGCGACAGCGGGTGCTGGAATCCGAGGAACGTCGCTCCGTAGGGAACACGCCCCGCCCGATGGTGTTGCCGACTGTGTCGGCAAACCGACACAGTGTGAGGAGCGCCCCATGACAGACCTTCGCGACGTTCTGACCCGGCAGCGGTTCGAGCAGGGGTTCGCCGACCCCGACGGCCAGGTGCGCACCGTCTTTGCCGACTATGCGATCCAGGGCGACACGCGGGTGATCCTGCACGTCGAGGCCGATCCGGCGCTGAGAGGCACGGGCGCGGCGGGGGCCTTCATGCAGGCGCTGTCGGAACACGCCCGGGCCGAGGGGCTGAAGCTGGCACCCCGCTGCAGCTATGCCGTCGGTTGGCTGAAGCGGCATAAAGAGTACAGGGACGTGGTCGCCTGAGGCTGGCCTTCGTCCGCCGGTTGTGATGCATTACCTCCAACCGGGGGAGCGTATGTCCATAGTCCTGAGAACCGCGGCCGCCGCACTGGCGGTCCTGATGACGCCTGCCGTCGCCACCGCCCAGACCTGGATGGACTGGGGCGAGGCGGAGGGGCGCGCCTTGCTCACTGCCGAAAACGGCGTCGTCACTGAGGTCAAGCGGGAGGAGGACGGAACCCTGCGCCTCTATGGCCAGCTCGATGGCTGGCTCGGCATCATGCTGGTCGGCTCCGACTGCGAGGGCGAGGGCTCCAAGCAGCGGTGCAAGGGGCTGGGCTTCAACAGCCTGTTCGAGGTCGATGACGCGGCCCTTTCGCGGACGCTCGAGCACGATATGGAATACCAGTATGTCGCCGACGTCGCGGATGGCGAGGACCTGATCATCCATCGACAGGTCGAGCTGAACGGCGGAGCGTCGCTAGCCAACATCCGGTCCCAGCTGAACGGTTTCGTCATGGTCGGCGAAATGGTGGCCGACCGCATCTGGCCGCCCAAGGCGGACGGGGACGCTCCGGCCAAGGGGAGGTAGAGCCTGTCATGGAGTGAAATCTGAACGGCGCTGAACCGGGTCCAACGCCGCCCATTTCGCCCTAGCCGCCGCTGTAGCCGCCGATGATCGGGAGGACCTCGCCCGTGATATAGCTGGAGCACTGGGGCGAGGCCAGGAAGACGAAGGCGGGGGCGATCTCCTCGGGCTGGGCCGGGCGTTTCATCACCGTCTGCGAGCCGAATTTCGCGGTGGCCTCCGCGTCCTTGTCCGCCGGATTGAGCGGGGTCCAGACCGGTCCGGGTGCCACGACGTTCACGCGGATGCCCCGGGGTGCCAAATGCGTGCCCAATGAGCGGGCGAAGGCGTGAATGCCGCCCTTGGTCATCGAATAGTCGAGCAGGTCGTGGTTGCCCATGATGCCCGTGACCGATCCGGTCATGACGATGGACCCGCCCTGTTTCAGGTGCGGGACCGCCGCCTTCACGAGGTTGAAATAGCCGTAGAGGTTGGTCTTCAGGGTGCGGTCGAAATGTTCGAAGGTCAGGTCCTCCAGCGCCGTGGCGTGCTCCTGGAAGGCGGCGTTGGGCACGACGACGTCCAGACGGCCGAAGGCTTCAAGCGCCGCGTTGACCGCCGCCTCGGAGACGGCGGGATCGGAAACGTCGCCCTTGAGCACCACGGCCTTGCGGCCCTCGGCCTCGACGGCGGCCTTCGTGGTCTCGGCGTCCTCGTCCTCGTCGAGATGGCAGATGACGACGTCGCAGCCTTCGCGGGCGAACAGAACGGCGACGGCGCGGCCGATGCCGGAGTCCCCGCCGGTGATGATGGCGGCCATGCCGTCGAGCTTGCCCGAGCCTTTCCAGAACGGAGCGTCATACATCGGCGCGGGATCGAGCGCGGCTTCATCGCCGGGTTTGCGCTGATGCTGCTTTGGGAAGGGCGGCTCGGGATATTTGCGCGCGCCCGCCTGGACCGCGCCCGCCGTCTTTGAGACGCCGCCGTCCCCATCCCTGGCGTCGATCCCGGCCTGAATCCCGCGTTCCTGATCGGCGATCTTTTCGGCGCGCGGTTCGAAGCGGTCGTCCATGGTCGGCTCCTGTCTCGTGAATGACAGGAAAGTCGCTGGAGCGGTCGGGTGTTCCCGCGCATTATCGCTGGACCGGTTGAGGAGACGTCGATGCCCGAGTTCGATCTGGATGCGCTGGGGGCCGCCGCGGGGCCGATGCAGGTGTGGATCCTGCCCGCCCTGCTGGGGCTGGGCCTGGCTTCGGCAACGGGGCTGAGGACCTTCCTGCCGTTGCTGATGCTGGCGCTGGCGGCGCGGTTCGAAATGTTCGGGGTCCGGCTGATCGACCAGATGGACTGGCTGGTCTCATGGCCCGCCATCGCGGCGCTGGGCGTGGCGACGGCGACGGAGTTCCTCGGCGACAAGGTGCCAGCCATCGACCACGCACTGAATGCCATCGGCTATGTCACCCGGCCCGTCGCGGGGGCCGTCGCAGCGGGCAGCGTGTTCTGGGCGGTCGATCCGGCCACGGCGGCGGTGGCGGGGCTGATCGTCGGCGCACCGGCCGCGCTGGCCTTCAACGCGGCCCAGACCGGGGTCCGGGTCAGTTCGACGGCGACGACCGGCGGACTGGGCAATCCGGTCGTCTCTTTCATCGAGGATGTACTGGCGTTCCTGACCGTGATCGTGGCCTTCCTGGCACCGATCGTCATTCCGCTGGTGTTGATCGTGCTGGCAATCATCGTCTTCCGGCTGGCGCGGCGCATCCGCGACCGGCGGGACGCACGAACAGCCTAGACAATGCGACCGACGATGGCCTTCAGGGTTTCGGCTTTGGCGGGCAGGTCCGACGCCAGACGGCTGGCCAGTTCGCGAGCGCCGACCGGATAGGCGTCGCCGCCCTCAGCGATCTCCCGCGCCATGCGGGAGGCGTCGAGCAAAACCCTCTCCAGCGCCTCGACCTGTTCGACGGCAAGGGCCCGTGCCTCCATCTGCAGGCGCTTGACCCGGTCCGTGGTGGTCTCGGGGCTGCGCATCAGATCGTAGATCTCGGACTCGGCGGAGACGAGGCGCAGATCGGGCTTGGCGGGCGGACTCTTGGGCATGGGACACTCCTGCCAAGCCAATGCGAAGCGGCACCGTGATGTTCCCGGGTTCCAGGGCAGCGGACGCGAGTTGAGCGCGGCTGTGGCTCCCGCGCCTCAGGTGTTTCCGTTCAGGCGGCTTCGGTGCGCAGCTCGGCCCGGGCCTCGGCCTCGCGCACGGCGTCCAGCGCCCGGTCCACGACCTCCATCCCGGAGCCCGCCGCGACCACCTCGACGGTCAGGATGCGGCGGAAGGCGCGCGCGCCGGGGCGGCCGTGCATCAGGCCCAGCATGTGGCGTGTCATGGCCGGCAGATGGACGCCCTCGGCCAGCCGGGCCTCCATATAGGGTCGATAGCGGGCGACGGCCTCGAAAGCACCGACATCGGCCGTCGCGGCACCGAACATTCGCCGGTCCGCCGCGCCGAGGATGGCCGGCTCGTGATAGGCGGCACGGCCCAGCATGACGCCGTCCAGCTGGACCCCGTCAGCGACGTCGAGATGGGCCTCGGCCTCGTCGAGCGACGCCACGCCGCCGTTGATCGTGACCGACAGATGCGGCCGCTCGCGCTTCAGCCGCCGCACGAGGGCATAGTCGAGCGGCGGGACGTCGCGGTTCTCTTTCGGCGACAGGCCCTTCAGCCATGCCATGCGGGCGTGGATGATGAAGACCTCGACCCCGACGGCGGCGCAGGCGTCAACGGTTTCGAACAAAGAGATCTGCGGATCCTGATCGTCGACGCCGATGCGGCATTTGACGGTTGCGGGGACGGACACCGCCGCCTTGATCGCCGCCATGCAGTCGGCGACCAGCGAAGGCTCGCGCATCAGGCAGGCACCGAAGCGGCCCGACTGCACCCGGTCGGAGGGGCAGCCGACGTTGAGATTGATCTCGTCATAGCCGAACGCTTCACCGATCCGCGCGGCCTCGGCCAGTTGGGCCGGATCAGACCCGCCCAGTTGCAGGGCGACCGGATGTTCGACGGCGTCAAAGCCCAGCAGACGCTCGCGGTCGCCGTGAATCACGGCCGGGGCAGTGACCATCTCGGTGTAGAGCAGGGCGCGGGACGTGAGGGCGCGATGGAACGCCCGGCAGTGCCGGTCGGTCCAGTCCATCATCGGCGCGATCGAGAGGCGGCGTTCCATCGGGCGCGGTCCATACACCGAAGTCGGAGCGGAGGCGAACCGCCGGGATCAAGCGCCGGCCTTTTCGCGGTCCTCTTCCTCTTCCAGCGCCTCGGCCGCCTCCTCGTTGAGGGCCGTGCCTTCGCGGCGGGGTTTGACGTAAGGCTCGGGCCGGGTGGTGGCGATGTTGCCGCGCATCAGTGACCGCCCGCCGGTGATCCCCTCAACGAGCTGTATCGACAGCCGCTGCTCATCGCGACGACGGACGTCCTCTATCGTCTCCCGCGCCTCCTCATGAGTGAAGCCGAGGTCGATCAGCACCTGATGGCCAAAGACCAGCGCACTCTCGAACGTCTCGCGCAGCTGATATTCGACGCCGGCCTGGACCAGCCGGATGGCATGCCCGCGGTCGTAGGCGCGGACGAACAGCTTGGTCAGCGGGAACTCGGCCTTGACCAGTTCGACGATGCGGTCGGCGGTTTCCTGCTTGTCGACACAGACCAGAATGGTCTCGGCCTCGCCGGCACCCGAGGCGCGCAACACGTCCAGCCGCGAGCCATCGCCGTAGTAGACCTTGAAGCCGAACTTGCCGGCGGCCTGGATCATCTCGACGTCCATGTCGATGATGGACACATCCACGTCGCGGGCCAGCAGCGGCTGGGACACGACCTGGGCGAAGCGGCCGAAGCCGATGATCAGCACCCGCTCGCGCAGATTGCTGGCGCGGTCCACGCCGTCGGCGTCATCCGGAGACAGGTCCTCGTTCGGGCGCAGACGGTCGGCCAGCATGACCCGCAGCGGGGTCAGGGCCATCGACAGGATGACCACGGCCGACAGGATGGCGGCGGTGCGGGCGTCAAACAGGCCGGCAGCGAAGGCGGTGGAATAGAGGACGAAGGCGAACTCGCCGCCCTCGCCCATCAGGGCCGCGCGCAACAGGCCCTCGCCGTGCTTCTGCCTGAGCCGGGCCACAGAATAGACCGCGATCATCTTGGCGGCCATGAATGCCACCAGGCCGCCGAGCACCCAAGCCCAGTCCGCGACCACGACGCGCAGGTCCAGCGACATGCCGACGCTGAGGAAGAACAGGCCCAGCAGCAGGCCGCGGAACGGCTCGACATCGGCCTCGAGCTGATGGCGGAAGGTCGATTCCGACAGCAGGACGCCGGCGAGGAAGGCCCCCATGGCCATCGACAGGCCGCCGAGGTTCATGGCCCAGGCCGCGCCGAGCACGACCAGAAGGGCGCCCATGGTCATGATCTCACGACCGCCATAGCGGGCGAGCAGACGGAAGAAGGGGTTCACCACCCAGCGCCCGGCCACATAGACCAGGGCCACGGCGCCGATGGCCAGGCCCACGGTCATCCAGATCGGATTACCGGTCGCGACGGCGGACCCGTAGGCCCCGGCCAGCACCGCCACCAACGCCAGCAGCGGCACGATGGCGAGGTCCTCGAACAGCAGGATGGAGACGACGCGCTGTCCCGCCGGGTCGGCGTTCTCGTTCCGCTCCTGCAAAAGCTGCATGACGATGGCCGTGGACGACAGGGCGAAGCCGAAGCCGGCGATCACCGCCGCATACCAGGCCATGCCCGCCGCCAGGGCGAGACCCGTCAGCAGCAGGGCGCAGACCAGCACCTGCACCGCGCCGAGCCCGAAGATTTCCCGGCGAAGGCTCCACAGCCGCGCCGGCCGCATCTCCAGCCCGATGATGAAGAGAAACATGACGACACCGAACTCGGCGACGTGCAGCACGGATTCCGGATCGCTGACCAGACCGAGGGCCGAAGGGCCGATCAGCAGGCCAGCCGCCAGATAGCCGAGCACCGAGCCCAGGCCGAAGCGACGGAACAGTGTGGCGGCCACCACCATGGCGGCAAGCAGCGCTACCGCGTGTCCCAGACCCATGCTGGTGGACTCGTGCATTTCGTTTCCCCCTGGGCAACAGCGCTCATAGTGGGGTCGCTCGGGCGGACGCGCCACCCCGGCGTGTCAGGCATCGTCAGGGGACCGTGCGTTCCGCTTGGCGCAAGGTAGGGTGTGCCTGATGCACTTACGGGAGCGACGCCGATGACGACCTATCCGCTGAGACGCAGCCTGGCCGCCGTGCTGGCCGTCTCCCTCGCCGCCCCGCTGGGGTCCGCCCCGGCTCTGGCCGGTCAGAGCGGCCCCGACCGGGTTCATGACGGGGTGGTCTCCGCCGAGAACTGCCGCGCCGTGGGGATCGCGCTGCAGAGGCCCCGGCCCGAGATCGCCTACCGCGCAACGCCGGCCCCGTCCGGCGGCGTCTACGCCTACGCGCCGCCGCCCCCGCCGCCGCCGCCGCCGCCGACTCAACAGGCCACACAGCTGGATGAGGTCGCCGTCACCGGGTCACGGATACGGCACGATTCGCCCGTCATCCAGGTTCAGCGGGAGGCGCTGCTGAGCACCGGCGCGGCGACATCGGTGGACTATCTGGCGACGGCTCCGGGCGTGTCGAATTCCTTGGTCCCCGGGCAACCCCGGCCGGTTCCGTCCGATACGGAACGCTATCCCGACGCGAAGCCGAACCCGGTGCGGCGCGTGGCCGAGGAGCCGGTCTCGACCTTCTCGATCGACGTCGACACGGCCAGCTATTCGAACGTCCGCCGCTTCATCAGCGAGGGCCGCCTGCCGCCCCCGGATGCGGTGCGGGTCGAGGAGATGATCAATTATTTCGACTATGGTTATGAGCGTCCACGCTCGATGTCGGAGCCGTTCGCCATCACCACGGCGGTGGCGGCCTCGCCATGGTCGCCGGGTCGCCAGATCGTCCATGTAGGGCTGCAGGGCTATGAACTGCCCGAGAGCCAGCGCCGACCGCTGAACCTGACCTTCATGGTCGACGTGTCCGGCTCGATGCATTCGCCCGACAAGCTGGAGTTGGCCCAAAAGTCGATGAACCTGATCATCGACCGGCTGCGGCCGCAGGATACGGCGGCGGTGACCTTCTATGCCTCGGACGTCGGCACCGCTGTCGGCCCGACGCCGGGAAACCAGAAGCTGAAGCTGCGCTGCGCGGTGGCCGCCCTGAACGCGGGCGGCTCGACCGCGGGGGCCCAGGGCATGGTCAACGCTTACCGCCAAGCCGAGGCCGCCTTCGGCCGCGACAAGGTCAACCGCATCCTGATGTTCACCGACGGCGACTTCAACGTCGGCGTCACCGACACCGGGCGGCTGGAGGACTATGTCGCGGCCAAGCGCCAGACAGGCATCTATCTGTCGGTCTACGGCTACGGGCGCGGCAACTATCAGGACGACCGGATGCAGGCCATCACCCAGGCCGGCAACGGCACGGCGGCCTATGTCGACGACCTGAACGAGGCGCGCCGCCTGTTCGGCCCGGCCTTTGAGCGGGGTGCCTTCCCCATCGCCGACGACGTCAAGATCCAGGTCGAATTCAACCCGGCCCGCGTCAGTGAATACCGGCTGATCGGCTATGAGACCCGGATGTTGAACGAGGAGGATTTCAACAATGACCGCGTCGATGCGGGTGAGGTCGGCTCGGGTGCCTCGGTGACGGCCATCTATGAGATCACGCCGGTGGGCGGGCCGAGCCAGATCCCCGACCGCCGCTATGACCAGAACCGCGCCAATCCGAACGCCTTGGGCGTGGGCGGCGGCGACCCGACAGGCGAGGTTGGCTTCGTGCAGGTGCGTTACAAGCTGCCCGGCGCGCGGGACTCACGGCTGATGCAGCGCGTCGTCTCGAACAGCGGCGCGGGACGGGTCTCGGCCCGGCCGCCGGAGAGCACCCGCTGGGCGCTGGCCGTCGCCGCCTTCGGCCAGGCGCTGCGCAACGATCCCTGGATGGGCGACGGCTACGGCTGGAACGATATCCTGGAGCAGGCCCAGGGCGCGCGTGGCGAGGATCCTTACGGAGAACGGGCGGAGTTCGTGCAGATGATCCGGGCAGCGCAGGGACTGCCGACGCGAGCGGCACCGTAGTAGGATTTGGGGGTGACCGCGCCAATCACCCCCAAAACCGCCCGCCGCATCGCGCTTTCCGCGCAAGGTTTCGGCCGGACGCCCACCGCGGTGCCCGGCCGAACGCACGTTCGTGACATGGTCAGAACGCTGGGCGTGGTCCAGATCGACAGCGTCAATGTGGTGACGCGGACCCACTATCTGCCCACCTTCTCGCGGCTGGGGGACTATCCGCGCGAGGCGCTGGAGGCCGAGGCCTGGGGCGCGCGGCGCGGACTGTTCGAATACTGGGGCCATGAGGCCTCGCTGCTGCCGCTGGAGATGCAGCCGCTGTTGCGCTGGCGGATGGAGCGGGCGCGGGATGGGGCGATGTGGACCGGGCTGTCGCGGTTCGGGCGCGAGAAGCGGGACTATATCGCAGGGGTGCTGGCCGAGATCGGGCGGCGCGGACCGGTGACGGGGGCGGACTTTGCCGAGGGGCCGCGCGGGGCTCCTGGCTGGTGGTCATGGTCGGACGGCAAGCGGGCGCTGGAGTGGTTGTTCTGGGCCGGGCTGATTACCACCAAGACGCGCAACGGGTTCGAGCGGGTCTATGACCTGACCGAACGCGCCCTGCCGGCGCGTATCATCGACCTGCCGACGCCGACCGAGGCCGACGCCCAGCGCGAACTGGTCCGCATCTCGGCTCGGGCCATGGG
>JBBQOK010000039.1:0-17851 GCA_038330765.1 Caulobacterales bacterium | reverse complement strand
GGCTACACCCTGTGGAACCAGGTCTCGTCGGTCGGCTACGTCATCACCATCGTCGGCGTCGGCGTCTTCCTGATCATGCTGATCGAAGCCGCCATCCGCCGCCGTCCGGGCGTGGACAATCCGTGGGGCGAAGGTGCCACGACCCTGGAGTGGACCCTGTCCTCGCCGCCTCCGCACCACCAGTTCAACGAACTGCCGGTGGTCAAGAGCGACGAGCACTAGGCCCGGTTTCGCCGGAACGACACAATCGGGGGCCGCTCCTGCACAGGGGGCGGCCCTCAGACGTTAGAAAGTCCATGCCCTCACCCGCCGCTGCCCCTTCGATTTCCACCGCCCAGCCGGAAGACTTCTTCCAGCTGCTGAAGCCGCGCGTGATGTCGCTGGTGGTGTTCACCGCCGTGACCGGACTGGTGGTCGCGGGCGGGGACATCGACTGGATTTCCGCCTGCATCGCCATCCTGTGCATCGCCGTCGGTGCCGGCGCGGCGGGCGCGCTTAACATGGCGCTGGAGGGCGAAACCGATGCCCTGATGCGGCGCACGCGCGGACGGCCGGTGGCGGCGGGGCGGATCAACAAGAACGACGCCATGACGTTCGGCGTCATCCTGTCGATCTTCTCGGTCATGCTGCTGGGGATGACGACCAACTGGCTGGCCGGCGGCCTGCTGCTGCTGACCATTCTCTATTACGCCGTCTTCTACACCCTGCTGCTCAAGCGCCGGACGCCCCAGAACATCGTCATCGGCGGGGCGGCGGGGGCCTTTCCGCCGGTCATCGGCTGGGCGGCGGCAACCGGTACCGCGCCGTGGCAAGCCTGGCTGCTGTTCGCGATTATCTTCCTGTGGACCCCGCCGCACAGCTGGGCGCTGGCCCTGTATTCGGCCGGGGACTATGCCCGGGCGGGCATTCCCATGATGCCGGTGGCGCGCGGGGCGAAGTCGACCCGCCTGCAGATCCTGCTCTACAGCCTCGTCTTCGTGCCCGTGGCGGTCGCGCCGGGCCTGACGGGCATGGGCGGCCTCATCTATCTGGCGGTGTCGGTCACCGGCGGACTGGGTTTCCTGTTCCTCGCGGTGCGCCTGTTCCGCTCGCGGGCGGGCGATCAGCCGGACAAGGCCGAGGCCGTGGGGCGAGAGGCCGCATTGTATGATGTCCGCGTCGAGGCCAAACCAGCCCGTAACCTGTTCGCGTTCTCGATCTTGTATCTGATGGCCCTGTTCGCGGCCCTGCTGGTCGAGAGCGTGGCCGCCCTTCCCGGACTGTAACGATCATGCGCCGCCTGACCCCCGAAGAAATGTCCGCCCGTAACAAGCGCAACCTCGCCATCGCCGGCGTCCTGGTGGCCTTCATCGTGCTGGTGTTCGGCGTCACCGTGCTGAACCTCAAGCGCAACCTTGACGCCCGCCAGGACGCCATCGCCGCCGGCCAGCCGGTCGGCTACGCGGGCTGAGGTCGTCGCCATGAACCGCAAGAACCTGATCGCCATCGCCTGCGCCTTCGGCGTCATGTTCATGACGGGCGCAGCCTTCGCCGCCGTGCCCCTGTACCGGCTGTTCTGCCAGGTCACCGGCTTCGACGGCACGGTGAAGCGGGCCGACAAGGCGCCCGACGTGATTCTCGAAGACACGGTGCTGATCCGCTTCGACACCAATGTCCGCGGCTTGCCGATGATCTTCCGCGCCGAACAGGTCAGCCAGCGGGTGCGGATCGGCGAGACGGGCATGGCCTTCTTCGACGTGACCAACACCTCGGACCAGCCGGTCCATGCGACGGCGGCCTACAATGTCGTGCCCGAGCGGGCCGGTCCCTATTTCCAGAAGCTGCAGTGCTTCTGTTTCGAAGGGCAGACCATCCAGCCGGGCGCGACGATGAAATTCCCCGTCCAGTATTTCGTCGCTCCCGAGATCGCGACCGATCGCGAGAGCCGCGGGGTGCGCGAGATCACCCTCAGCTACACCTTCTATCCGACCAAGGGCGAGCAAGACGCCACGAACCCCGCTCCAGCCACTGGCGCCGCCGGATAGCGAACGCTATAGCCAGCCCCTACGACTCTCGACTGTTGCAAGAGACCCCGATGGCCGACGCCCACGCCACCCCGCATCACGACTACCACCTGGTGAACCCCAGCCCGTGGCCGCTCGTGGCTTCGATCGCCGTCACGATCATGATGATCGGTGCCGTGGTCTGGATGAAGGGCCTCGTGCCCGCCGATTCGGGCCCGCTGGCCTCGGCCCTGCTGTCCGACGGCAAGATGCCCCTGTTCTTCGCCGGTTTCGCCGGCGTGCTGGTCTCGATGGTCGGCTGGTGGTCCGATGTGATCAAGGAAAGCCGCCAGGGCGACCATACCCCGGTCGTCTCGATCGGCCTGCGCTACGGCATGGTCCTGTTCATCGCCTCCGAGATCATGTTCTTCGCCGCCTTCTTCTGGATGTTCTTCGAGATGGCGGTCTTCAACGAAGCCCGCGCCCACATTCCGGAGATCAGCAATTGGGCCGAGACCGCCGCGGCCTGGTCGACCTGGCCGCCCAAGGGCGTCGAGGTGCTGGACGCCTGGCAACTGCCGCTGCTGAACACGGTCATCCTGCTGTTGTCCGGCACGACCGTCACCTGGGCTCACCACGCGCTGCAGGTCGGGGACCGCAAGGCGACCAAGATCGGCCTGGCCATCACCATCGCCCTCGGCGTTCTGTTCTCCGCGGTTCAGGTTTACGAGTACCAGCACATTCTCCACGAGAAACTGTTCTTCAACGAGGAAGCCATCAACTCGGGCCTCTACGGTTCGATCTTCTTCATGGCGACGGGCTTCCACGGCTTCCACGTCCTGATCGGCACCATCTTCCTGACCGTCTGCCTGCTGCGCCTTCTGGCCGGCCAGATGTCCCCGGAGAAGCATTTCGGCTTCGAGGCCGCGGCCTGGTACTGGCATTTCGTGGACGTGGTCTGGCTGTTCCTGTTCGCCTTTGTCTACGTCACCTTCGGGTGACGGAGGGGCCTCCAGCTCAAGACATTCAACCGGCGCGGATCAACCCGATCCGCGCCGGTCTGCTTTGCCACTGTCCCCATTGCGGCAAGGGACCGCTGTATGCGGGTTTTCTCAAGGTGGTCGATCGCTGCGCGGTCTGCGGCTTCGACTTCACCCGGCTGAACACCGGCGACGGCGCGGCCGTGTTCATCATGCAGATCGCCGGGGGGATCGTGGTGTTCGGGGCCCTGTTCGTGCAGGTCGCCTGGAATCCGCCGATCTGGGCCATGCTGATCGTGGCCCTGCCGCTGGTCGCCGCCCTGTCGATCGGGCTGATGCGACCGGGCAAGGGGGTGATGATCGCGCTGCAGATGCGCAACCGGCATTCCTCCCCCAACGGGGGTGGAGGAAAGATCGGTGAAAACGGTCCGACGACGGGACCGCGAAGCGGTGGAGGGGGCGAACCCCTGACGCAGGCACCTGCGGTCGACCCCCTCCACCACCCTTCGGATGGTCCCCCTCCCCCGAAAGGGGGGGACTAGATGCGCCGCTTCCCGTGGGTACTGACGGTCACCTGCGCGCTGGCCCTCGCCCTGCTGATCTCGCTGGGCGTCTGGCAGGTGCAGCGGCTGCAATGGAAGGAAGCGTTGATCACCCAGGCCGAGGCCGCCGCCTCCTCGCCCCCCGCGCCGCTGGTTGAGGTTCTCGCGGCCTCCAACCCCGAGTTCCGCAGGGTGTCGGTCGAATGCCCCGGCCTGGCGACAGCCCCCTATGTCGAACTGCAGACCATCCATGACGGACAAGCCGGGGTACGCCTGATCTCGGCCTGCCGCCCGACGGGAACGACCCGGACCTTCCTCGTAGACCGGGGATTTGTTGCGGACGTCATCTCCGCCCGACCACTGGTCGCACCTTCGACCTTGCCGGTCCTCGTCACCGCCGAACTGCGCACGACGCCGCCGCCCGGGCCGATGGCCCTGCCGGAGGACAAGGGCCGGTTCTTCGCCCGCGACAGCGCCGCCATCGCCGTGGCGCTCGGCCTCGCCGACCCCAGCCCGTGGACCCTGTTCGCCACCACCTCGACCAATCCGGAATGGCAGGCCCTCCAGCCCTCCGCGCCGCCCGCCGCGTTCTCGAACAACCACCTCGGCTATGCATTGACGTGGTTCGGGCTGGCGCTGGCGCTGGTCGGTTTCTATATCGCGCTGCTCCGCCGAAGCCTCTCCCTCAAGCCGCCTCGCTCCGCGAACGGGGCGACAGGGCCAAAGGAAAGCTCCTGACCGCCACCCTTCACACCCTGTCCAACGGCGTCCGCGTCGTCTGTGACCCCATGCCCGGCCTGCGCACCCTGGCGTTGACGGTCGCCGTGCGCGGCGGCGCGAAATGGGAGGATGAGGGCCGCTCGGGCTGGTCCCACTGCCTCGAACACCTGGTCTTCAAGGGCGCGGGCGACATGGGCGCGCGCGAGATCGTCGAGCGGATCGAGGCCGAGGGCGGATCGCTCAACGCCTCGACCGGCTATGAACGCACCAGTTTCGAGGTCCGGGCGCTGCACGGCTCATTGCCGCTGGCCATGCAGGTGGTGTCCGACCTGGTGTTCCGCCCCACCCTCGACCCCGCAGAAATCGAGCGCGAGAAGGATGTGGTGGCGCAGGAGATCGCGGAGGCCTTCGATACGCCGGATGACCACGTCTTCGAGATGGCCCAGACCCGGGCCTTCGCCAGTCAGCCGCTGGGTCGTCCGATTCTCGGCTCGGTGGCCAGCCTGAAGCCCATCACCCGAGCGACCATCGGCGACTGGCGCGCCCGGCTTTATTCGCCGGACCGCATGGTGGTCTCCGCGGCGGGCGCGGTGGACGAGGCCGAGCTTCTTGATCTGGCCGCGCGCTGGTTCGGCGACGAGACCGTGACGCCAGCCGGGGATCCCGGCCCGCCGCGCTTCACCGGCGGCGACGCCGCCCTGTCGCGGCGGATTGAGCAGGCCAACATCGTCTTCCAGCTGCCCGCGCCGTCGGCGGTCGATCCGTCCTATGGGGCGATGCGGCTGATGGCCGAGATCCTCGGCGGGGGCATGGCCTCGCGCCTGTTCCAGAGCGCCCGCGAGGAGCGCGGCCTGGCCTATGCCATCGACGCCTATCACGAGCCCTATGAGAACGCCGGCATCCTCGGCATTTATGCCGGTGCGGGTGCCGAGCGCGCCGTCGAACTGGCCCAGGTCTGCGCCGCCGAACTGAAGGCGCTCGCCCGGACCGGCCCCACGGCCGCCGAGCTGTCCCGGGCCAAGGCGGTGATGAACGCCGGCCTGTGGATGTCGGACGAAAGTCCGGCGGCGCGCGCGGGCCGGGCGGCGGCCCAGGTGCTGATCTTCGGCGCGCCCATTCCGTCCCAGACCATGGCCGACCGGATTCTGGCCCAGACCGTCGACGATGTCCGATCGGCCGCCGCCACAGCCCTGCAGCCCGGCAAGGCCGCCACGGCAGTGCTGGGGCCCAAGGCGGCGGCCCCCGCGGGCGCGGCGTTCAGGGACGCCCTTTTCGGCTGATCTTCCCGGCGCTATCTATTCGGCATGGCCCTGCTGGACTGGATCAATGAGGCGACCGGTTCGGTCGTGAAGGGGCAAGGGGTGACGCTGCGTCCGCCCCGCGCCTCGGATCACGAGGCCTGGGCCAGCCTGCGCCATACATCCCACGCCTATCTGCAGCCGTGGGAGCCGAGCTGGCCCGAGGACGACCTGACCCGCGCCGCCTTCCGCCGCCGCCTGTCGATCTATGCCCGTGAGATGGAGGCCGGGAACGCCTGGCCCTTCTTCATCTTCGCCGACGAGGACCAGGCGCTGGTCGGGGCCATCACCCTGTCCAACGTCCGGCGCGGCGTGGCCGAGTCGGCGACGCTCGGATACTGGATCGGGCGTCCGCTGGCGGGCCGGGGCCACGCCACGGCGGCGGTCCGGGCCATGGTGGTCCACGCCTTCGACGAACTGAACCTGCACCGGGTCGACGCGGCCTGCGTCCCGACCAACCTGGCGTCGCGGCGGGTGCTGGAAAAGGCCGGCTTTGTTCTGGAGGGTCAGGCGCGAGCTTATCTCAAAATTAACGGCGCTTGGGCAGATCATCTGCTGTTCGGCATCGTCAATGACGCTGCCGGGCGTGGCGGCTGACCGTGGGTGATCCTCGGAGCCGTCCTGTCGGGACCGGTCACGCGTTTTGAACACTCGCTCCAGAAGTCTGGCCTGGGACGCGACGACCGCCATCGAAGCGTTGGCCGCCGCTGACACTGCGCTGTGGATCTGGACCCCGGCGCTGGACCAGATGCGGTTCACCGGGGCAACCCGTGCCCTCGGCCTCGGCCCCCTCGCGCCCGAATGCTCCGGTGCCGCCTTTACCGCCGTGGCCGTGCCGCAGGACCGCTCGCTGGCAGAGCGCATTCTCAAGCCGCAGGAAGAGGGCACGGAGGTCGCCATCCGCCTGCGGATGCGCGACTCGGAGACCTGCATCTGGCGCGGGGTCTGGCTCGAGGACGGGCTGCGCGCCGCCGGCGTGGTGGCGCTGGAGACCAAGTTCGCCGCCTCGCACCGCGATCATCTGACCGGCCTGTTCGACCGCCGCACCTTCCTGGCCCGCGCCGGCGAGACGCTGACCCAGCCCGGCGACTATGACCTGGTGGTGGCTGACGTCGATCGTCTGCGCCGCCTGAACGAGGCCCTCGGCCATGAACGAGCCGATCTGGTGCTGGCCGCCCTCGGCTCGCGCCTGAACGGCGCCTTCCCGCAGGAAGCCAGCCCCGCGCGGGTCGGCGAGGACGAATTCGCCGTCATCGTGCCGCGCGGCTCGGGCGCGGCCTCGGAACGGCTCAGGGAAGCGCTGGAGCAGCCTCTGAGGATCGCCGGCTTCGACATCTATCCGACGGTCTCGATCGGTGCCGTGGCGGCCGAGGGGGGGCCGGACGCCTCCGATCCGGCCGAACTGCTGCGCCGCGCCGAACTGGCCGTCGAACAGGCCAAGACGGCGGGCCGGGGCGGGGCCGCGGCCTATGGCCGGGCGCTGGAGTCCGACAGCCTGTCGCGGCTGGCGCTGGAGGCCGACCTGCGCAACGCCTTCGTGCGCGGAGAAATCGAGCCCTTCTATCAGCCGGTCGTGAACCTGATGACGGGCGCGGTGGCTGGTTTCGAGGCGCTCGCCCGCTGGCGTCACCCGCAGCGCGGCCTGGTGCCGCCGGACGAGTTCCTCGGACTGGCCGACGAAATGGGCCTGATGAACGACCTCGGTCTGCTGATGATGACCTCCGCGTCGCGTCAGCTGGCCGAATGGCTGGCGCGGCATCCGTCGGCGGGCAAGCTGTTCTGCAGCGTCAACCTGTCGGTCGGCGAGATCGAGCGTCCCTCTCTGGTCGCGGATGTGCGGCAGATCATCGCCGACGCCGGCCTGCCCCAGGGGGCCCTCAAGCTCGAGGTCACCGAAGGCGACATGATGAGCGACACCTCGCGCGCCGCCGAGACCCTGACCCGGCTGCGCGAGGCGGGTGCCTCGCTGGCGCTCGATGATTTCGGCACCGGTTTTTCGTCCCTGACCTGGCTGGCCAAACTGCCGTTCGATACGCTGAAGATCGACCGCTATTTCGTGCTGACGATGGACAAGGACGAGGGCTCGGCCAAGATCGTCAAATCGGTGGTCAATCTGGGCCGCGACCTGGGCCTGGATGTCGTCGCCGAGGGGGTCGAGAACGCCGGCCTGGCCGCCCTGCTGCTGGATGCGCAATGCCACTACGGCCAGGGCTTCGGCTACGCCCAGGCCCTGCCGGCCCAGGAGGCCGAGGTCTATCTGAACGAGTCGCTGGCCGACGGCACGGCCCCGATCAAGGCGCGGTCGGCTTAGGTCGCGGCCTGATCGCTGGCGGAGCGCCAATTTCCACGCTGACGCCTGGCAGGGCCCCGACCGACCGCGTTCAACCGCGCCATCGTGAAACCGAGCCAGTTGCTCGATGACTGATCCATCCTTCTCGCGCCTTACCGGGATGTCATGACCGAGGTTTAACTGGTGAACCCGGCGGTTGCGCTCGTACAGGGCTCATGGGGTCGGCTGGACCTCTCAGCGGTCTGACCCCCATGAGCCACACGCCCCCGTCATTGCGCCTTGAAAGCGTTTCGCGGAGCTATGGCCGCAAACAGGTGCTGGAGAACGTGAACCACACGTTCGCCCGAGGTCTGACCCTGCTGACGGGCCCCAGCGGTGCCGGCAAGTCGACCCTGCTACGGCTGTGCGCAACGGCGGAAAAGCCGAGTGGCGGGACGCTGTTCTGGGAGGGCAAGTCCCTGCCGGGAGCCCGGGGCCGGCTCCGGCGTTCGGTAGGCTACGCCCCGCAGGCGGTGGACCTGCCCGAGGACCTTACGGCCCGCGAGTTCGGCCTGCATATGGCGGCCCTGAAGGGCCTCAACGCCCGCGAGGCCGACGGCCAGTTCAGGATGCTGCTCGACGCGCTGAACCTGAGCGGCGACACCAACGGCCGGATATCGACCTTCTCGGGCGGCATGCGCCGGCGGCTTGTGTTCGCCCAGTCCCTACTCGGATCCCCCCTGCTGCTGGCCCTGGACGAACCCACAGCGGAGCTGGACGCCGGGTCCCGCGAGCGGGTTGGTGCTTTGATCAGCCGCGCGGCGCAGACCGCTGTGGTCATCATGTCCTCGCACCTGACGGATGCGATAAGCGGCGGCATGACCGTGCTGCGGGTCGAGGGCGGCAGGCTGGCTCCCGTCACCGGAGCGTCCGCGTGAGTCTTGCCGTCATCAGATCGTCCCTGACGACCTCGCTGGCCCGTTATGGACGCAGTGCGGGCCTGTGGATCCTGTTGCTGGTCGCACCGGTTGGTGCCCGTTTCATGATCGCGGCGCGAGGTGCAGACGCCTCGCTGATCGCGGTGGAGGACCGCGTGCCGTGGCTGACCTCACCGGTGCTGGGCATGGCCTTGGGCGTGGTTATCGCCACCCTGTTGCTGCCCGTGGCCTTCATCTATCTGCGGTCGAATGTGACCCGTCGCCAGCCCTGGCAGGTGGAAGAGGTCAGCCCGGCTTCCCGTATCACCATCGCCTATGGCCGTTGGCTGGCTGACATCACCGTTCTGGCCGCCGTGTTAGCGGCGACGACGGCGGCGGGCTGCCTGCTGGCCGTGCTGCTGCTGCCGCTGAACGAAGTCGATCCGGCGGCGATAGTCCTGACCCTGTGGGTCATCGCCGCCCCGCCCGTGGCGATGGTCGCCTCTGTCAGGCTGCTGCTGGACGCCCGCCGCTGGACGCGCGGCCCACTGGGTGAAGTCCTGTTCTTTGTCTTCTGGATGGGCTCGCTGGTGATGGTGATGGCTGGCGATCAGGCGAGCGGGTACGCCGCCAACATGACCGACCTGCCCGGCTTTATGTCGCCGCTCAGCTACGGCCAAGGTGGGACCGACAACCTCACCATTGGCGGTGCGGTAATCCCGCCCGGCAGCGCGCCCATCCGGCTGGACATCATGAGCGGCGTCATGGCTGACGGGTATCTGGCCGCCCGTCTGACCTGGCTGGGAATCGCAGCTCTGCTCCCGCTGGTGGCCGGCCTAATCTACACCCCTCACGTCGTAGGTAAGACGCGAACAACCTCGGCTTGGTTGAAGTTCCTGGAGCCCGGCAAGGCGCGACCAGCCGATCCCGATGCGAGACCTGCCCGCGCCAGCAAGCTGCCACGACTGGCGCTGGTCATCGCCGAGGCGCGGCTGATGGCCGGGAGCCGCAAGGGATTGCTGGCCATGGCATTGGTCGCCGTGGTCGGCCTGTTTGCGCCCTATGCCACCGTCGCCGGACCGGCGGCCATGCTGCTGCTGGTGTTTGCCGCCACGGCCCACGCGGGTCGGAGCGAACAGAAGGGCCTGCTGGCCCTGACCACAACGGCGAACCTCTCG
Source organism: Caulobacterales bacterium (assembly GCA_038330765.1). GTDB lineage: Bacteria > Pseudomonadota > Alphaproteobacteria > Caulobacterales > Caulobacteraceae > Brevundimonas. Next base: position 7,965 of record JBBQOK010000039.1, on the reverse strand, counting down.
CCGGCCGCCCGTCGGGTCGCGTTCGTGCTGGCGGCAACTTTGCTGGCGCTGGTGATGGCCGCACCGGCAGGGCTGACGGGGCTGGTGGCTGGTGAGCCGCGCATCCTGCTGGAAGCTGCGGCTGTCGGCGCCATCACCGCCCTGACCGCTATCATCCTTGGCACCCTGACACGGTCGGCTACCGCGCCCCGACTGGTGCTGTTGATCGCCTGGTATTTGTATCTGAACTGGGGTGGCGCGCAGGGAGGCTGAGACAGCTCACCCCGGGTCGAACAGGGCTCTGGCCGCCTAAGCCCGCCCGCTCTGCCCCGACAGCTGCGCCGGATCGACGCCCAGCCCGGCCAAGGCCTTGGCCCATTTGCCGTCGTAGTCGGGGTCGAAGATCAGCTCCGGGTCGGCCTCGATGGTCAGCCAGACATTCTCGCCCAGCTCGTCCTCCAACTGGCCCTCGCCCCAGCCGGCGTAGCCCAGCAGCAGCACCGACCGCTGCGGTCCGGACGCCGGGTCCACCATGGCCAGCAGCGCCTCCCGCGTGCCCGTCATGGCCAGACCCTCGGCGAAGGCGACGGAGGCGTCGTCGATCAGCCAGTCGTCGGTATGCAGCACAAAGCCCCGTTCGCGCTCCACCGGCCCGCCGATCAGCACCTGCCGCCCGGCGGCATCGTCCGGGGCGGCGGTTTCCAGCTTGGTCAGCACCTTTTTCAGGTTCACCCCCGGCGCGGGGCGGTCCAGTCTCAGCCCCATGGCGTGGTCCGGCCGGTGGGCGCAGATCAGAATGACGGCGTGCTCGAAGCGGCTGTCGCTGATGCCCGGCATGGCCACCAGCAGTCGCCCGACCAGGGAGTGGAAATCGTCCATGATCCTATCATCGGGACGCGGGCCGCAGGACGCAAGGCGCTGCCGGTACACGATGTGGGGACACGATGTGGTTGGCGTCCTGCGCGGCAACCCCTATCTGGTCGGGGACGTTGCGTCCTCACACCCTCCCGGAGCCTGCCCATGACCGTCCAGATCGGCGACCGCATCCCCTCGGCCAACCTGACCCGCGCCACCGACGACGGCCCCAAGCCCGTCACCACCGACGACATTTTCGGCGGCAAGACGGTGGCCCTGTTCGCCGTCCCGGGCGCCTTCACTCCGACCTGTTCGGTTCGCCACCTGCCGGGCTTCAAGGACCACCGCGACGACCTCGCCGGCAAGGGCGTCGACACCGTCGCCTGCCTGTCGGTCAACGACGCCTTCGTCATGGGGGCCTGGGCTGACAGCCAGGGCATCGGCAAGGACGACATCGTCATGCTGGGCGACGGCAATGGCGACTTCACACGCGCCCTCGGCCTGTCGATGGACGCCAAGGGCTTCGGCATGGGCGAGCGCTCGCAGCGCTATTCGATGATCGTCAAGGACGGCGTCGTCGAGCAGCTGAACATCGAACAGCCGGGCGAGTTCAAGGTCTCGTCGGCCGAGCATATGCTGGCGCAGCTCTAGGGGCGTTACCGCTCGCTGCTTGAGCGCATCGTCATCCCCCGGCTTGACCGGGGGATCAGGCGGCGGCGGTTTCGACCTCGGCGCCCGCCTCGTCCTGGGCCATGGTCATCACATGGGTGATGGCGCCCAGCAGCATCGGCGGAGTGATCGGCTTGGGCACGAAATAGGTCATGCCGGCATCGGTGCAGGCCGCGATGTCTTCCGGCGAGGTGTCGGCGGTCACCGCGATGATGGGGACCAGTGCGTTCGGACCGTCGCCGGCGCGGATGCGGCGGGTCGTCTCTCGCCCGTCCAGCTCCGGCATCCGAACGTCCATGAAGATCAGGTCGAAGCTGGAGGTCTCACAGATCTTCAGCGCGGCGAGGCCGTCGGCGGCGGTGGCGATGTCGCAGCCCAGCGGCTGGAGGATTAGCTGGATGGCGCGGCGGTTGATGTCGTGGTCATCGACGACCAGCACCCGCATCGGTCGGCCGTCATCGTCCTCGACCGCATCGGCGTCCATGGCGGGCGCGGGCGTCTCGGCGACGTTGGCGGGCTCGGGAGACGCGGCGACCGGAGCGGCCAGGACCGGTTCGGCGGCGCGCATGTCGGGCGTGTTGGTCAGGGACTGGGCCGCCGGTCCCGGTGACGCGGGGCTGGACGGGCGGGTCGAGACGCGGCTCGACAGGGCGCGGGCCACAGCGTCGCGGCTTTCCTGGTCGAGGGCCGGGATCGCCGTCGCGATGGCCTGGCCGTCTTGCAGCGTCAGGGCGAGGGTGAAGCTGGCCCCGTTTCCGACGCTGCTGCGGGCAGTCAGGCGTCCGCCCATCAGCTCGGCCAGCTGCCGGCTGATCGACAGGCCCAGGCCCGTGCCGCCGTGCCGGGCACTGATGCCGTCGGCGGTCTGGTCGAAGGGCGTAAACAGACGGGTCAGCTGCTCCAGCGTCATGCCGGGGCCGGTATCGGCCACCTCGATCAGCACGGCCTGGCCGCCGGTATCGTCCGGCCATGCCTTCAGGCGCAGGGTGATGGAGCCCTCGGCCGTGAACTTCATGGCGTTGGAGATGAGATTGTTCAGCACCTGACGCAGGCGCATCGGGTCGCCCCGGACGGAGGCTGGCACGGTGGCGGCACCTTCGATGCGCAGCTTCAACCCCTTGGCGCGGGCCGGGCCGCGCCACAGCCGCGCCGTCTGGTTCAGCAGTTCACGCAGGTTGAAGTCGACCGCGTCGACGGTCATGTGGCCGGTTTCCAGCTTGGCGTGGTCCAGAAGATCGTCCAGCAGGGCCTTCATCATAAAGCCGGCGTCACTGATCAAACGGGCCTGGGCGCGGGCGGCGCCGTCGGATGCGCCCCGCTCCAGTTCGGCCGAGCCGGTCAGGATGGCGCTGATCGGGGTGCGAAGGTCGTGGCCCACGGCGGCGAGAAACGCACTGCGGCTCTCCATGATGCGCTCGGCGTCGGCCCGCTTCTCCACGGCCTCGATGCGGGCGGCGGTTTCGGCGACGCGGGCCTGGTTCATCCGCTGCCAGGTCGACAGGCAATAGGTGATGAAGACGCCGACGGCGATGGAGGCTGCGGCGACAAAGGCCGGCGAGGCACCGAACGCCGCCATGAAGAACGGAGTCGAGGCCAGATAGAGGAACTGGGGGGTCACCGTCAGCACCAGCACCGTGGTCGAACGCGGCGCATTGATCATCGAATAGATCGCGCCCGCCGACAGCAGCATGGAGGCGCAGATGCCGCCCATCGGGCCGCCGATGAGCCACAACGGAATGGCCAAACTGCCGAAATAGCCGGCGTTGACCATCAGGATCAGGCCGCCGGCGGCCGCGCGAACGCCCTTCAGCCGCTCGGCCTTGCCGTCGACGATAGGTCCGAAAATCCACAGGTCGAGAATCTGAACGAGGAAATAGCCGAGCACCCAGCCGACGGTCAGCGACCAGCCGAGCAGGGGGCTGAATACCAGGGCGCTGGCGGCAGCCATGCCCAGCCGCTGCAGCAGCGCCTTGCGCCGCTGGCGGATCGCGCCTGCCCAACTGTCGGCGGCGGCGGGCATATCGGCTTGGGCAATCGCCATGCAGGTCCCCGGAGACGGGCACGCTCGCCCTTCCGGCATCTTGGCCTGCTTGCCCTAACGCTCCGTCAACGCGCCGTGCCGACCGCGTCCGCGACTGTGGAGAACCCTTCGGCGCGCAGCCGTGCGGCGAGGTCCCGCTTGATCCGGCCGACCAGCCCCGGGCCATCGAAGACGAGGGCGCTGTAGATCTGCACGGCCGAAGCGCCGGCCTGGATGCGGGCGAAGGCCTCGGCCCCGCTGTCGATGCCGCCGACCGCGATCAGCGGCATCCGCCCGCCAGAGGCCTCGGCCGCGGCTCGCAGCGCGGCGGCGGCCCGGGCCTTCAGCGGCGCGCCGGACAGGCCGCCCGCCTCGGTCCGATGACGCGATTTCAGCGTCTCCGGCCGGTCCAGGGTCGTGTTGGACACGATCAGGGCGTCGATGCCGTGATCCAGCCCCGCCTCGACGATCAGGCCGATCTCGGCCCCGGTCAGGTCCGGCGCGATCTTGAGGAAGACCGGCGTGCGGTCCCCGCCGCGCGCCTCGGCCAGCCGGCCCAGCAGATCGTCCAGCGCGGCTCGCCCCTGAAGGTCGCGCAGCCCCGGCGTATTGGGCGAGGAGACGTTGACGGTGACATAGTCCGCCAGTCCGCGCAGCCGCGTCAGGCCCGCTACATAGTCCGCGGCCTTGTCCTCCGTCTCCTTGTTGGCCCCCAGATTGGCGCCGGTTACCACCCCCGCCGGACGTTGCTCCAGCCGGGCGGCGAAGGCCGCGAGGCCGTCGTTATTGAAGCCCATGCGGTTGATGACCGCCCGGTCCTCCGTCAGGCGGAACAGGCGCGGCTTCGGATTGCCGGGCTGGGGTCTGGGCGTGACCGAGCCGCATTCGACGAAGCCGAACCCCAGCCGCGACAGGCCGCGCAGGGCCTCGCCGTTCTTGTCCAGACCGGCGGCGAGGCCGATCGGGTTCGGCAGGGTCAGACCGGCCAGCGAAGTGGTCAGAATCGGCATGTCGGCACGCGATGCCGGCAGGGGCGCGACCTGCAGGGCCAGGATGGCCAGGCGGTGCGCCGTCTCGGGGTCGAGGGACCGCATCAGGGCGGCACCGATGTCGGTCATGGCCATCCGGCGTCTCCATCGTCGAACCGCGGGCGGCCGTCATCACCGACCGCAAGGCCTCGCTCGGTCCGGGCGGCCGACAGGGGAAGGGGGCCATATAGATGCGGGAACAGCTCGCCGCCGCGCGACGCCTCCCACTTCAACGCGTCCCCCAGCCGGGTCAGATCGACGGTGACCAGCAGCAGGCCACCGCGCCCCGCATAGTGCCGCCGGGCCGTCTCGGCCAACTGGGTGCCCGTCGACATATGGATGTAGCCGTCCGCGCGGTCGACGGCCGACCCGGCGTAGGCCCCCTGCGCCTGGGCGGCCTCCCACCCGGCGCGGTCGACCAGCTTGTAGGCGACATCGCTCATTCGGCGGCCAGATCGCGCGGCTGGAGATAGCCCTCCAGCGTGCAGCGGCCCGCGGCGTCGACGGCGAAGATCGCGGCGGAGCCCGGCGGAAAGCCGCCCGACATCCGGTCGAGGATGGACGGCGAGGCCGCGCTCTCGATCAGATACTCGACCGCCAGCAGATGAACGCCCGGATTGTGGGCCACCAGCATCAGGCAGCCGGCGTCGTCCTCCGCGTTCTCGACGTGACGGCGCAAGGTGTCGGCTCCCCCGTTGTAGAGGGCGTCGTCATTGCGGATCTGCACGTCCCCAAAGGCGTCGTGGAGCAGGTCCCAGGTCTGGCGGGTGCGTGTCGCGGGCGAGACCAGCGCCAGGTCGGGCTTCATGCCTCGCGCGGCGAGGGCGCGGCCCACGGCGGCGGCGTCGGCCTTGCCGCGGGCCGACAGGGCGCGGTCGCGGTCGCGCCCCGAACCCGCCGCCCGTTCGGCCTCGGCGTGCCGCATCAGGATCAGTCTCTGCATGACCGCCCTTTAGGACGTGTCGCCCGGCCTGCAAAGCGCGCGAAAGAGCTCAGGACGGAACCCGCCGGCTGCGCGAGGCGGGCTGAGGCTGCAGCGCCGGGGCCAGCACGGCCGCCGGTGCCGTAGCTCCGCCAGGATGGACCCGGGCATAGGCGTGGCGAGTGGCCTCCAGCAGGATCACCCCTGCCGCGCCGGGCATCACGCGCCGCCCGATCTGTTCGAAGCCGTCCGCGAACGGCAGCAGCGGCCCCCATGGCGGTACATACAGCGTCTGGGACCAGGCCGTCGGCTCCAGCCCTGCCCCGCGCACCAGAAGTTCCAGCTGTCGCCGGGTGAAGGGTCGGCCGTGGCCGAACGGCGTCGCCTCGACCCGCGACCACAGTCCGCCGCGCGCCGCCGCGATCAGGATGATCCGCCCCGCCGGGGACAACGCCCGCACTGCCTCGGCCAACAGCCCCGCCGCGTCTTCCGCTTCTTCCAGGGCATGGACCAGCAGGATGCGATCGAAGCTGCCCGCCGCGAACGGCAGGCGGCGGTCCTCGACCAGCACGGTGCGGTTCCGGCCGACTGAAGGCCACAGCTCCACCCCCTGGCCGCCCGGCATGGCGGCGACCACCCGCCGCGCGCCGACGAAGGCGTCCAGCCACGGGGTCGCATAGCCGACGCCCAGAACATCGCAACCGGCCGCCTCGCCCCAGGCGTCGTCCAGCCGCCGCGCCAGCAGCCGTCGCGCCAGCGCCCCGGCGGGCTCCCCGTAGAAGGTCCTCAGTTCCTCGATGCTGCGCCGCATCCCATCACCATAGTCCGCGGAAGGGGCCGCTGCTAGAATGCGGCATGACCCTCGAAGTTCGCCTCCTTCCCTGCCTCTCCGACAACTACGGCCTTCTGGTGCGGGACGGTGCCACCGGCGCCGTGGCGACGATCGACACCCCGGACGCCGACGCCATCCTGGCCGAGCTGGAACGGTCGGGCTGGGGCCGCATCGATCTGATCCTGAACACCCACTGGCACCTGGACCACACCCAGGGCAATGCGGCGATCAAGGCGGCGACGGGCTGCGAGATCGTCGGGCCGGAGGAGGTGCGCAGGGCCGCGCCGCTCGACCGGGTCGTGCGCGGTGGCGACACCGTCATGCTCGGCGAGACGGCGCTGGCGGTGACCGACACGCCCGGCCACACCCTCGGCCACATCGTCTACCGGGACCGGGCGGGTGCCCAGGCCTTCGTCGGCGACACCCTGTTCGCGCTGGGCTGCGGCCGGCTGTTCGAAGGCACGCCGCAGCAGATGTGGGACAGTTTGACCACCCTGGCCGCCTGGCCCGACGACACCGTCGTCTGGTGCGCGCACGAATACACTGCGTCCAACGCCCGCTTCGCTCTCAGCGTCGATGATCGGCCCGAAATGGCGGCGCACGCCGCCGCGATCTTCGCCGCGCGTGAGCGGGGTCAGTCCACGGTCCCGACCACCATCGGCGCGGAGAAGGCGTTCAATCCCTTCCTGCGCGCCGGCGACGCGGCCGGCTTCGCGGCCCGGCGCGCCGCCAAGGACGGCTTTACTGGGTAGTTGCGGGCAGGATGGCGCGGATCACCCGCGCCGATGACGGCCGGCCGGCCATGCCTTCGGCCGGATTGACGGTGACGGTCAGCCGCCCGCGGGCATATGTCACCCCGGCGCGCGACCCCTCGGCGACGCTGATCACGCGAAGGTCGTTGATGTATTGCCGCGCGGTCGGCGAGCGGGCGATGCGGATGACCGCCTCGGTGGCGACGATCATCGCCTCGACGCACAGCGATTCCGACTGGTCGACGTCCAGATTGACCTCGACGAGGCGGCCGCCGACGGCCTGGCTGACCATGGCGCTGCGCTGGGCCATCAGCCGGAACAGCAGCACCGGCCCCAGCGTCGGTGGCGTCAGGCTGTGGCCCTCGCCGTTGAATGAGGCGGGCGATCCGCCGGGCGCGCGCGGGGTGTAGATGGTCATGCCGCCGCTGGGCGTGACCCGCAGCACCTGCTCGCCGGCGTCGTTGCGATAGATCACGTCGCCGCGCGGCGCGGCGCTGGGACGAAGCACCCAGGTCTCGTCGCGCCGGTCGAACCGCAGCAGCGGATTGCGGCCCGAGCGATCGAGGATGAAGCCTTCGCCGGAGTCCGCCACATAGCGGCCAACAGGCGGCAGGGTGGGGGAGGCGGGACGGCGGTCGCGAAGCTTTTCACTCTGCTCGGCCTGGACGTTTCCGCGGTTCTGGGCGGCCGCCTGCGGCACGGCGGACAGCAGCGACAGCACCGCCGCCGCGAGGGCGATCACCATCGCGGCCGGAAGCGGCTTCAGCGCCGTTCTGACCCTCGCCGTCAACTCCATGACGCCATTCGTGGAATCGTCACGCGGCGGATTTTGGGCGGAGTGCCGGTTAGCCGACCAGATACTGACCGCCGTTCAGCGACAGGGTGCAGCCTGTGACATATCCGGCACG
>JBBQOK010000038.1:0-17984 GCA_038330765.1 Caulobacterales bacterium | reverse complement strand
AACGGGGGAGCCGGGACGCCGGTGAGGCCCGATAAGGGCCGCCAGCCGGTGGGGCGAGTGGATAACGACCACGCGGGGCGGTCTGTCTCGTCGAAACGGTAAACACTACAAACAGCACCGGGCGAGGCCCGGTCGCCCCGCACCCTCCCCACTCGACCTGCCGCGCCCGCGCGGCGGGGCGAGACCGTATGACCTCGTCATCCCCGGACACCGCGCCCGCGAGGGCGAGGCCGATCCGGGGCGGAAGCGGTCCGGACTCTTACCTTTTCCCAGGAGAGCGAAAGGAGCCGGGCTACGGTCTTTGACAATTCAGACGGCGGCCCGCCCTCAGACCAGTTCGACCGCCACGGCCACGGCCTCGCCGCCGCCGATGCACAGGCTGGCCATGCCCTTCTTACCGCCGCGCGCCTGCAAAGCGCCCAACAGGGTGGCCAAAATCCGCGCGCCGGACGCGCCGATCGGGTGGCCCAGGGCTGTGGCGCCGCCGTTCACATTCAGCTTCGCATGGTCGATGCCCAGCTCCTGCATGGCGATCATCGGCACCACGGCAAAGGCCTCGTTGACCTCCCACAGGTCGACGTCCTCGACCGTCCAGCCGGCCTTCTTCAGCGCCTTCTGCATGGCCGGAACCGGCGCGGTGGTGAACAGGGCCGGCTCCTGCGCATGGGCTGAATGGCTGACGATGCGGGCCACGATCGGCAGGCCCATCGCCCTGGCCACACTCTCGCGCGTCATCACCAGGGCAGCCGCGCCGTCCGAGATCGAGGCCGAGGAGGCGGCGGTGATGGTGCCGTCCTTCGCAAAGGCCGGCCGCAGACCCGGTATCTTCTCCGGCATGGCCTTGCCGGGCTGCTCATCCTCGCTGACGGTCTCGGTCCCCTTGCGGGTGGTCACCTCGACCGGCGTGATCTCGGCCTTGAAGGCACCCGAGGCGATGGCGTTGCGGGCCCGGGTCAGGCTCTCGATGGCATAGGCGTCCTGGGCTTCGCGGCTGAACTGATACGTCCCGGCCGTGTCCTCGGCGAACGCGCCCATCGGCTTGCCGGGCGAATAGGCGTCCTCCAGCCCGTCCATCATCATCGAATCGACGATGACGTCATGGCCGATGCGGGCCCCGCCGCGATGCTTGGTCATCAGATACGGCGCGCCGGTCATGCTCTCCATGCCGCCGGCTACGATCACATCGGCCGTGCCGGCGGTCAGGGCGTCCGAGGCCATCATCACCGCCTGCAGGCCCGAGCCGCACATCTTGTTGACGGTCGTGGCCTCGACGTGCTGGCCCAGACCGGCACCGATCGCCGCCTGACGCGCCGGGGCCTGCCCCAGACCCGCCGGCAGTACGCAGCCCATATAGATCTGCTCGATCTTCGCCGGATCGATCCCGGCCCGTTCGACCGCCGCCCTCACCGCCGTCGCGCCCAGTTCGGTGGCCTTCACCCCGGTCAGGACCCCCTGGAAACCGCCCATCGGAGTGCGGGCGAAGGAGCAGATGACGATCGGATCGGACATGACGAAACCCTGGAAGAAAGCGCTTTGGAAAATCGGATGGCTGGATCGGCTCTTTGGACGCGGCGCGCAAGCGTCGCGGGCTCAGGCGGCCTCTTCGTCGGCCCGCTCGCGGGGCATCATCTCGCCGACGGTCGGACGGTTCTCGGAAAGGTTCAGCTGAATGTCGCGCGGCTTGACGATTTCGTTGCAGTGACCGCAGGCGATGCGCGGGGCCAGGTCGTGGCCGCAGCTCTTGTGCACCATCATCACGCCGGCGTCCGCCTCGCCATAGACGTGCTTGGCCCCCCATCCGTGCAGGGTCACCAGCACCCCGTACAGGTCCTTGCCCTTGGCGGTCAGGATGTATTCGTTGCGCGGCGGGCGTTCGGAATAAAGCCGCGGCTCCAACACCCCGTGCTGCACCAGCGACTTCAGCCGCGCCGCCAGCACGTTGCGGGCCACGCCCAGCCGCTCCTGCCACTGTTCGAACCGGCTGACCCCGTTGAAGGCGTCACGGATGACCAGCAGCGTCCACGGATCACCGATGACCTCCAGCGTCGCGGCGATCGAGCAGCTCTGGCGAGAATAGTCTGCGGTGCGTCCCATGGTGCGAAAGTGACCCTGCGTCAGGCTTTTGGCAAGAGGGTTGCCAATCTAAACGGACTCGGTCAGTCTTGTTTGGCTACGGACACGCGGCGAACCCGCTCGCGGCGTTTCCGGATCCCTCGACTCGGGCGGATGGCTTCGGCCTTCCGCCCGTCTTTCGCTCACGGTATGCCCCACCCCATGACCCAGCAGACCCTCGCCGAGGCCCTGACCCTGACCGACGACGGTTCGGGCTCGCTCATCGCCCGGCTGACCGGCGGCTTCTCGAACGCTCCCCAGTCGGCCCCGCAGGAACGCGGCGCACCCTTCGGCGGTCTGATGGCGGCGCTGGCCGCCGGTGCCATGCGACAGGGCCTCGGCATCGAGACGCCCCTGCAGACCCTGACCATCCAGTATCTCGCCGCCGCCCGCTTCGAGGAGGCGCGGTTCACGCCGGTCATGAACCGCGGCGGCCGCAACGTCGCTTACGCCTCGGTCACCGGCGGGCAGGCGGACCGGACCGCCATCCAGGCGCTGGGCACTTATGGCCGCGATGTCGACGGGCCGGTCCTGACGCCCCTCGCCGCTTCGCTCGGCCGGCCCGAAGACCTCGAGCCGACGCCGCTCGACGCTGGCTTCGGTCCCTGGTTCACCCGCCACATCGACCACCGCTTCATCGCCGGTCCGAAACTGTCTGGCGAGAATATCGGCCGCACGCCCGAACTCAGTTGCTGGATGCGGACCGTGGACGCCGCGCCGCTGGACGAGGCCCGGCTGCTGTTTCTGCTCGACGGCCTGTATCCGACCTATTTCACGGCCCTGCCGACGCCGCCGATCGTCTCAGCCAGCGTCGACCTCCGCGCCGACCTGCTGACCGAACTGACGCCGGAGACCTCGCCGGAAGGCTGGGCGTATTTCCACTTCACCAGCCGGGACGTCGGCGGCGGTTGGGCGGTCGAGGATGGTATCGCCCACGCCCCCGACGGCCGCCCGCTGGCCCTGGTGCGCCAGCGCCGGAAACTGATGCCGACAAGGGTTTCCGGCGGCTGAAACCTTAGCCCGCGACAGCCGTGGTCGTCTTGATGAAGCCGCCGCCCAGCAGCCGGTCCGGATCGGCTGGATCATAAAGGGCGCAGGCCTGGCCCGGAGCCACGCCTTCCTCGCCGGTTTCGAACAGGACCGCTACGGCCCCCTCAACCAGCGACAGCCGGGCCGGCGAGGGCGGTCGGGTCGAGCGGACGCGGGCCAGCACAGGCGCACCGGCCTCGGCAGCCGCCTTGATCGAGACTTCGTCGCCCAGCCAGTTGGTCTCGTCCAGGGTCAGCGACGCGGTCAGCAGGGCTTCGCGCGGCCCGACGATGACATGGCGCCTGACCGGATCCAGCCGGGTCACGAACAGGGGCTCGCCCACGGCGACGTTCAGGCCGCGGCGCTGGCCGATGGTATAGTCGGTGATGCCCGAATGACCGCCCAGCACGCGCCCGTCCATGTGCACGATCTCGCCGGCCTCGCGGCCCTGCGGCCGCAGCTTGTCGATCAGGGTGCGGTAGTCGCCGTTGGGCACGAAACAGATGTCCTGGCTGTCCGGCTTGGCGGCGATGCGCAGGCCCAGTTCGGCGGCGACGCCGCGCACCTGGGGCTTCTCAAGATCGGCCAGCGGGAAGCGCAGATAGTCCAGTTGCTGCGCCGTGGTGGCGAACAGGAAATAGGACTGGTCGCGCGAGTGATCGACAGCCTTGCGCATCTGCGCGCGGCCGTCCGGGCCGATAGCGCGCCGGACATAATGACCGGTCGCCATGGCCTCGGCACCGAGATCGCGGGCGACGTCGAGCAGGTCGCGGAATTTGACCGTCTGGTTGCAGCGGATGCAGGGCACCGGCGTCTGGCCGGCCAAGTAGGAGTCGGCGAACTGGTCGATGACGGCGTCGCGGAACCGGCTCTCATAGTCGAGCACATAGTGGGGAATCCCCATGCTTTCGGCCGCCAGCCGGGCGTCGTGGATGTCCTGACCGGCACAGCAGGCCCCCTTCTTCTTCAGGGCCGCGCCGTGGTCATAGAGCTGCAGCGTCACGCCGACGACGTCATAGCCCGCCTTGTGCAGCAGGGCCGCGACCACGGTGGAGTCCACACCGCCTGACATGGCCGCCACCACGCGCGATCCGACCGGCAGGCCGACCGCCGCGCGCGCGGACTCGATCGCCACATCCATGTCGGCCTTGCCGGTCATGGGGGCGATGTTCGGAACCGGGCAGATGTCCTCGGCGAGCGTCATGGGGCGCTATCTAGTGCGAAAGCCGCGCGATTTCGAGGCCGACGCCGGCAACGACAACGGCCGCCCCCGTTTTCGGAAGCGGCCGTCGGTCTTTGGGGAGTTAAAAACCCTAGCGGGCGCGGTCGTAATGCTGGATGCGCGTCGTGCGCAGGCCCTGCATGCCCCATTTGTCGATAGCCTTCTGCCAGGCCAGGAATTCCTCGGCCGTCAGACGATAGCGCGCCAGCGCGTCGTCCAGACTGATCAGTCCGCCACGAACGGCTGCCACGACCTCGGCCTTGCGGCGGATCACCCAGCGGTCCGTATTGGCCGGCGGGAGATCGTGCAGGGTCAGGGGCGTGCCCGTCGGACCGACCACATACTGTTCGCCTCGCGTATTAAGGCGTCGCTCTTGCAACATGGGCTTATGCCTCATTGACCACCATCACTAAGGTTCGAACCGTAGCGGTCGGCGGCTAAGGGCCGTTTAAGCGTCGTGGTGAAGGAAAGCCTAATATGCCCCCCCCTCACCAGATCAATAATCAACGAAGCTTTCATTGAGGTTTACGACCCGTTACTTAGAGATCAGCGTTTGATGCTGATCAATTCAGCGAGCATTTCGTCTGCGGTGGTGATGATCTTCGACGAGGCGGAATAGGCCCGTTGCGTCGTGATCAGACCGGTGAACTCGGTCGAGAGGTCTACGGTCGAGGCTTCCAGCTGCGAGGACCCGATCGTCCCCGCCCCGCCCGTGCCCGCGGCTTTCAGATTGTAGGTGCCGGACCCTTGGCTGACCCGGTATGCGTTGCCGCTGGACTCCAGCAGGGAGTCGGGGCTCGGGAAGGTGGCGAGCGCGATCTGGGCGATCCGGCGCGTCACACCGTTGTCGAAGATGGCGGTCACGAAGCCGCTGTCGTCGATCTTCACCTCAGTCAGGTTGCCGAAGGCGGTGCCGTTGGTCAGCACGGCCTGCACCACGGAGGCGCTGTCGTACTGGGTCAGGCCGCCCGCGGCCGCCGTCAGATCGAAGGTCAACACCTGGTCATCAATGCCCAGGCCGGCAGCCCAGTTGACGCCGCCGACACCGGGAGCAGCACTGTCCGAGGCGCCGAAGGTCAGGGTTGCGGCTGACGGGTCATCGAACAGAGCATTCGCTCCGAGGGCCGTCATGGCGTCAACGTCGAGGCGACCGTCCTGGGTGAAGGCGACGATGCCGCTCTTCAGTTGGCCGTTGCTCAGGCCGGCCCCGGTGATCACGTCGGACGCAGGAATGGCCCGGATTTCGGCATACCACTGGTTGGGCACGGTGCTCTTAAGGAAAGACAGGGCGACCGTCCTCTGTCCGCCCTTGGAATCCGACACCGGGATGGTCAGTTCAAAGTCGGGTTTCACGCCGTTGCCGGTCTCCGGATCCCACATGGCCATGGAGTTGGTCGCCGGATCGTAGGCGTTGGCACCGACAGGCACGGCGGCGGCGTCGGTCGCTTCCGGTGAGACGGCCTGGCTGGATTTGATGTTGGCGTTCAACTGCACCCGCGTCGTCGGATCCGCGGCACCGCCGACGGAGCCGACGTTAATGGTCCGCAGCCGGTTCAGGTCCGACGGGTCAGAGGCGATGTTGCCGTCTGTGTCGACGGGCCAGCCCTGCAGATACAGGCCCGAGGTGTTCTTCAGATAGCCGAGGTTATCGACCCGGAATGCGCCGGCCCGGGTGAACAGGCGCGCATCGGTGACCTGAAGGTTTTCCGGCTTCTCGGTGACGACAAAGAAGCCCTGGCCCGCGATGCCGAGGTCGGTGTTGGACTGGGTACGCTGCAGCTGCCCCGCCTGGCTGGTGAAGTGCCGGGCGCTGGACAGTACACCGCCCGCCGAATAGCCGGCACCCTGAACCTGGCTATTGATCACGGTCTGAAACTCGGCCGAGGACCGTTTGTAGCCGACCGTGTTCACGTTCGCGATATTCTGGGAAATCGCCGCAAGGGCGGCCGAGTTGGCGGTCAGGCCGGACACGCCGGCCAGTAGTGCGCTGTTGATGCTCATGGCGCGGGCTCCTTACGAGAACAGTTTCATGGGATTGAGTGACGAGGCGATCGAGGCCAGCAGGCTCTCGCCCTCCTCATCGACGGGGGGGGTGGTTCGTGCAGTGCGGGCTTCTTCCAGCGCGATCACGCTGGAGAGCGGCAGGATAGAATTGCCGACCGTCAGGTAGGCTTCACCGTCGTACATCTCGACACCGGTGATGCGGCCGCGCGTCAGGACCTGTGCGTCGATGGCCCCACCGGCCCCGTTCTTGGCGGTGACCTTGAGGGTGTAGACTTCGCCTTCCTGGCCGTCGGTTCCGGTGGTGGCGTCGCCGTCCCAGCTGAAATCGTGAACGCCGGTGGTCTTGTTCGGCGCGTCGCCCGACCAGACCACATTGCCGGAGCCGTCCAGCACCTCCAGCTTCACCGAAGTCGCATTTGAAGCGATTTCGTAGCTCCACTTGGCTCCACCGTCGGTGAATTTGGTCGCCGACCATGCCGCGGTGGCTTCCTTGCCGATGTAGTTGGCCGCACCGGCCAGACCGCCGTCGCCCTGGGCCGAGACGAGGCTCTTCAGAAGTTCGTTGGTCAGCAGCTGCTGTTCCACGCCGGCCATCTGGGTCAGCTGGGCGGTGAACTGGTTGGAGTCGACCGGCGAAAGCGGGTCCTGGTTCTTCAACTGCGAGGTCAGCAGCGCCAGGAAGGTCTCGAAGTTCGAGGCCAGCATGGTGGTGCCGCCGGCGATCCGGTTGGTGGCATTGTTGATGACGGCTTCAACCATCGGTCAGACTTTCATGTCCACGCCCGAGGGCGAGAGGGTTAGCCCCATCCAGCGCGGTGGCTGGGCGGCGTCGGTTTCAGCATTCAGGCGAGCGGCGGCCGAGAAGGCGCGGTTCTGGCCGTCACGTGCGTCCTGGCCGCGATCGAAGGCGTTCGAACCGCTGTCGCGCTCTGCGAACTCGAAGGCGTCGTCGGCCAGATGGAAGCCGGCGTCTTCAAGCTGCCGGCGCAACTCATCGGCCCGACCACGCAGATCGGTCGCGGCGGCTGGGTTGTCGAAGGCCAGCCGGGCGGCCAGCCGGCCCTCGGAATCGATGTCCAGCTTGACGTCGACGCGGCCCAGTTCATCGGGCCGCAGCGCGATCTCGAACCGGGTCGAACGGCCCTCCAGCTTGCGCTGGATCTGGGCGGCGATCTGAGCCGTGGCGTCGATTGTGGCGCGGGACAAGGTGGATAGAGTGTGCTCGCGCGCCGCCGAGGGCGCTTCGGCGCTGGCGGAGGCATGATCTCCGGCAGGCGCGCTCTCAGGGGTGGCCTGGACCGGCGCCGGCTCAGCCTTCACGGCAACGATCGGCCCGGCGGGCTTCACCGGCTGGGCGGCGGCCGTCTCCGTTGCCCGGGCCGCGGCGAGCGGGACTCCGGAAGCGGCGTCGGCGTCGGCCGGCCTGGTTTCGGAGGCCTCAACGGGTTTCGACGTGCGTTCGGCCAGCGCTCGCAACTGCGGCGGCGCGGGCTGGACCGTCGCGGGCACCGCGGACGGGACCGCGGACTTTACCGCTTCGGCCCGCCCGACGGCCTCGACCGTGACGGCGGTGTCCGTCGTGCCCGGACCCGTTGCGGGCGGGGCCTCGACGTCCGGCGTTTCGCCCGGCAGCACCTGGGGTTCCGGGACCTTGCCCTTGATCGTCGGCCCCGGCGGAAGGGGTGTGGTCGGCTGGCCGCCCACTTCAGAAGGCAATGTCTGTTGATCCCCGTTTGCCGCCTTGGTCGGAGACGCGGTCGACCCCGGTTGCGAGTCCGGCGTCATCGGCACGGTCAGGGGCAGCGGCGTCAACGTCGACGTCCCGGGGGCCGCCGTGTCAACGTCGTCGACTTCGGCCTGAACCGCTTCCATCACCGACGCGGTATTCGGCTCAGTCGAGCTGGTCGCCAACCCCGCGGAGCCCTCGACCTCCGCCAGCATGGCGTCGACCATCTCGCCGAACCCGGACGCATCAAGGCCCGTCGACCCTCGTGGAGTCGCCGTTGGGGCGGGTGCGATCGTCGAGAGCATGGCTTGCGCGAACATGGTGCCGGAGGGTGTCGCCGAAGCGAAGGTGACCAGGGCGCCTGCTGCGCCGAACATTCGGAAGCTGAGGCGCAAGTCGTGGGCCAGTTCACTTAGCCGAGTGAACGTTCAGAAATATCAGCATATTTTCTCGACCCCGCTTGGCCGGACTGGGGCGTGGCACGGTCGAATCTTGCCGTGTGCCGACCATTCTTGCCCGGTGCCGCCGGCCGCCTGGCCCGCTCCCGGAGACTGGCCCGCCATTTGCGCCCCTTGCTGCCCATGACACAGGCGCGACGCGTGAACTCGCGGAAATTCAGTAACTTGAGCCAATGGCACCGCAAGGCTGCCGGGCAAAAAACGCGCATGGGCTGGCAGGGCTTGCCGGGTGCCGTCGCATGGGAGGCCTTCAAATGTCGCTGAACGCCATCATGAATACGGCGACGACCGGACTGGCTGCGGCCCAGGCGCAGCTGCGCGTCGTCTCGGACAACGTCTCCAACGTCAACACGCCCGGCTACGTCCGCAAGATCGCCGATCAAGTGACCCTGACCAGTCAGGGCATGGGCGCGGGCGTCGAGGTGGCGCGCGTCCGTCTGGCCACCGACCGATTCCTGCAGGCCGCGAGCCTGAACGCCGGGGCCGAGGCTGCGCGCCAGGGCGTGCGCTATGAGCTTTACGACCGGATTCAGTCCCTGTTTGGCGACCCCGGCGGCGACAGCGGCTTCTTCTCGCAGGTAGACAGCGTCTTCTCGGCCTTCGCCGCCAGCGCCGAAGACCCGACGTCTTCTCCGCGCCGGCAGGAAGCCCTGTTCCGCACCTCGGCTCTGTTCGACGAAGCCGGCCGCATCGCCCAGCAGATCCAGGCCGTCCGCGAGGACGCCGACGGCCGCATTCAAAGCGCCGTCGAGAAGGCCAACAGCCTGCTGCAGCAGATCGAAGGCCTGAACCTCGAGATCGCCCGCGCGACGGTAGTGAGCGGGGATGCATCCGGTGCCGAGACCGCTCAGTCGGCCCTGATCGGCCAACTGGCCGAACTGGTGGACATTCGCGTCACGACCCGCCCCGTCGGCGGTGTCTCCATCCGGACAGGTGCGGGAACCCTGCTGGCTGGCGAGGGCGCGGCGACACTCAGCTATGTCCGCGCGGGGACGGTCACCGGCGAGACAGCTTTCAACGAAATCTGGGTGACCGAGCCGGGGGGGCAGAAGCGATCCCTGCTGGACAGCGTCAAATCGGGCGAGATCAAGGGGTTGGTCGAACTGCGTGACCGGGAAGCGCCGGCGACCGCCGAACGACTGGCCGAGTTGGTCGCCCATGTCGCGGATGAATTGAACCGGGCCCACAACGCGAACAGTTCGGTGCCTGCGCCGACCAGCCTGACGGGTCGCAATGTCGGCCAGACCTTCGAAAGCGCCATCGCCGGTTTCAGCGGCCAGACCACCATCGCCGTGACCAACGCCGCCGGGGTGATCCAGACGCGCGCGGACATCGTCTTCAACGGCGCCACGATGACGGTGAACGGCACCGCGGCGACCCCGGCCACCTTCCTGACCGTGCTGAATGGCCAACTGGGAGGTGCCGCGACGGCCAGCTTCGTCGACGGCAAGCTTACCATTGCGGCCTCGGGCTCGAACGGCGTCGCCGTCGCTGACGATCCGGCCAATCCTTCCGCCAAGGCGGACAAGGGCTTCTCGCACTTCTTCGGCCTCAACGACCTGATCTCGACGAACCGTCCTGCCTTCTACGAAACCGGCATGACCGCGGCCTCGCCCCACGGCTTTACGGCCGGCGAGACGCTGAGCTTCCGCTTCACCGGCGAGAGCGGATCCAGACTGCGAGACATTGTCGTGGCGGTGCCGCCCGACGGCACGGTTGGAGGCCTGGTCGCAGCCCTCAACGATCCGGCGACCGGCGTGGGTCGGTTCGGATCGTTCACGCTCGGGGCCGACGGAGCGCTCAAATTTGTCGGCATCGGCAATCCGGCCCCCGCGATGAGTGTGCTCGACGACCAGACCATCCAGGTTCCGTCCGGCGTCTCCGTCACCGAGCTGTTCGGCATCGACGGGGGGGTCCGATCGTCCCGAGCTGACGGCTTCTCTCTTCGCACGGATATCCGACAGAGCCCGGCCAAACTGGCTCTCGCCCAGTTGAACCTCAACGCCGGGGCCGGCGTATCCGCCCTCAGCACCGGCGACGGCCGGGGCTCGCTCCTGCTCGCTGACGCGGGCGAACGGGCGACACGTTTCTCGGCAGCCGGGGACTCCGCCGGGGGGCTGATTTCCGTTTCACGCTACGCCTCGGAGCTCTCGGGGGAGATCGGCGGCAAGGCGGCGGCATCCAAGAACCGCAATGATACGGCGGCGGCGCTCGCGACTGAGGCCTCGGCCCGACAGACCGCTCATGAGGGCGTCAATCTGGACGAAGAGCTGGTCCTGATGACAACCTATCAGCAGGCCTTCAACGCTTCGGCGCGCCTGATTCAGGCGGCCAAGGACATGTACGACACGCTTATGGGGATGATATGATGACCCGCGTCGCTACGTTTGGAAACTACCAGTCTGCTCTGCTCGACCTGATGAAGGCCCAGACCCGGGCGGCCGAAGCTCAGGAGCGGGTCTCAACCCAGAAGACGGCGACAGACCTGACCGGCTTCGGGCGGCAGTCCGAAACGCTCACGGCTCTCAAGGGCACGCAGAGCCGGATCCAGGGCTTTATCGACACCTCCAGGGCCGTGACCGCGCGGTTGACGACACAGGACCTGGCGATGACCCAGGTCAGCGACGGCATCGCTGGACTCCGGGAGGCGGTCGGCAGCGCGCTTTCCACGGACTCGGCTGGCTCCCTGATGCTAGAGCTGGAAGGTCATTTTCAGCAAATCCGCGGTGGCCTGACGATGCGTCATCAGGGCGGCTATCTGTTCGCGGGCGCGTCGACCACCACCTCTCCGATGACAGTCGCCAACCTTGGTGAGCTGGCGGCGGCCCCTGACGTGGCGTCGGTTTTCCGAAACGACACCCTGAAGACCGTCAGCCGTGTGGCCGAAGGCACCACGCTCGAGACAGGCTTCCTTGCCGACGAACTGGGCAGTGAGGTGCTGGAGATTCTGCGGGACATCCAAGCCTTCCACACCGGACCGCAGGGTCCTCTGACCGGCAAGATCAATGAAGCCCAGAAGACTTTCCTGTCGGCCCAGTTGGGCCGTCTGGAGAAGGCGGCAACGTCGGTTATCGACAAGATCGCCAGGACCGGTTCGTTGGCCAATCAGGTCGAGAGCATTACCAGAGGCCATGAGGCCCAGCTCGGCTCACTCGACGAACTGGTGTCCAACCGGACCGACGCCGACATGGCCCAGGCGATCACCGACCTGCAGCTGTCTCAGGTGGCCATCCAGGCCTCGGCACAAGTGATCTCACAACTGCGCCAAGTTTCGCTGCTCAACTATTTGAGCTGATGCCAACCAAGGCCTGATGCTGGCCAGGACGCCGCTCTGGCGGCACAAATCCAGCGTGTCTGAACGAATACGCCCGGGCGGCGTTCTTCCGCTCTGCCCCAGCTTTGCCGTGGTCGGACCGTAGGCAAAACGAACGGCGCAATCTAGGTAGAGGCATGGCCGCAGCGGACTTTCAGATCGACGATGGTGAAGGGCGCTTGACCCTGCGCCTGACCGGCGACTGGACGGCGACCAGTTTGGGCCGCATTTCGCGCCGGCTCGACGACGACCTGCACGAGCGATGCATTGATGCGGTGGACCTGGCGGAGCTCGGCCGGTTCGACACCGCGGGGGCCCTGGCGATCGTTCAGGCCAGCAACTGCGTCCTGCCCGCTTCTGCTTGGAGCAAGCGGCCGGAGGCGGGGCGGACCTACGCCATGGTCGAGAAGCTGGAGCGCGAAAGCGCCGGACCGCCGCGACGTTCGCCCGGATGGGTTCGAAGCTTCGCCAAGGTCGGCCGCGGAGTTCAGGACATAGCGGCCGAAGCGACCCTGTCCATGGCCTTCCTCGGTCGTCTGATCACGGCGTCCGGGACGACCCTGAAACACCCGAGACGCATCCGCTGGGCCGCCTGGTTCAGCCAGGGCGAACGGTCCGGCCTCGACGCCCTCCCGATCATCGCGGTAACCAACTTCTTCATCGGTGCGGTCATCGCCTTCCTCGGCGCGAACTTGCTGACCCAGTTTGGCGCGGCGGTGTTCACGGTGCAGTTGGTCGCGGTGTCGGTGCTACGGGAGTTCGCGGTGGTCATCACCTCCGTGCTGCTGGCGGGTCGATCCTCATCCTCGTTCGCCGCCGAGATCGGTTCGATGCGGATGAACCAGGAAGTCGACGCCATGCAGGTCATGGGCGTGAACCCGTTCCAGGCGCTGGTCATTCCCCGGTTGGTGGCCATGATCGTCATGCTGCCTCTGCTGACCTTCATCGGCATCGTGTCCGGTCTGTTCGGCGGCCTTCTGGTGACCTGGAGTCAGCTCAATTACGGTCCAGCCTTCTTCATCCAGCGCATCGCCGAAGACCCGGCCATGGGGACCCATCTGATGGTCGGCCTGGTCAAGGCACCGGTCTTCGCCATCGTGATCGCCGCCATCGGCTGCCGACAGGGCATGGCCGTGGCTGGAGATGTCGAAAGCCTCGGCCGGCGGGTGACCGCCGCCGTGGTCCAGGCGATCTTTGCCATCATCCTGCTGGACGCGGTCTTCGCCCTGATCTTCCTGGAGATGGACCTGTGACCGCGCAACCGGAACTCCTGATCGAGGTTCGCGGGCTGCTAAGCCAGTTCGGCGACCGCACGATTCACGAGAACCTCGACCTCGATGTCGAGCGCGGCGAGGTGCTGGCCGTGGTCGGCGGGTCGGGGACCGGCAAGACTGTGTTGCTGAACACCATCATCGGCCTGAAGGAGCCCGAGGGCGGGGTAGTGAAGGTGCTCGGTCACGACCGGACCGACATGACCGAGGCACAGGAGGCCGATTTCGAACGGCGCACTGGGGTCCTGTTCCAGCAAGGCGCATTGTTTTCGGCGCTGAGCGTTATCGACAATGTGGCTTCGCCGCTGATCGAGCATACGCAGCTGTCGAAGGACGCGATCCGTGAACTGGCCGAGATGAAGATCGCGATGGTCGGATTGGGCCCTGAAGCTCACCATCTGAAGCCGGCCGAGTTGTCGGGCGGGATGCGCAAACGCGTCGGGCTGGCGCGGGCGCTGGCGCTTGATCCTGAGCTGCTGTTCCTCGACGAGCCGACGGCGGGGCTCGACCCGATCGGTGCCGCCGCCTTCGATGATTTGATCCGTCAGCTTTCGGGGGACCTGGGGCTGACGGTCTTCATGATCACCCACGACCTCGACAGCCTGTACGCCATAACCGACAAGGTGGCCGTGCTCGCCGACAAGCATGTCGTGGCCAAGGCTCCGGTGAAAGAACTGGAGCAGTCCGAACATCCCTGGATCAGAGAATATTTCCTGGGCCCGCGCGGACGCGCCGGCAAAAAGGCCGCATGAGGAGAGCGGGAAAATGGAACGAGACGCCCACTACGCCGCCGTCGGCATCGCAACCATCGCCCTTCTGGCGGCGCTGGCGGTGTTCTCAATCTGGTTGGCTCGACTGCAGTTCAACAACGACTACGACGTCTATGACATCGTGTTCTACGGACCGGTGCGCGGTCTGTCGGAGGGGGGCGAGGTCCACTTCAACGGCATCCGGGTCGGCGAGGTTACCGATCTCAACCTCGATCCGAAAAAGGGCGATCAGGTCATCGCGCGCATCCGCATCGACGCTACGACGCCGGTGCGCGTCACGTCGCGCGCCCAGTTGGAGCCGCAGGGCATCACCGGCCTGAACTACATCCAGATCACCGCGGGCAATCCGAACAGCGCGATTCTGAAGACGCAGTATCCGGACAACGTCGTTCCGGTGCTTCAGAGCCAGCCGTCGCCGATCGCGGAGCTGCTGTCGGGATCCGGCACGGTACTGGCCCAGACCGTCGATGCGCTGAACCGGATCAACCGGGTGCTGTCCGACGACAATGTGCGCAGCTTCTCCACCAGCCTGAAGAACATCGAGTCGCTATCGACCGAGTTGGAAGCCCGCAAGGGGATGCTGGAGCAGCTGGAGCAGGCACTGATCAAGGCCAACTCTGCCGTTGCGGAGTACGAGGCGCTGGCCGTCAGCACGCGCGGCATCATCGAGGGCGACGGCCGGGAGGCCGTGGCCAACATCAATCAGGCGGCCGAGGACGCCCGCGGAGCCGTCGCCTCGATCAACCGGATCGCCACCGGCGCCGAGGGGCCGGTGAACGAGTTCGTCACGACCGGCCTGCCGCAGATGCAGCAGGCGATCCAGGGACTGGAGGACGCGACCCGCTCGCTCGAGGGGCTGATCGACGAAGTCCGGTCCAGCCCGCGCGACTTCATCGGTCGAGCGCCGACCAAGGAACTGGAGGTCCAGCCATGAACCGCTCCCGCCTGATCAAGATCGCCCTCGCCGCGGCCGGTGCCGTCGTGGTGACGGGCTGCGCCCTGCTGTCGTCGCCCGATCCGGTGCAGACCTATCGCTTTAGCGGACCGGCGGCGGCAAACGTGGCCAGCGAGGGCCGGGGCTCCCTGCGGCAGGTCAGCCTGCGCCGCGTGGAGTTCCCGCAAGCCGTTGAAGGCGACAGATTGCTGGGCGTCACGGGGACCGAGACGGCCTATATCGCCGGTGCCCGCTGGGTGTCGCCGGCGAGCGACCTGTATCAGGAGAGCCTGGAGAACGCGTTCGCGGCGCAGGCGACGCGGGTGCGGATTCTGGGACCGCGCGAGCTGACCCGGGGCGACCGCTCGCTGGACATCGACGTCCGCACCTTCGAGGCCCGCTATGATGCGCCGGGTGCCGCGCCGACGGTCGTGGTGACGGCCCGGGCCCGGCTGCTGGCGTTGCCGGAGCGGACGGTGGCGGCGGAGCGGACCTTCACGGTGGAGCAGCCGACCGGGGCCAACCGGGTCTCGGCGATCGTCGAGGCTTTCGACATCGCTACGCGTGATGTGAACACGCAGATCGTGGCCTGGACCGACGCCAACGCGGGCTAGAGCGGCCCTCTGAGGTCCGCGAACCGGGCCTCGACGCCCGCCCGGCGGCTGCGGGACGCGCTCAGTTCGGCGACGGCGCGGTCGATGCGGGCCAGCAGGTCGTCACGCAGGGCGAGCAGGCGTTCGCCGTCGGGACGGACCTTCTTCGGCCGCTTGCCGGCGAGGCCGAGCGCCTGCTTCCAGCCGTCGCGCCAGGCGGTGACACCGTCGCCGCAAGCCTTGAGCGCCTCGGCGGCGCGGGCGTCGGCGTTCTGGGCTCCGCGGATCAGCGGCAGGGCACCGAGGGCGGCGGCGCGGCAGGCGTCGAGCGAGGCCCTCCGGGCCTCCAGCGGATGGGCGGGGGCGTCCTCGGCCGGAGCGTGGCCGGTGAGACGGCGTGCGGCGGCGATCAGGTGGGCGTCGAGGTCGACCATGGCGTCGCGCACGCCGGTCCAGGCTTCATCGAGGCCACCGGAGCGGCGGGCGGCACCTTCGACGCGTTCGGACAGGTCGCGGGCGACGTCGGCGAGGGCGGCGGCGGCGCGTTGGAAGGTGTCGCGGAAGGCCTCGAGACGGCGGCCGCGGCTGTCGAACAGGCCGGCGAGGCCGCGGCGGGGCTCGAGCACGGCGGGGTTCAGGCCTTCGAGCACCGACCGGGCGTCGGCGAGGCGGGCGGTGGCCTCGCCCAGGTCGCCGGCGCGGGCGGCGGCGAGGGCCTGGTCGATGCGCTCGACGGCGGCGGCGCGGGCCGGTTCGGCGAAGGCATGGGCCTGAGCCGCGTCATAGCCCGCGTCGATCGCCTCGATCCGGGCGGCATCCGGCGCGGGCGCGTGTCCCTGCCAGCGGTAGGCCCCGTCTGCCATCACCCATACTCCTCAGTGCGCCATCGGCCGCGACGCGGTCGCGACCGTCTTGAGCGCTGTCGGAGAAACTATGACTACGACTTCAGGCCGGGGGCAACGGTGTAGGTCGCCTCGGTCTTCGCCGCGACCTCATCCAGGGTGACGCCGTCGGCCAGTTCGATCAGCTCCAGCCCCGCGCCGTCCGGCTTGACGTCGAAGACGCACAGGTCGGTGATGATGCGGCTGACGACGCCCGTCCCGGTCAGGGGAAGCGTGCAGGATTTCAGCACCTTGGACTGGCCGTGCTTGTTGGCGTGATCCATGACGACGACCACGCGCTTGACGCCGGCGACCAGGTCCATGGCCCCGCCCATACCCTTCACCAGCTTGCCGGGGATCATCCAGTTGGCGATGTCGCCGTTCTCGGCCACTTCCATGGCCCCGAGGATGGACAGGTTGATGTGGCCGCCGCGGATCATGGCGAAACTGTCCGCCGAGCTGAAATAGCTGCTCTCGGCGATCTCCGTGATGGTCTGTTTGCCGGCGTTGATCAGGTCGGCGTCGACCTCCTCCTCATAGGGGAAGGGCCCCATGCCCAGCATGCCGTTCTCGGACTGGAGGGTGACCTCCATGCCGCGCGGGATGTAGTTGGCGACCAGGGTCGGGATGCCGATGCCCAGGTTGACGTAGAAGCCGTCCTGAAGCTCGTGGGCGGCCCGTTCGGCCAGTTGTTCGCGGGTGCGGGCCATCTATGCGGTCTCCCTTTGACGCACGGTGCGCTGCTCGATGCGCTTCTCGGGCACCGTCAGGACGATGCGGTCGACATAGATGCCGGGCGTGTGGATCTGGTCGGGATCGAAGGTGCCGGTCGGGACGATGTGCTCGACCTCAACGACGGTGACCTTGCCGGCAGTGGCCATCATCGGATTGAAGTTGCGGGCCGTCTTGCGGAACTGGAGATTGCCGCGGCCGTCGGCCTTCCACGCCTTGATGATCGACAGGTCGGCGGTCAGGCCGGTTTCCATGACGTAGTCGCGGCCGCCGAAGTCGCGGACCTCCTTGCCGTCGGCGACCAGGGTGCCGACGCCAGTGGCGGTGAAGAAGGCGGGGATGCCGGCGCCGCCGGCGCGGATGCGCTCGGCCAGGGTGCCCTGCGGATTGAACTCCAACTGTAGCTCGCCGGCCAGATACTGACGCTCGAACTCCTTGTTCTCGCCGACGTAGGACGAGATCATCCTGGCAATCTGGCGGGTGCCCAACAACTGGCCGAGGCCGAAGCCGTCGACGCCGGCGTTGTTGGAGATGACGGTCAAATCCTTGACGCCGCTGTCGCGCAGGGCCGCGATCAGGTGTTCGGGAATGCCGCACAGGCCGAAGCCGCCGGACATGACGGTCATCCCGTCGAAGGTCAGGCCCTCCAGCGCTGCGCTCGCGTCGGGGAAGATCTTCCGCATGGAGTCTCCTTGGGTTTCCTGAGGTTTTCACCGTCTGATGAATATCGACGGCCTTGAGCCGTGCGTAACGCGGGCGGGCGCGGGGGGCAAGGGCGTGGACCGGCGCGGGCACGAGTCTTCGCCGCTTGTTTCCAAGCGGTGTGGGGAGGGAGCGGGACCGCCGGGCCTCGCCCGGCTGTGATTTGTTTTACCGTTTCGACGAGACAGGCGGTCCCGCGTGGTCGTTTTCCACACAACCCTCCGGCTGGCGGCCCGA
>JBBQOK010000037.1:0-18106 GCA_038330765.1 Caulobacterales bacterium | reverse complement strand
CCTACCTCAGAATATGGCCAAATCGACCAACCGGCTTTGTCAGCCCAAGCTGATTGCCGGTCGCGGACCTCGCGCCTAGCCTCAGAATATGGCCAAATCGACCAATCCGTTTCGCTGGTTTGACAGCTCGCCCGAGGTGATCCGCCTCGTGGTGCTGATGTACGTGAAATACCCGCTGTCGCTCCGCAACGTGGAGGATCTACTGGCCGAGCGGGGCATCGACATATGCCATGAGACGGTGCGGCTTTGGTGGAACCGGTTCGGTCCAATGTTCGCCGCGGAGATCCGCAGGAAGCGGGTCAATCACATGCGCGCCTACACCCATTGGCGCTGGCATTTGGACGAGGTCTACGTCCGCATCAACGGCGAAATGCGCTATCTCTGGCGTGCCGTCGATCATGAGGGCGAGGTGCTGGAATCCTTTGTCACAAAGACCAGGGACAAGGCAGCCGCGCTGACGTTCATCAAGAAGGCCATGAAGCGCCACGGGTCTCCCAAGGCAATCGTCACGGACGGACTGCGCTCCTATCGGGCCGCGATGAAGGATCTCGGCAACGCTGAAAAGCAGGAGGTCGGCCGCTGGGCCAACAACCGATGTGAGAACTCACACCTGCCGTTCCGACGACGAGAACGAGCCATGCTCCGCTTCCGGCAGATGAAGACCCTGCAGAAGTTCAGCTCCGTCCACGCCGCCTTCCACAACCCCTTCAACCAGGACCGCCACCTCATCAGCCGAGACGATTTCAAAGCCCGACGATCGGCCGCATTTGCCGAGTGGAAGACGCTCGCCGGCTGAGGATCACGCCCCCTGCCCTAGCCTCGCTTGGTGGAGACGAGTTGTCGTTGGACTGACACCACCTCGCCGCGTCGCCGAGGGTCTGGTCCTATCGGTGGCGAAGGCTTTGTTGCGGGCACCGAACGGATCAGGGCCGGGGCCAACCGCGATCGAAGCTTCCCCTCCCCGCCTTTGTGCATAAGGGTGCATTCGACGAGAGCAGACCGTCGACCAAACCTTGGCCACTCTGTCGACGCCGGTCCTCCAGCCCTTCGACCGGCGCGCGACAATGGTTTACCAAACACAGGCCGCAACGAGACGCTGCGGTTTGTTGAAGCGATTTTGGGGATCAGCCACGTGAAAGCGAAAAGTCTCCGCGTTTTTCTTGCGGCCTGTCTGACGCTCGCCCTCGGCCTTGCCGCAATGGCTGATCAAGCCTTCGCGCAGACGGTCGAGACCGTTCAGGACGCGCCTGTGATCCGGACGGAGAGCGACGCTCAGTCGGACGCCGCGATCGCCGAACGGCTGCGCCGCATATTCGGGGAACTCGACACGCTTTCGTCCGTGCAGGTGCGCGTGGCTGAAGGGGTGGTCACGCTTGACGGTGCCTTGTCGGACCGGGGTGACCTGGATCGCGCCGAAAACATCGCCAATCGGGTCGAAGGCGTCGTGGCAGTGCGGAACGACATCGAAGCCAGCGTCGACGTCGGCGAACGCGTCTCGCCGTTCCTGCAGAAGCTAACGGCCCTCTTCAGGTCGATCGTCAACAGCGCGCCGCTTCTGCTGCTCAGCGGCCTGGTACTGGCCGTGTTTGTCGCCCTGGGCTGGTGGGCGGCATCTTTCACCCCGTTTTGGCGCAGGCTGACGCCAAACCCCTTTGTCGGCGAGTTGTTGGCGCAGGCGCTACGGGTCGCCAGTGTGGTGTTGGGCATTGTGTTGGCGCTCAACCTCGTCGGAGCCACCGCCCTGATGGGCACGGTCCTCGGCGGGGCCGGCGTCATCGGTCTGGCGATCGGCTTCGCGGTCAGGGACGCGCTGGAGAATTACATCTCCAGCATCATGCTCAGTCTGCGCCAGCCTTTCCGCGCCAACGATCATGTCGTCATCGACGGTCAGGAGGGGAAGGTGGTCCGCCTGACCTCACGCGCCACCGTGCTGATGACGCTGGACGGCAATCATCTTCGCATTCCCAACACGATCGTTTTCAAGGCCGTTATCCTGAACTACACCCGCAATCCCGAGCGGCGGCTGGAATTCGAGCTGGGCGTCGACGCCGAAGATGACCCGGAATCTGCCATCTGCACCGGTGTGGCGGCACTGGCGGGGCTCGATTTCATATTGGACGACCCTGCGCCAAGCGGCCTGATCGTCACGGTCGGTGACAGCAATATCGTCCTGAAATTCATGGCGTGGATCGACCAGGGCGAAGCGGATTTCCTGAAGGCCCGAAGCGGCGCTATCCGGACGACGAAAATGGCGGTGGAGGCGGCGGGCTTCACCCTGCCGGAACCGATCTATCGCCTGCGTATCGATCAGTTTCCGGATCTGGCGCGCGCCGATGCCGCTCAAGTCACCCGGGCTGCAGAGAGGTCCGGCACCCGGAAGCCGGCGCGGCGCGCCAAGGTCCCTGACCAGGAAATGTCGGTGCGTCCCGACGTTCATATCGATGAAGCGATCGAGGCGGAACGGCGCGCAACCGGGGAGGAGGATCTCCTCTCGAGCAAACGCCCGATTGAATAATCGGCCTGGATTGGAGCAGGCGCCCTGTTGGCACGACCGCTACCGGCGAGATGGCGCGAAGGAGCGGTTGGCCGGTCAGGTGTGGTCTTTGTCGCTGCGCCAGACCTATGCGGGTGACCCTGCCGGAGCGGAAAGCCTGCCCGCGCGGCGACGCGCCCGCACATAGGTGATCGGTGCCACCAGCGTCCGCAAAATGGAGAGGACAAACGCCAGCCCATAGACCCTTATCCCGACGAGAAAGATGTCGCCGTTGACGGTCGATGAGACCAGGGGATCAGCGATGATGGCGTTCGTGATGGGCTTCAGGTGGTCAGGCCCGAGGAAGAACAGAAAATAGCCAACCGAACCCGCAAGCCCTTCGCGCAAGAACGTCTCGATCGCCTGCATCGCCCCAAAGTTGCCAAACAGCGTTTCCTGCACCGGCTTCGGAGCAAAGGCGTAGCTCGTTCCCATGAGCGCAAAGATCACAAGGAACATCAGCAGCCGCGACACATAGGCCCCGGAGAGGAGCGCGACGGTCTGACCCGGCCGCATCCGCTGGATCAGGGAGGCGCGTTTCAGATCGTCATCATTGAGGGCCGGTATGAGATCAGGAAAGGTTGAACTCAGGATCGAGATGAGCTTTCCGATCAGATCGGCCAATACGATCGCAAGCACCAACAAAAAGAGGATCGACGGGACACTTGGCTCGGCGATCAGCAGGTTGATTGTCTCGGAGACGCCGAAAATCGCAACAATGGCGATGATCACAATTGACAATATCGATCCTTCGATCGTCCGGCGGACGAGTTTTATGATCCCCAACATCGCGATACCTCAACGGCGCAAGAAGACAGGCCAACCGTTTGTAGCACAGGATGTGTCAGCGCAAACGGTTTGCACCGCTGGCGGGTGGGGGGCAGGATGGCAGATGGCTTGGTCCGACAACGCGATCGCAGGCTCGAAAGCTCGCCTGAGGTCTTTCGGAGGGCGTGAAAGCCCGGACGCGGCGCAGAGGGTCTGCCCGAAATTATATCCGGAAAATTGGAACGCGCGCCCAATTCAGCGATTGGCGTTCTACCCAGATCAATACTGACCCCACCGCACCGGAGCGAGATCATGCCCGAGACACAGCCGTCGATTTTCCTGAATCATGCGACAGCCGAACTGCTTCGGAGCGTGGACGGGCTCAGCCAGAAAGATGTCGACTCGCTGATCGCAGGGCGCCCCTATAGTTCGTGGCAGGATGTGCAGCGAGTGGGACTGGGGGAGGACAGCTTCAAAGGACTGCGGAGCCAGGGCGTGGAGTTGGGCGAGCCCAGTTCGGGCCCGATTGGTGAACCCGGAAGCGGCGGAAGCGCCGGATCCGGGGAGCGCAATCTCGGCCAGGCCTGACCAACCGCCTAGCCAAGGGACATCAGTCCGGGCCGTGCAATCACACGGTCCGGTCGTCCCAGCCCTCGGCCATCAAGCCGGGACTGTACCAGAGACCCCATCACCGGAGCTGCTGATACACCCGATAAGCGCCCGTCATGCCGGGACGGGACCTCGCTCCAGCGCTCGCAAGACTTCCTGTGCAAGAAGGCCGGCGGGCCCGCTGGCACCCCGGGCGGAGACCAGGGCGATCTCGCTGTCAGTCAGTGTCGGGAGAGGCCGCCCCAGCACGGCCAGATCGCGGGGTGCCATGGCCGCCGGCAGAACGCCGACCCCGAGGCCGGCGCGCAGGGCGGCCATCTGACCGGCGAGACTGGGAGAGGTGAAGGACGCGCGGAAGGCAATGCCGCATTCCTGCAGCGCGCCCAGCGCCCGCTTGCGATAGATGTCGGGGGCCGGGGCGACGATCAGGGGCAGCGGCGTTGTATCAACGATTGATTCGTCGAGCGCCACCCAGACCAGCGGTTCGCTCCACACCCGAACCCCAAGGTCCGGCCCCACCGGCTCGCGTTTGATCAGGGCCAGGTCGAGCATACCCCGCGACATCTGGTCGAGCAGATTGGCGGTGTAATCGCAGGTCACCGACAGCTTGATGCGCGGATGGCTGCGCGCGAAGGCACCCAGAATACCCGGCAGGTGCATGGTGGCGACATCCTCCGGCGCCCCGAAACGCACCTCGCCCTCCAGGTCGCCTTCACCCAGCGTCGAGATGATCTCGTCGTTCAGCCGCAGCAGTCGACGGGCCTGGGGCAGCAGCCCCGCTCCCTCCGTCGTCAGGGCGACGCCCTTGCCGCCACGGTCGAACAGAGGCGAGCGCAGCTGATCCTCAAGACGGCGGATCTGCAGGCTGATGGCGGGCTGTGTCCTGCCCAGCAGCGCCGCCGCACGCGTGAAGCTGCCGGCCTCGATGACCGTGACGAAGGCGCGCAGAAGGTCGATGTCCAGATTGACCAACCGTTCAGCCATGTCATTAGCATCCGTTATAGCCAGCATCACGTCAATAAACTGGAACGAGGTCGCGGTCGAGGTCACACCGGCGCACCTTCTTCGGACCCGTTGACGCATGCCTGACTTTTCGGCCAGCCTGGCCCTGCTGACCTCTCCCGCCATCCTGTTCTTCTTCATCGGCGCGGCGGCGGCGTTCGCGAGATCGGATCTGGCGATCCCCGAACCGGTGTCCAAGGCGCTGTCGCTGTATCTGATGCTGTGCATCGGCTTCAAAGGCGGAGTCGAGGCGCGCGCCGCGGGACTGAACGGCGACTTCCTTGTCGCCGCAGCCATCGGCGTCGGGCTCAGCGCCCTGATGCCGCTTCTGGCCTTTGTCATACTGAAGAAGATGTCGCGACTCGATCGCCCGACGATTTGCGCCCTTGCGGCCACCTACGGGTCGGTTTCGGTCGTGACCTTCGCCGCGGGCCAGCAGCATCTGGCCACGGTCGGCCTGAGCCCCGGTGGCTATATGGCGGCGGTGCTGGCCCTGATGGAGACCCCCGCCATCCTGACGGCGCTGATCCTGATGAACGGCGCCGGCCGCGGCGAGCCGGGCCGCCGTCGCGCCATCCTCAAAGAGGTGTTCGTCGGTGCCGCCACGGTCATGCTGCTGGGCAGCTTCGTGGTGGGCGCGGTTTCCGGCGAGCCCGGGATGGCCAAACTCGAGATCTTCGTCGGGCCGCTGTTCCAGGGGGCGCTGTGCTTCTTCCTGCTCGACATCGGCCTGATCGCCGCCCGGCGGCTGATGGAGGGAGGGCGCAAGCTGACCCCGGCCGTGATCGGCTTCGCCCTGGCCTTCCCCCTGCTTTCGGCGAGCATCGCCCTGGGTCTGGCGCGCCTGGCTGGCCTCGGCCTCGGCAATGCTGCCATGCTGACCATCCTCGCCGGATCGGCCTCCTATATCGCCGTGCCCGCCGCCATGCGGATCGCGGCGCCCAAGGCCGATCCCGGCGTGTTCGTGACCGCTTCGCTGGCCGTGACCTTCCCCTTCAACCTGACCCTCGGCATCGCCCTCTACACCGCCGCGGCGACCTGGCTCTGGCGATGAAAGGGCTCAGGCGCACGTGACGATTCCGCCCTCCGTCCCTCGGCCGCTGCGCGCGGCCCAACCCAAGGAAGACACCATGAAGACGCCCCACACCCTCGCCATCGCGGCCCTCCTGTCGGTCGCCGCCCCCGCCGCCGCTCTGGCGAACCCGGCGGTCGACACGACCCGGACCTGCCCCGGCGTGACGACCGCGGACATCGAAGGCCGCTTCGTCAGTTTCAACGACTCCTGGGCCACCCTTGACCCCGACGCGGTCACCGCGCTGTTCACAGCCGAGCCGGTCCTGCTACCGACGGTATCCAACCAGCCGCGCACCACGCCGGCCGGCGTGCGCGACTATTTCGTCAACTTCCTGAAGCTGAAGCCTGTCGCGCGGATCGACACCAGCACGACCGAGATCGACTGCCAGACCGCCTCCCGCGTTGGGACCTGGACCGTGGCGATCATCGACCCGGTCACCGGCGAGAGCAGCGACGTGGCGGCCCGGTATTCCTTCGTCTACCGCTTCGAGAACGGTGCCTGGAAGATCGACCATCTGCATTCCTCGGCCATGCCCGAGGTGGCGCAGCCGCACGCGCACTGAGCGGATCGATGGCGGCCTGCGGCAATGTCTGGGACGGCGGTCCGCCATGGACGGACGACTCAGCCGTGCTTGCCACCATGCACGGCAAGTCGCGGGCGATAGCCCCCGTCCTCACGCGCTTCCTGGGGTTGAAGGTCGAGGTCGCGCCCGGTCTCGACACAAACGCATTCGGTGCCTTCAGTCGCGAGGTGGCACGGACGGGAAGTCCTTTGGAGGCGGCGCGGGGCAAGATCGCCGCCGCCTTCGACCGGGTCCCGTCGGCGCGCGTCGGCCTGGCCAGCGAAGGCAGCTTCGGGCCGCACCCCCAGCTGCCCTTCCTGCCGTTCGGGCAGGAGATCGTGGTGTTGATCGATCGCCTGTCAGGGCTGGAACTGGTCGGCCGTCACGGCGGCACCCGGACCAACTTCGCCCATCTCGTCGTCACCGGGCCTGAGGCCGCACAGGCTTTCGCACAACGGATCGGGTTCCCGGGCCACGGGGTCATCCTGACCGCCTGGGTGGACGAGCGGCCCGCCGTCGAGACGGCCCTGATCAAGGATGTGGTCGGCTGGGCCTCACTCGTCGACGCCATCGACCGAATCGTCGGCCAAACCGGCGCGGCCCTGATCGAAACCGACATGCGGGCGGATCGCAACCCGACGCGAATGCGGGCGATAAGGCGCGCTACGCTGGATCTGGTGCGGCGGTTCCGGTCCCCCTGCCCGGCGTGCGGCCGGCCCGGCTTCGCCGTGACGGAGCGGCTGGCGGGTTTGCCCTGCGCCGACTGCGGCGAGCCCACGTCGCAGGGCCGCGCCGAGGTCCTGACCTGCACTTGCTGCAGTCATCGGGAGGAGCGGCTCCTGGCGCGGTGCTCGGCCGACCCGGGTCAATGCGGCGCCTGCAATCCCTGAACCCTTGAAAGAGCGCGACTGCCATGACCCCACAACACGAACACGCCCAGTCCCAGCTGACCGCGATCGACGCGCGCATCCGATGGGTGCTCGAGAATCCGGCCATGAGCGACTGGCTCAAGGAGACGCTCGCGGCCGCGCTGCGACAGGATCCCGTCACGGTGGCCAATGACCTTGAGATTCTCCAACATCTGATCGTTCCGCGAGCCAGCATACTGGCGCGAGAGGCCGTCGGGGTTCGCGGTCTCTCCTGACGCCGTCAGCCGGGCTTCGCCGCAACCGCCCGCCCGGCACCGTCGGCCAGGCGCCACGGCAGCGTCTCGTCAGCATGGAACGGGACCAGGTCGCCGATTCCGGTTCCGAGGCGCGCGGGCACGACGACGTCCTCGCGCTCCAGGACGACGCGGCTTTCGTTCAGCGGCAGGCCGTAGAAGCGCGGGCCATGTTCGGAGGCGAACCCTTCAAGCCGGTCGAGCGCCCCCTCCTCGCCAAAGGTCGCCGCATAGCTTTCGATCGCAAACGGCGCGTTGAAGATGCCCGCGCAGCCGCAGGCAGACTCCTTCTGTCCCGCCTGGTGCGGCGCCGAATCGGTGCCGAGGAAGAATTTGGCCGAGCCCGAGGTGGCGGCCCGACGCAGGGCGAGGCGGTGCCGCTCGCGCTTGGCCACCGGCAGGCAATAGAAATGGGGCCGGATACCGCCCGCGAACATGGCGTTTCGATTGATGCGAAGATGGTGGGGCGTGACGGTCGCGGCGAGGTTCGGCCCGCCGTTCTCGACAAAGGCCACGGCGTCGGCCGTGGTGATGTGCTCAAACACCGTCTTGAGCGCGGGAAAGTCGACCACGATCTTCGAGAAGATCCGCTCGATGAACACGGCCTCGCGATCGAAAACGTCGACCGCCGGGTCCGTCACTTCGCCGTGCAGAAGCAAGGGCATGCCGATGCGCTGCATCCGCTCAAGGACGGGATAGATGTTGCGAATGTCGGTGACGCCGTGCTCGGCGTTGGTGGTCGCATGGGCCGGATAGAGTTTGCAGGCGGTGAAGACGCCGGCCTCATAGCCGCGCGCGATCTCTTCGGGATCGGCGTCGTCGGTGAGGTAGCAGATCATCAGCGGCTCAAACGCGAGCCCGGGCTCGACCGCCGCAAGGATGCGGGTCCGATAGGCCTCGGCGGCGGCCACCGTGGTGACCGGCGGGGTCAGGTTCGGCATGACGATCGCGCGCCGGAACTGTCGGGCGGTGTGATTGACGACGGCACCCAGCATCTGGCCGTCGCGGAGATGGACATGCCAGTCGTCCGGCGCGCGGATAACCAGATGATCAAGGGCTGATGATAGCTGCATCTGTCCACCTTAGCCTCGGGCGCGGCGATCCGGTAAGCCTCTTTGGCGCAGGTCCTGCTCGGGCCACACTGGACTTCAGGGATCACCCGCAATCCGGGTCGGGCTATCCCGCGCGGCGTCGCTCAGTGCGGCCGGACCCCGCCCCGCATCTCGAGATTGAGGGCCTCGGCGATCGCCTGCCAAGAGACGTATTTGTAGTTCTGCCGCTCGCCCGGCAAGACGTTGCGGCCGTCCTGGGCGATCATGGCACCGTATTCGAAGCCCGGCCCGAGGTCGGCGCTGGAGACCTCCAGCCCGTCGGTCTCGGACACCCCGTCGATGCCGCGAACCGCGTCGGCAATGACCGCGAACGAGCCGAGGTAGGCATGGTCGCCCTCCCGCCGGTACACCGCGTAGGTGTTGTTGCCCTGGCTCGACGAGATCAGATAGCCGCGCCCGTCGCCCAGGTCGTAGAGGCCGACGCCCTCCATGTCGTCCCTGAGCGCGGGGTTGTCCACGACCCGCTCGACGCCGGTCATGGCCGTGCTGCCTTCGGGTTCGGCGCTGAGGCGCCACAGGCCGACGTCCTCCTCATTGACGAACAGAATCCCCGCAGCGTCATCCGCCACGCAGCCCTCGGCCTGTGACGCGAAGGCGAAATCGCGGACACGCTGGGCGCGGACGCGGCCGTTGCCCGCGTCGATCAGCTCCCACTGACGCATCTCGCCATTTGAGTCGTTGATGAAGACATAGGTCTTTCCGGTCACGGCGCTGCGATACATGCACTGGCCGTAGGGATCGCCCTGCTCGGCCGGCTGCACCCCGTCGCTGATGGCGACCAGCCGCCGCGCCCCGGTGTCCAGCCGATAGATGGCGATCGCCTTGCGGGTGCGGTCGCTGGCCGTCACCAGCACGATCGACTCGCCGCCCAGCATGAAGCCGGTCCGCAGGTCGACGTTGTTCATCTTCCCGTCCGGCAAATGCTGCAGCACCCGCCCCTGCATGTCGTAGAGATACAGGCCCGACTTCTTGTCGGTGGCCACCACAAGGCTGGCCGCCGGATCGACCGGATTGGCCCAGATGGCGGGATCATCGGCCGCGTCGCCATGGCTGAGGACCGGCACGGTCTCGTACAGCGCCGTAACGGCGGCCACGACTGGCGCGGGCGAGCGGTTCTGGTCTCCCGAGCCGACCGGCAGGTTCAGCGCGGTCAGCAGGTCGCCCGCCGGAACCAGCTTGTAGTTGGCACCGCCTTCGGCGTCCTCGTCCGTGACCACAACGGCACCGGACGACAGGCTCGGTCCCAGCGCGGCACCCAGGGCGAACAGACCGCCCGGCTCGCCCACCGCCGCCCCGTCGGCACCGGCCACGGCGACGGCTCCGACCCAGGCGTCGTCCTCGCCGCGGTCATAGACATAAAGCCGGCCGCCGGACGCGTCCGACGCGATCAGATAGCGCGCACCCTCCCCGCCATCGTAGAGCGCGACGCCGCCGACCTCCTTGCTGATGCGGCCCAGACGCGGGGCGTCGATCAGCACAGGCGTGGCGTCCGTCTCGGGATCGCCGTTGAAGCGCCACAGGCCGACGGCCTGTTCGGAGACATAGATCTGGCCGCTCTCGTCGTCGCCGACGCAGTGTTCGGCCGGCGAAGGCAGGCCGATACGGCGGGACTGACGCGCATCAACCTTCCCATTGGCGTCAACGAAGACCAGGTGCTGGTCAAACTCGCCGCCATCGCCCACGGCCACGACATAGAGGCCTCGATCGCTCGCATTGCGGAAGAAGCAGACGCCCTCGACTGCGAAGCCCAGAGGGATCGACCGCGCGCCGACCTCGGTCAGGACGCCGGCCACCGCCGAAAAGAAGCGCAGGCTATTGTCGGTCGTGTCCGTCGAGACCAGCAGGCTGGTCGGCCGGCCCCCCAGCATCACCCCGTGACGCACATCGATACTGCCCGCCTCGCCCGCC
The DNA here is from genome assembly GCA_038330765.1 of Caulobacterales bacterium. Taxonomy (GTDB): domain Bacteria; phylum Pseudomonadota; class Alphaproteobacteria; order Caulobacterales; family Caulobacteraceae; genus Brevundimonas. The sequence continues at coordinate 7,375 of JBBQOK010000037.1, read as the reverse complement.
GGAGTGGTGCCGCGCCGGCGGCCGTCGAGGTCATAGACCTCCAGCCCCGCCAGACCGGCCGTGGCCACGATGACGCTGCCGGCAGGGTGGGCGGTGTCGAGCACGACCACCGCCTTGTTGGCCTCGCCGCGCTGGGTCGTCTGGGTGTCGATCCGGGCGGCGACGGAAGGCGACTCCGCGTCCGTCGGGGACTGCGCCGTGGCGCAGGAGGCCAGGCCGAATGAACCCGCCAGGGCCGTCGCCGCCAGCATTGACCTGATCGCCATCCGTTGCATCGTCATCTCCGGTTCCACCATCGGGGCGTCGCTTATCAGCGCTTCATGACAGTGGCGACCCGGTCGCGGGATGTCCGGTCATGATCCGCGGCGCGGTCAGCCTTCCGAGGACGGCGTCAGCCGGACGTGCACAACGTCGGTCCGGCCGGACAGGAATCCGGCTTCGCAGTAGCTGAGATAGTAGCGCCACAGGCGGCGGAACCGCTCATCAAGCCGGGCGGTGACGCGCCTGTCCCGGGCCTCGAACGCCAGCCGCCAGCGTCGTAGGGTTTCCGCATAGTCCAGCCCGAATCGGCGCGCCACGTCGACCTCCAGCCCACCCTGCGCGATCTCGGTCTCCAGCCGGCTTTCGGACGGCAGCATGCCGCCGGGAAAGACGTGCAGCTGGATGAAGTCGGGACGGCGCCGGTAGGCCTCGAACAGGTCGTCCCGGATGGTGATGATCTGTAGGCCCGCGACGCCGTCGGGCGCGAGCAGGCCCCGCACCCGGGCGAAGAATTGCGGCCAGTAGGCCTCGCCCACCGCTTCGAACATTTCGACCGAGACGATGCGGTCGAACCGGCCCTCCGCGTCGCGGTAGTCGACCAGTTGCACCGACACCTTGTCCGACAAGCCGGCGGCGGCGATGCGAGCCTCGGCCCAGGCCTTCTGCGAGGGCGACAGGGTAATGGCGGTGACCGACACCCCGCGCTCGCGGGCCAAATATTCCGCGAAGCCGCCCCAGCCGCAGCCGATTTCCAGAACTGACTGGCCGGGCCTCAGCTCCGCCGCATCGGCGAGCGCCGCGTATTTGGCGGTCTGGGCCGCTTCGAGCGTCGCCGCCGGATCGTCGAACAGGGCCGACGAATAGGTCATCCCGGCGTCCAGCCACTGGCTGTAAAAGTCGTTGCCGAGATCGTAGTGCGCCAGGATGTTGCGACGCGACCCGCGGCGGCTGTTCCGCGACAGGGCGTGGCGAACCATGTCGATCCCGCGCCACAGCAGCGACCCGCCCATGACCCGTTCGAGGGCGTCATAGTTGGCCGCGAAGGCCAGCAGCAGGCGGGTGAGGTCCGGCGTGTCCCACTCCCCCGCCAGATAGCCCTCGGCGAAACCGATGTCCCCGCGAGCGGCCATCCGTCCAAAAGCCTGCCAGCGCCGTACCCGCCACACCGGCGGCGCTTCGCCCGCATCCGGGGCGGGCTGACCGAAGGTGCGCACGACCCCGTTGGGATCGATCACCGTCAGTTCTCCGTGACGCCACAGCGATGAGATCGCGCGCAGCAACGGTCTGACCCATGAGGGTTCCTGTCGTCCTTCCCCGCGCTCCGCGGGGTCGTTCAGGGCCCGCATCAGTGACCCGAAGGCGTCAGTTGGGCGGTCGGCAGGCCGAGCTGGCCCATCCGGGTCTTCAGCCGCGCGGTCTCGGCGGCCGACAAGGTCGGGCTGCGCGACAGCAGGGCAGGGAAATCTCCGTCGGCCGTCGTCGCGATCATCCAGCTGTAGTCGTCGGCCCGGTCGATGACCCAGTAGCGCTGACGGATCAGGCCGCCGAAGAAGCTGGCCTCGAATTTGGTGTTCTCCGGCGCATTGAGAACGCGCGCCGTCGTTTCGACTGTCCGGACGCGGCCGGTGCGCGAGCCTTGATGACAGACCTGCCGGATGGTGAAGCGGCCGTCGTCACGCCGCGACCAGACTTGGCTGGCGGCCCAGCAGTTGCGCTGGTGGTTGTTCGGCGTCCGAAGGATTTCATGCCAGCGGCCCATGAACCGGTCGATATCGATGGCCCGCCGTGGTTCGGTCGTCGACCAGGCCACGCCCGGAATCATCAGGGCGATGACGGCGATTGCCAGTAGTCTAGGCCGCATGTCTTTGTTCTCCATCGGCGGATAGCGGGCAGGTCGACGCGCGACCGATCGTGACCGGCTGTTCGGGAACCGGCGGACGCGTGCGGATGCGCAGCCCCTTGGCGAACAGTTTGAGCGCCTCCCAGTGGATACCGCCGACCACCTTCAGGGTCAGCAGGGGATGCGCCAACCACGCGGTCAGCAGGACGGCGTCGGTCAGCGGCTGGTGGCGTCCGGTGAAGCCGGCGGTCAGCAGGGAGCCGGCCTCGTCGTCCACCTCGATCAGCAGCCGCACCGCCTCAGACGGCGGTCGCAGCAGGAAGCGATAACCCAGGTCCATGTCCATGAACGGCGAGACGTAGAACCGTTTGTCCGCCGCCTGGCGGATCACCGTCGCATCCGGATCACCGACCGGGATCAGATAGCCGTGCCGCTCGCCGAAAGTGTTGGTGACCTCATAGAGGGTGGCGGCCAGCCGGCCGTCGGCGGCGTGGCACAGATAGACGCTGATCGGATTGAAGGCGTGGCCAAGGATGCGCGGCATGGTCAGAAGCCGGATCGGGCCGTCGGCAGGCAAATCGGCCGCGGCCAGACGCTCGCGCACCTGCACCGCCAGCGGACGGTCGCCGCCGTCGCCATGGTCGGCCTCGCGGAAGCTCAGCGGCGCGAACCTTCCCTTGGACAGCCAGCGCAGCCCACCCATGACTTCGTCTGCCCGGTCGAGATCCATCAGCAGCATGAAGATGCGGTAGCGCAGCCGATGCCGGCGCGGCCGGTGACGCTCATGGGTCACCACGCCGCTGTAGACCCCGAAGGCCGGAAGGCTGGACGCCGTGTGCATCAGGCCGCTTCGGCCAGCGGCACCGGCGCGTCCAGCACGATGCGCCCGCTCTCGTCCGCGACGGTCCACGGACGCCGGACGCCGCCCAGTTGCTCGGCGACGGCCAAGCCGGCCTGCAAGCCATCCTCATGGAAGCCCGCGCCGAACCAGGCCCCGCAGAACCAGACGTTGCGGCCGCCCTGCAGCGACCACAGCTGCTGCTGCGCCGCCAGGCCGGCCGAGTTGAACACCGGGTGCTCATAGTCGAACTCGGCCAGGACCTGATCGGCGCGAGGTTCGTGCTGCGGATTGAGAGTCACGAACAGCGGCTCGCCGGGCAGGGCCTGCAGGTGGTTCATCCAGTAGGTGACGCCGCCCGCGCCGCGATCGTCGCCACGACGGCTGACGTGGTTCCACGCCGCCCAGGCCGCGCGCCGTTTCGGCATCTGGGCCGTGTCCCGGTGCAGGACGGCGCGGTTGCGCTGATAAGGTATGGCCCCCAGCAGGCGGCGCTCCTCGCCGGTCGGGTCCGTCAGAAGCTTCAAGGCGGTGTCGGCATGGACCGCCAGAACCACCGCATCGTAGCGTTCGATTCCGTGGTCCGTGACGACGGCGGCACCGTCGGCGTCGCGCAGGACCTGCCGCACGGCCTCACCGCTGCGGACCTGGCCGCCAAAGACGTCCTTGATCCGTGAGACATAGGCCCGGCTACCGCCTTCGACGGTGCGCCAGTTCGGGCGAAGATCAATCTCGAGCAGGCGATGGTTGCGGTAGAATTTGACGAAGGCCGCGGCCGGATAGTCCGCCATCTGCGACGAAGAGGCCGACCAGATCGCCGCCGCCTGGGGTAGCAGATGATGGTCCATGAACATCCGGCCATAGCCACCCTGGTTCAAATACTCGCGCAGCGAAATGCCCGAGGTCTCGAGCACGGGCAGGTCAATGGGAGCTTGCCGGTGGAACCGCTTGAGGTCCGCCAGCATGGCCCAGAAGCGGGGGCTGGTCAGGTTGCGCTTCTGGGCGAACAGGCCCGCCGCGCCGTTGCTGGAGTATTCAAAGGCCCCATCATCGACCGAGACGGCGAACGACATGTCCGCGGCCTTCGAGGCCACGCCGAGATGCGCCAGCAAGGCGGTCAGGTTCGGATAGTTGGGCTCGTTAAAGACGATGAAGCCCGTGTCCACCGCCACCGGACCGGTCGATGACAGGGTGTCGACGGTGTTGGAGTGCCCGCCCAGCCGGTCGTCGGCTTCATACAGGGTGACATCGTGCGCCGAGCCCAGCAGCCAGGCGCAGGACAGGCCGGAGATGCCCGAGCCGACGACTGCGATGCGGCGAGACGGCTGGATAGACGGCATAGGGGGCGGCTCCGATCACGATTGAACGGTCAGCTACGCAGGCCCGTTCCGCTCGGATGCGCATCCAATGTCCGGCGCCGTGCGTAGGTGTAAAGAACCGCGAGGAAGGAAACGCGACGAATGCTGGTGCTGGCCGCCGCCGCCCTGGGCTCCGCCCTCCTGATGACTGTGGCGTGGGCGATCGTCCGCCGCGCCGGCGACGGCGGCTGGACCGACGTGGTCTGGACCCTCTCCGTGGGCCTGATCGGTGCCCTCGCCGCCATCGCGCCCGCGCCCGGCGCTGACCCGCTGCGGCAGGGGATCGTCGCCGCCCTGGTCGGTGTCTGGGCCTTGCGCCTCGGCGGCTACATCTTCGCACGCACCTGGCGAAGCGAGCATCCGGACCCCCGCTACGAGTCGCTGAAGCAAGAGTGGGGCGGATGGGGCGTTCAGGCCTGGGCCTTCCTGATGGTCCAGGCGGCGACCGTGATGATTCTGGTCGTCTCCGTGCGGTTCGCCGCCGTGCGGCCCGACGCGGCCATTGGCTGGCGTGAGGCCGCAGCCGTCGCCATCCTCGCCGTGGCCGTAATCGGCGAGGGGGTGGCCGACCGGCAGATGCACGCCTTCCGCCGCGACCCCGCCAACCGGGGCAAGGTGGCCGACACCGGACTTTGGGGGTGGTCGCGGCACCCGAACTATTTCTTCGAATGGCTGGGCTGGCTGGCCTATCCGATGATCGCGCTGGACCCCGGCTATGCCGCTGGATGGCTGACGCTGCTGGCTCCCGTGCTGATGTGGTGCCTGCTCAACTACCTCAGCGGCGTCCCCCCGCTGGAGCGCCAGATGCTTGCGTCCCGGCCCGAGGCCTACCGGGACTATCAGGCCCGCGTCTCCCGCTTCTTTCCCCGTCCGCCCCGCCGTTCCGCGTGAAAGCGATCACCATGCCCCTCGCCGCCCTTCTTCGCTCGCTTCAGGACGTCCCGGCACCCGACTTCGTCACCCGGCCGGCGATCGCCGGCATGGTGGCGGGCGCGCGCAAGCGACTGGTGGGTGACACCACGACCAACCACGCCTTCGCCGTCGAGATGGCCGGGCGGGCCATCGCCGAACACGTCGAGGCGGCCAACAGCCAGCACTATGAGCTGCCGCCGGAGTTCTTCCGCATCTGCCTGGGACCGAGGCTGAAATACTCCTGCGCCCTCTATCCCTCCGGAGAAGAGAGCCTGGGCGAGGCCGAGGAGATCGCCCTCGCCGAGACGTGCGAGCACGCCGCGCTGGCGGACGGTCAGAGCGTCCTGGAACTGGGCTGCGGCTGGGGTTCGCTGTCGCTGTGGATGGCCGAGCGGTATCCGGGCTCGCGCATCACCGCGGTGTCCAACTCGACCGGCCAACGCCGCTACATCGAGGACGAGGCCCGAGCCCGGGGTCTCGGCAACCTGCAGGTCCTGACCCACGACATGAATGTGTTCGATACCGACGAGCGGTTCGACCGCATCGTCTCGGTCGAGATGTTCGAGCACATGGCCAACTGGCGGGCCTTGCTGGGCCGGGCGCGCGAGTGGCTCGAACCCGACGGGCGACTGTTCATCCATGTCTTCAGCCATCGGACCACCCCCTACCGGTTCGAGGTTTCGGACACCTCGGACTTCATCGCCCAGCATTTCTTCACCGGCGGCGTCATGCCCAGCCACGGCCTGATGCGGGCCTATGACGATCTGCTCGAGGTCGAGCAGGAATGGCGCTGGAGCGGACATCACTATCAACGGACGGCGCTGGACTGGCTGGCCAATATGGACGCCGAGCCCGAGGCGGTGCGCCGGATCATGCAGGAAACCTATGGCGATGACGCCCGTCTGTGGACCCGGCGCTGGCGGCGCTTCTATCTGGCCACAGCCGGTCTGTTCGGCGACAGTGGCGGTGCCGAATGGGGCGTCAGCCATTACCTTATGAAGCGCAGTTGAGGATCGACATGATGCGATTTGTTCTGGCCTATCTTGGCGCCGGCGTGACCATGGCCGTGCTGGATGCGATCTGGCTGACCGTCATGGGCGACCGCCTCTATCGGCCCGTGATCGGCTCGATCATGGCGGACAAGCCCGACCTGCGCCCGGCGATCGTCTTCTATCTGCTCTACGTCTTCGGCATCGTGTTCCTTGTCGTCCTGCCGGCGCTGCGCGAGGCCTCTCTGGCCCGGGCCGTGATCGCCGGGGCGGTGTTCGGCCTCGTGGCCTATGCCACCTACGACCTGACCAATCAGGCCACGCTGGCCGTCTGGTCGACCCGGCTGACGTTGATCGATCTGGCCTGGGGTTCGTTCGTCACCACCGCCGCCAGCGTCGGCGGATTTCTGCTCGCCCGGCGCTTCAGCTGAAACAGGCTGATTGCGCCGGAGTCGGCGGTATGGCAGCGTTACCGTGTGACCTCTGTGACCTCGCAATCCACCGCTGACGCCCTGCGTACGGCTCTCGCCGAATCCCTGCGAAAGGTGGCGTCCGGAGACCGGGCCGCCCTCGAGGACGTCTATCGCCGCAGCTCCGGGAAACTATTCGCGGTGGTGCTTCGTATCTTGCCTGACCGGCAGGAAGCCGAGGACGTATTGCAGGACGTGTATCTTACCGTGTGGCGCAAGGCCGACATGTTTGACCCCGAACGGGCCAGCCCCATCACCTGGCTGGCGGCGCTGGCGCGCAATCGCGCGATAGATCGCGTTCGCTCGCAAGGCGGACGGACCTTCGTGTCCGACGACGTGGTGGCGGCCCAGGTCGACGCCGCGCCCCTGGCCAGCGAAATGCTTGAGATCCAGGAACAGACCAGCGCCCTCCAGACCTGCCTCGGCGAGTTGGAGCCGGACCGGGCTGACGTGGTCCGCCAGGCGTTCTTCGGCGGCCTCACCTACGAGGCGCTCGCGCGCCGGGCCGGAGTGCCGCTGGGCACCATGAAGAGCTGGATGCGCCGCTCGCTGCTGCGCCTCCGCACCTGTCTGGGGGAAGTCCATGCCTGACGCCCCCCACGACATCCGGCCCGAGGATGAGACTGACCTGTTGGCTGCGGAATATGTCGTCGGCCTACTGGATCGCGACGCCCACGTCGCCGCCGCCGCAAGGACCCGCCGCGAAC
>JBBQOK010000036.1:0-18141 GCA_038330765.1 Caulobacterales bacterium | reverse complement strand
CTTCCGGCCTCCCCGGCAACGGGGGAGCCGGGACGCCGGTGAGGCCCGATAAGGGCCGCCAGCCGGTGGGGCGAGTGGATAACGACCACGCGGGGCGGTCTGTCTCGTCGAAACGGTAAACACTACAAACAGCACCGGGCGAGGCCCGGCCGCCCCGCACCCTCCCCACCTTTCGCCGCGTCCGCGCCGAAAGACGATCCGCCGTGCCTGCCGCTCCGCAAAGAACCGGGCGTGGCCCTCCACAACCGGCCGAGCGAAGGCTATGTAGCCCCCATGCGCCAGTCCTTCGAAGAAACCACCGATCCGTCCTTCGGGGCCAAGCATCTGCCCCGCGTGCGGGCGAAGATGGCCGAGCAGGGCCTCGACGGCCTGCTGGTCCCACATGAGGACGAGCACCAGAACGAATACCTGCCCGCCGCCAACGACCGGCTGGCGTGGCTGACCGGCTTCACCGGTTCGGCGGGCGCGGGGGCGATGTTGATGGACCGGGCGGCGGTATTCGCGGACGGGCGCTACACGGTGCAGGTCCGCGCCCAGGTCGATCCCGCGCAGTTCGAGATCCTGTCGCTGGAGAACGGCGGCGTCGCGGCCTGGCTCGAAGCCGTGCCCAAGGGGGCGGTGATCGGCTACGACCCGCGTCTGCACAGCCCCGACGCCCTGGCGACGCTGAAGCGCTCGGCGACCAGGGCGGGCGCCGAGCTGAAGCCCGTCGAGGCCAACCCCATTGACCTGGCCTGGGCCGACGAACGGCCCGAACAGCCGACCGCGCCGGTCGTGCCCCATGAGGACCGCTACGCAGGCGAAAGCAGTGCCTCCAAACGCGCCCGCGTCGGTGCGGACATCGCCGACAAGGGTGCCGATGCGGCCGTCCTGACCGCGCCGTCGTCGATCGCCTGGCTGTTCAACATTCGCGGCGGCGACGTCATCCGCACGCCCCTGCCGCTGTCGCAGGCCATTGTGAAGGCCGACGGCACGGCGCGACTGTTCATGGACCCGCGCAAGGTGACCAACGAACTGCCCGGCTGGCTGGGCGACGCCGTCACGCTGGAGGTGCCCGAGGCACTGCCGGCGGCGCTGGACGGGCTGAAGGGTCAGGCCGTGCTGGTCGATCCCGGCCAGTCCCCGGCCTGGTATTTCGACCGGCTGCAGGCGGCGGGCGCCACCGTCGTTCGCGGCATGGACCCCTGCACCCTGCCGCGGGCCTGCAAGAATCCCGTCGAGATCGAGGGCAGCCGTCAGGCCCACATCCGCGACGGCGCGGCCCTGACCCGCTTCCTCCACTGGGTCGACACGGTCGCGCAGGAGACCCTGCCGGACGAACGCCAGATCGCCGAGGCGCTGGAGGGCTTCCGCGAGGCCACGGGCGCGCTGCAGGACCTGTCGTTCGACACCATTGCCGGGGCCGGCCCCAACGGGGCCCTGCCGCACTACAAGCCGGTGACCCGCACCCTCCGCCGGATCGAGAAGGGCAGTTTGTTGCTGGTGGACGGTGGCGGCCAGTATCTGGACGGCACCACCGACGTGACCCGCACCATGGCCGTGGGCGAGCCGACCGCCGACCAGCGGCGCATGTTCACCCTGGTGCTCAAAGGTCATATCGCCATGGCGACGGTGCGCTTCCCCGCAGGGACAACCGGGCATCAGCTGGACGTGCTGGCGCGCCTGCCGATGTGGATGGCCGGCCTCGATTACGACCACGGCACCGGCCACGGAGTCGGCAGCTATCTTGGCGTCCACGAAGGCCCGCAGCGGATCGCCAAGGCGGTCAACAGTCAGCCGCTGCTGACCGGCATGATCCTGTCCAACGAGCCCGGCTATTACCGCGAGGGCCATTGGGGCATCCGCATCGAGACCCTGCAGGTGGTGACGGAGCCCGAGCCGATCGCGGGCGGCGAGCGCCCCATGCACGGGTTCGAACAGCTGACCTTGGCACCGCTGGACCGCTCACTGATCGACGTCGCCCTGCTGACCCCGGACGAGCGCGCCTATGTCGACGCCTATCACGCCGAGGTGCTGGCCAAGGTCGGGCGGTTGCTGGAGGGCGAGGTGTTGGCATGGCTGAAGGTGCAGGCGGCACCGCTGTGATACCGGCCTTGCAAAACGGGGCGTCCGCCACGACCTGAAGCCCTGCACACCGCAGGAACGCTCTCATGAAAACCCGTCGTCTCGGCAAGGCCGGTCCCGAAGTCTCGGCCATCGGCCTCGGCTGCATGGGTATGGCCGCCTTCTACGGCCAGGCCTCGGACGAGACGCAGGCCACGGCGGTGATTCACCGCGCGCTCGAGCTGGGCATCACCTTCTTCGACACCGCCGAGATGTACGGCCCGCACACTAATGAGATGCAGCTCGGCAAGGCGCTGGCCGACCGGCGCGACCGCGCCTTCGTCGCCACGAAATTCGGCATCGGCTACAATGCCGAACGCACAGCCCTGACCGTCGACGGCTCGCCGGCCAATGTTCGCCGCGCCATCGAGGGCAGCCTCAAGCGGCTGGGGATGGACCACGTCGACCTCTACTATCTGCACCGCGTCGACCCGAGCACGCCGATCGAGGAGACGGTCGGGGCGATGGGCGAGCTGGTGACCGAGGGCAAGGTGCGCTTCCTCGGCCTGTCCGAGGCCTCGCCCGAGACCCTGCGCAAGGGCCATGCCGCGCATCCGATCACGGCGCTGCAGACTGAATATTCGTTATGGAGCCGCGAGCCCGAGGACGAACTTCTGGCGACCTGCGACGAACTCGGCATCGGCTTCGTGCCCTACAGCCCGCTGGGCCGCGGCTTCCTGTCGGGCGAGATCAAGTCGATCGACGACCTCGCCGCCGACGACTTCCGCCGCTCCAATCCGCGCTTCCAGGGCGAGAATTTCCACAAGAACCTCGACCTCGTGACCGCCGTGACCGAGATCGCCGCGGACAAGGGCGTGACGGCGGCGCAGCTGGCCCTGGCCTGGGTGCTGGCGCAGGGCGACCACCTCGTCCCGATCCCCGGCACCCGCCGCATCCGGACGCTGGAGGAGAACGCCGCCGCGGCCGACCTCGTTCTGTCGCCCGGGGACCTGGCGCGCATCGACGCGGTCTTCCCCAAGGGCGCGGCCTCGGGCCACCGCTATGCGGAGGCGGCGCGTGCGGCCCTGAACCGCTAACTGAACCGCTAACCGCTGATCAGCGCCAGCCACTCGTCCTCGGTCAGGACTTCGACACCGTGCTTCTGCGCCTCCGCCAGTTTGGAACCCGCGCCCGGCCCGGCGACGAGGTAGTCGGTCTTCTTCGACACCGAACCGGACACCTTGGCCCCCAGCGATTCCGCGCGGGCCTTGGCCTCGTCGCGGGTGAAGCGTTCGAGCGCGCCGGTGAAGACCACGGTCTTGCCGGCGACGGCGGTGTCGGTCTGGGGGCGTTCCGCGTCCTCGACGGTCTCAAGCTGCTCGATCAGGGCGTGGACGACTATGCGGTTGTGCGGCTCGTGGAAGAACTGGGCCAGCGCCCGGGCGGCGACGGGGCCGACGCCGGCGATGCCCGCGATCTCGCCGAGGGTGGCCGAGGGACCCTCTTCGCGGGCGATCTGCGCCAGCCGGACGATGGCGGGCCAGTCGGCGGCCAGCAAGGCCAGGGCGCGGCGGGCCGGCGCGGCGACGCCGGGAAAGGCGAGTGCCAGCTTCTGGTCCAGCGGTGCCTCGGGCCACGGGTCGGCGGCGGGCGGGGTGGCCACCGCGAGGACAGACAACGTCCGCTGCGAGACGCCATGCCCCTCGCCCAGCAGCGTCCATTCCGCCGAAGGAATGCCCGCGGCGGCTTCGAGGCCGGCGGCGTGGAAGGCGTTCCAGCCGCCGAAATGCCGGGCCAGCAGGAGGGAGGTCTGCTCGCCGATCTCGCGGATGCCCAGGGCGAAGATCAGCCGGTCCAGGGCGATGGTCCGGCGGGCGTCGATGCCCGCGATCAGATTGCGGACGCTGGTCTCGCCATAGCCGTCCTCGCTGCGCAGTTCCTCCAGCCGGGCCTCGTCGCGGGCGAGGCGGAAGATGTCGGCGGGTTGTTTCAGCCATCCGCGCTCATGGAAGGCGACCAGCTGCTTCTCACCGAGGCCCTCGATGTCGAAGGCGCGGCGGCCGACGAAATGCTTCAGCCGCTCGACCAGCTGGGCGTCGCAGATCAGCCCCCCGGTGCAGCGTCGACGGACCTCGTCGCCCTCACGCACGGCCTCAGAGCCGCAGACCGGGCAGTGGGTGGGGAAGGCGTAGGGCACGGCCTCGCCGGGGCGCTTCTCCAGCACCGCGCCGAGGATCTGCGGGATCACATCACCGGCGCGCTGCAGGATGACGGTGTCGCCGATACGGACGTCCTTGCGGGCGATCTCGTCTTCATTGTGCAGGGTGGCGTTGCGGACGACGACGCCGCCGACGGTGACGGGGTGCAGGCGGGCGACCGGGGTCAGGGAGCCGGTCCGGCCGACCTGGATGTCGATGCCTTCCAGCACGGTCTGCGCCTGCTGCGCCGGGAATTTGTGGGCGATGGCCCAGCGGGGCGTGCGGGCGATGATGCCGAGCCGCGCCTGCCAGTCCAGACGGTCGACCTTGTAGACCACCCCGTCGATGTCATAGCCCAGCGTCGCCCGATCGGTCTGGAGACCATCATAGAGGGCCAGCAGGCCAGCCGCGTCCTCGACCCGCTGCGAGCGGGCGTTGACCGTGAAGCCCCACGATTTCAGCGCGTCCAGGGCATGGGTCTGGGTGTCGGCGAAGGCCGAGGACGTCTCGCCCCAGGCGTAGGCGAAGAAGCGCAACGGGCGGGTGGCGGTGATCGCCGGGTCCTTCTGGCGCAGCGAGCCGGCGGAGAAATTGCGCGGGTTGGCGTAGGTGCGCGACCCCGCGGCCTCGGCGGCGGTGTTGAAGGCGTCGAACGCGTCGTTGGGGGCGTAGACCTCGCCGCGCACATCGATGACGTCGGGCCAGCCGGAGCCGGAAAGGATCTGCGGAATGTCGGCGAGGGTGCGGAGATTGGCGGTCACGTCCTCGCCGGTCTTGCCGTCGCCGCGCGTCGCCCCGCGAACCAGCACGCCCTTCTCATAGCGCAGGCTGGCGGACAGTCCGTCGATCTTGGGTTCGGCCACGAAAGCGACGGGCTCATCGGCCGGCAGTTTCAGGAAGCGCCGGATGCGGGCTTCGAAGTCGGTGACCTCCCCGGACGAAAAAGCATTGTCCAGCGACAGCATCGGCACGCCGTGGCGGACCTCGGCGAACTGGGTCGACGCCGCTGCGCCGACGACCTGCGACGGGGATTCGGCGGAGGTCAGCTCGGGGAAGGCCTCCTCAATCTCCAGCGCGCGGCGTTTGAGGGCGTCGTAGTCGGCGTCGGAGATCTCGGGCGCATCCTCGCCATGATAGAGGGCGTCGTGGCGGGCGAGCGCGGCGGTCAGGCGGGCAAAATCCTCCCGCGCCTGCTCCTCGGTCAGCTGATCGACGGGGATGTCGCCCATGGGAATCGCGCTCGCTCCATTGTCTCGCACCGACTTCTAGCACCCGGGACGAACGCCGCGAGAGGGCGGGCCGTTTCCGTGGAGCCGGCCTCATGACACGACGTTAATCTGACGACCCGATCCGGGCCTGCTAGGCTCGTGGCATCTCCAGGGAATCTCCATGCGCAAACTTCGCCTCGCCGCACTGTCGTCCGCCGCCGCCGCCCTTGTGCTGGCCGCCTGCGCCCCCACCGCCCCGCCCACCGGCCCGGCCGCGTCTCAGCCCTCGGCGATGCAGGCCCAACTGCTGGAGGACGTCCGCATCCTCGCCGCCGATGACATGCAAGGCCGCGACACCGGCGCGCCCGGCGGGGCCATGGCCCGCACCTATCTGATCGGTCGCCTCGAGGCGCACGGCGTCGCCGCCCCGGCCATGGGCCGCGAACAGCCGTGGGAGATGCAGGGCCGCACGCGCGAAGGTCCCAGGACCTTCAACGGGGTCAACATCATCGGCGTCATCCCGGGTACGCGGGTGACCGACAAATACATCGTCGTGACCGCCCACTATGACCACGTCGGGGTCTCGAACGGCGAGATCTACAACGGCGCGGACGACAACGCCTCTGGCGTGGCGACCATGCTGGCCTTGGCCGCCGATCTGAAGCGACAGGCACCGGAGCACAGCGTGCTGATCGTGGCCCTCGACGGCGAGGAACGCGGGCTGCTGGGGGCGAAGCATTTTGTCGAGGCACCACCGGTGCCGCTGACCTCGATCTCCATGAACCTGAATTTCGACATGACCGCGCGGGCCGAGACGGACGGCAAGCTGTGGGTAACCGGCACCTATCAGAACCCGAACCTCCGCCCGATCCTTGAGCCGATCCCGGCCAATGGTGCGGTGTCGCTGGCCTTCGGCAAGGACACGCCGCAGGATACCGGCGAGGACAACTGGGTCGAGGCGTCGGACCACGCCGCCTTCTACCGGGCCCAGATTCCATTTCTGTATCTGGGTGTGAACTACCACCCCGACTACCACCGCCCGTCGGACGACTTCGAGAAGATCACGCCGTCGGTGTTCATCAGCGCCACCGAGCTGTCGATCGCGTCGTTCCGCGCGCTCGACCGGACGCTGGACCGTTAGCGCGAGGCGATTGCAAAGATAGCGGTTGCAAGCGGGGGCACGCCGACCGATCCATGCGTATCGGGAGAGTGTGTTTATGACGGTAGCGAGCTTCGATCTGCAGAAGGTGCAGAGGATCCGCAAGGTGGCCATAGGGCTTGGCATCGTCGCGGTTCTGACGGTGGCCATGTTGACCCGCTCGGAATGGAGTGGCGGCGAGTTCCATGAGGCCGTCGAGGCGATCGGCCTGATGATGATCGCCATCTGCATCGTCGGCCGGGCCTGGTGTTCGCTCTACATCGGCGGACGCAAGAAGGCGGAGATCGTGGACCGTGGTCCCTATTCGATCAGCCGCAATCCGCTGTACGTCTTCAGCTTCATCGGCGCATTCGGGGTCGGTGCCCAGACGGGCAGCGTGTCGCTGGCGTTGTTGGTCCTCGCGCTGACCGTGGTGGTCTTCTGGTTCACGCTGCTGCGCGAGGAGGCCTGGCTTTCCGAGGTGTTCGGCGATGCGTACGCCACCTACCGAAACAACACGCCACGCTTCGGGCCGGACTTTTCGAAGTGGCGCGACGCAGGCCTGCTTGAGGTGCGCCCGCGCTTCTTCCTGATCACGCTGCGGGACGGGCTGGTTCTCCTGCTGGCGGTACCGCTGTTCGAGTCGATCGAGAAGCTTCAGGCCATCGGCTGGCTGGCTCCGCTGCTTAGTCTTCCGTGAGGTTCATATGCGTCTTTTCCGCATCGTCGCACTCTCCGCCCTGATCGCTGTCGCCTCCTGCGACCTCCCGACGGAGCCGGCCGACGCCCCCGGGGCCAGGTCGTCATCCGGGGCGGCCAGCTTCAGCCACGCAACGACCTCCGATCTGTCGGGCTACTACATGCCCGCCGACGCGGTCCGGCTCGGGAACTGGCGGCTGGACCACATCTTCGTCGGCCAGGCGTTCGAGTTCCAGAGCTGGGAAGGCGGGACCCGCAGCGAGACCTTCGGTCCGGTCATGCTGCAGTTTGACGACACCACCAGCCCGATGGTCCAGACCGAGATCGGCGAGACCCACAGCGTGACCGCGCGGGTGCTGCCCACCCGCTACGCCGTCACGGATACGTCGGTGACCTTCGAGGGTCAGTCGGCGGAATTGGGCCGGGTCACCTTCAGCGGCCAACTGGATCAGGGTGCGCTGGCCACGGCGAAGCGCAATCTGGGCGGCGACGGAGTGGTCATGACCGGGACACTGACCGCGGGAAGCCAGACCATCAACGGCGTGCGGCTGCGGTGGTGGATGGGCGACTGACGGCGATCAGCCGCCCGACCGGATATCCAGTTTCAACCCCATGGCCTCGGCCAGCGCCTTGCCGCGGCGGCGCGTCTGCTCACCCAGAAGGACGTCAGCATAGCCGTCCGAGGCGCTGAGCACGAGGACGCCGTCGGCGATCGCGACATGGGCGTTGACCAGCAACTGCGGTGAACGCCCCGACAGATCGCAGGCCAGCCGGATGGCGAGGCCCAGCGCACGCGCGGTGGTGCGCTGCTCCTCCGTCAGCAGCCGCGCCACGGTGTCTGGCTCGGGCGTGCCAGGAGAGCCTCCATAGCGGGCGTTGACGGCGCTGGCGAGGAAGGCGCGCTCGGCATGGGTCTGGCCCGGAATGGGCGCGCGCAGAACCTGGTCGAAGGCCAGTTCGGTGCGGTGATTCGGATGCAGACGGGCACCGAGGTCGGCCAGGCGGCAGGCGGCATCGGCCAGCACGGCATCGCGCTCTTTGCCGAACGCCGGGGGCAGGGCGGTGACGACCGGCTGGATCCAGCCTGACAGGGCCCCGGACAGGCCGGGCGATATGCCCTGTCTCGCGCCGAGCGCGGTGCAGCCCGCCAGCAGGGGATCGTCTGCGGCGGTGTCGGCGTCCAGCGCCTCGTATAACAGGCCTTCGCGCACGCCCCAGGCTGACAGCACGATCCGCTCCAGGCCAAGGCGTTCGATCAGGCCCTCGAGCACGAGAGCGGCGTGCGGCAGGGTCTCGGCCCGCTTCTTCGACAACCCCTTCCAGCTTTCCAGTGAGGCGCGGGAAGAGCGGGCAATGACGCGGGCTATGTCGCGAGCCTCTCCGGCCTCCATCACATACTGGTGGACGATGTGTAGCGGATAGCGGGCGTGGCCCATATGGACCTGCGCCAGGGTGCGCCAGGCACCGCCGACGGCGTAGAGGGTGTCGGTCTTGTACTCGTCGGCCGGCTCCAGGCGTTTGGCGATGACTTCGCGCAGCCGGGCCGCGTCGAACGGTCCGTCTTCCGCGAGGGAGAAGGGGCCGAGCGGCAGGGTGATCCCGCGGCCGACGCCGTCGTCGTCGATGCGCGTCAGTTCAAGGCTGGCTCCACCCAGGTCGCCAGCGACGCCGCGCGCCGCCGGTATTCCGGCGATGACGCCGAGGGCGGCGTAACGGGCCTCCTCCTCGCCGGACAGGACACGGATGATCAGACCGGTCTCGGCGGCCACCCGTTCGCAGAAGGCCTGGCCGTCCGCGGCCTCACGAACGGCGGCGGTGGCCGCGACGAAGGTCCGGGCCGGACGAACGCCGTCGATGACGGCGGCGAACCGTTTGAGCGCCGTCAGAGCCTGGGCGGTGCCGTCTTCGGACAGGCGGCCGGTCGAGGCGATGTCGCGTCCGAGTCCGGCCAGCACCTTCTCGTTGAACACGGTCCAGACGGCGCGGCCTTCCAGCCGGTACAGAACGAGGCGGACCGAGTTGGATCCGATGTCGATGGCGGCGAATTCGCGCGGCGCGCCGAGCACGGAGGCAAGGGCGTCGGTCATCACCGCTTCTTCCGGGACGGCTCGTAGCTGAGCTGGCCGGGCAGGGTCTTCACCTTGCGGCCGCGTCCCGAGAGGCTGGGGTTAGTCATGAAATACTGGTGGGCCGAGAAGGGCCGTTCCGGGTCGGCCGGCGCGACGCGGCGATAGTCGCCTTCGGCGTCCAGCACCCAGCTCTGGGTGTCGTCCTTGAGGTTGGCGACCATGATCTGATCCAGCACCTGGTCGTGGACCGTCGCGTTCAGCACCGGGGTCATCAGCTCGACGCGACGGTCGAGGTTCCGGTTCATCCAGTCGGCGGACGAGATGAACAGCTTTGCCTTGTCATGCGGCAGGTCGCGGCCGTTGGCGAAGGCGACGATGCGGCTATGTTCGAGGAAGCGGCCGACGATGGATTTGACCCGGATGTTCTCGGACAGGCCGGGGACGCCGGGGCGCAGGCAGCAGATACCCCGAATGACCAGTTCGATCCGCACGCCCCACTGGCTGGCGCGATACAGGGCGTCGATGACGACCGGATCGACGAGGGAGTTCATCTTGGCCCAGATGGCGGCCGGCTTGCCCTTGGCCGCGGCGGCCATCTCATGGCCGATCAGGTCGATCAGAGTCGCCTTCATGTTGAGCGGCGAAACGACCAGCGCCTCCAGTTCGTCCGGCGTCGCATAGCCGGTGATGTAGTTGAACACCCGCGAGGCGTCCCGCGCGAGGACCGGATTGCAGGTGAACAGGCTCAGGTCAGTGTAAACTCGCGCCGTCACCGGATGATAGTTTCCGGTGCCGAAGTGGCAGTAGGTCTTCAGCCCCTCTCCCTCGCGCCGGACCACCACGCTCAGCTTGCAGTGCGTCTTGTATTCGACGAAGCCGAAGACGACGTGGACGCCGGCGCGCTCCATGGCGCGGGCCCATTTGAGGTTGGCCTCCTCGTCAAAGCGGGCCTTGATCTCGACCAGGGCGGTGACGTTCTTGCCGTTTTCAGCCGCCTCGATCAGGGCCGCCACGATGGGGCTGTCGCGGGAGGTCCGGTACAGCGTCTGCTTGATGGCGATGACGTGCGGATCGCGGGCCGCCTGACGCAGGAACTGCACCACCACGTCGAAACTCTCGAACGGGTGGTGGATCAGCATGTCCTTTTCGCGGACCGCCGCGAAGATGTCGCCGCCGTTGTCGCGAACCCGTTCGGGATAGCGCGGCTCATAGCCCTTGAACTTGAGATCGGGGTGACCGGCGGGGATCAGGTCAGAGACCTGGGCCAGACCCAGCATACCTTCGACGAGAACGATGTCCTGCGGCGCGGCATCCAGTTCGCCGGTGATGAAGGAGCGCAGGTCGTCCGGCATGGACGCCTCGATCTTGATGCGCACCACCGAGCCGAGGCGGCGCTGCTTCAGCGCCTCCTCGAATTCCATGACCAGATCCTCGGCCTCCTCCTCGATCTCGATGTCGCTGTCGCGGATCAGGCGGAAGACGCCACGCTCCAGCACGTCGCAGCCGGGAAACAGGTGGTCGATGAAGAGCGTCAGCAGGCTCTCCAGCGTCAGGAACCGCTTGCGGCCCGGGGTCGAACGGCCGTCGGTGGCCAGGGGCCAGAACCGCTTCACCTGGGTGGGCACGGGGACGAGGGCGTAGAGGGTGCGGTTGTCCGAGCGCCGCTTCAGCTTCAGCGCCAGCGAGAAGCCGAGGTTGGGCAGGAAGGGGAAGGGATGGGCCGGGTCAATGGCCATCGGCGTCAGGATGGCGAACAACTGGCTGAGGAACTCCGGCTCAAGCCGCTCACGCTCGGTGCGGGTGATCTTTGCCGCGTCGACCACCTCGATGCCTGCACCGGCCAGTTCCTTGCGCAGCCGGCGCCAGCGGCGCTGCTGCTCGTCCATCAGCAGACCGGCGGCCGCGTTGACCTTCTCCAGCTGTTCGGCGGGGGTCAGGCCGTCAGCGGACAGGACCCGCACCCGCTCGCGCACCTGGCCTTTGAGGCCGGCGACGCGGGTCATGAAGAATTCGTCGAGGTTGTTGGCCGAGATCGACAGGAAGCGCAGCCGCTCCAGCAGCGGATGGGCCGGATTGGCGGCCTCCTCCAGCACCCTGCCGTTGAACTTCAGCCACGAGATCTCGCGGTTGAAGAAGCGGGTCGGGGAGGCGAGCAGGCTTTCGGACAGTTCCAGCTGTGGCGCGCGTGAAGACGGAACTTCTTCGCCCCGCGTCTTGTCGGTGATCGCCGTGTCGCTCATGCGACCGGTTCTGACGCGCCGCGCGCGCCGCCGCAACCTTGCTCTGGAAATTGAGAAAACCCCGGCCGATCGAGCGATCGGCCGGGGTCCCATTTGCAGGCCGACGGTCTACCAGCGCCAGGCGTCGTAGATGACGTCAATGATGTAGCCGTCGTACTGGTCGATCAGATAGATTTGATTATCGACCAAAACCCAGCGCGTGCCCTCGGGCGGATAGCCGAGGCCGTAGGTGCGCCAATCGTCGAGGCTGTAGCGCCAGAAGATCGACGGCAGATATTCGCCGACCCGGTAACGCTGGCCCCAGTAGTTGCGCGGCACGCTGTAGTAGCCGTGGCCGGGCGCGAAATAGAAGCCGATGCGGAGGCCGCTGTAGCCGCGCCAGCGCCTGTCGTTGCGCCACCAGTCGCGACCGTGGCGCTGGCCCCAGTCGCGCCGCCAGTTGTCGCCGTTGAAGCGTTGGCGGAACTCGCGGTACTCGCGCCGGTCTTCGCGCCGGTCCTGACGGTGCTCACGCCGATCCTGGCGGTTCTCGCGCCGGTCCTCGCGCCGGTCCTGCCTGTCTCCCGGCCGGTCGGGCCTGTCGGGGCGATCCGGCCGGTCAGGACGGTTGGGCCGGTCGGGACGGTTCTGGCCGCCGCCGTTCTGGTCGGGACGGTTGGGACGATCCGGGCGGTCGGGCCTGTCGGGGCGATCCGGCCGGTCAGGACGGTTGGGTCGATCGGGACGGTTTTGGCCGCCGCCGTTCTGGTCGGGGCGGTTGGGACGATCCGGGCCGTCGGGCCTGTCGGGGCGATCTGGCCGGTCAGGCCGGTTGGGCCGATCGGGACGGTTCTGGCCGCCGCCGTTCTGGTCGGGTCTGTCGGGGCGGTCCGGCCGATCGGGTCTGTCGGGCCGGTCCGGACGGTCCGGGCGATTGGGCCGGTCAGGCTGTTGTGGACGCGGTGCCGGCGGCGTGGAAGGCTGTTCGGCCGGACGTTCGGCGCGGTCCTCCTGACGCTGTTCGCGGGCTTCCCGGCGCTGTTCCCGGGCCTCGCCGCGGTCCCGGCGGGGCGCGTCCTGGGCCAGCACCGACAGCGGCGACATGGCGGGGACGACGAAAGCCGCAATCGAAGCGGCGACCATCAGTGAGCGTTTCATTCTCGTTCGTTCCTGCACGCCCCTGTCAGGCGGCTTGAGGCAAAGGTTGCGCTTGCCGCATGAACCGTGACTGAACGGGCAGCGCGGCCACCATGAAGATTTGGCAAGAAAACGCCCCGCTGACCGAGATCGGCGGGGCGAATGCGGGCAGGCCTCGCGGCCGCCCTAGTAGACGTTGTTCAGCACGCTCGCGATCAGGCCTGTGGCGATGGCGATCAGCACGATGTCATTGTTGGCGTGGACGTAGCGGTAGCCGCGCGGGGCGGCGCGCAGGCCGTACACATAGGGGTCGCGGACATAGTAGTTCCGGTACGACGACGGCAGATAGCCGCCTCTCTGCCAGCGGTAGCCGTAGTAGCGCGGCTCGACCCGGTAGTAGCCGTAGCTCGGCGCATACCAGTAGCCGCTGCGGGCGCCGCGGTAGTCGCGGAAGTCGTTCCGGTCGCGCCACCAGTCGCGATTGTTGCGGTCCCAGCGGCGGTCGTTGCGATAGTCCTGCCGGTCGTCGCGGCGTTCCTCGCGGAAGTCGCGGCGGTCCCCCCGGCGATCCTGACGGTAGTCCTGGCGGTTCTGGTAGTCGCCCTGGCGCCAGTCACGACGGTCGTCACGGCGCTCCTGACGGTACTCCTGGCGATCTCCACGACGGTCCTGGCGATAGTCGCGGCGGTCGTCACGACGTTCCTCGCGGTCGCGGCGGCTCTGGGCCTCGGCCGCGAGCGGGGCCGCGGTCGTCGCCAGTGCCACGCCGATGATCGCGGCCTTGGTCAAGCGGTTCATGTTACTCTCCATCCTCGGGCGGGCACCGGAATAAGGGGACCGGCCCGTTAATCATGACGCCAAGGTTCGGTCCGGCGCATGAACTGCGCCTGAACACCTCTGTCAGGTTCGCTGTTGCGCCCGCGGGTGCCGGTCCCCACGTCACGCGTTGCCGTCCTGAGGAGCACCGCATGACCCGTCCGATCGAACTTTGGTTCTGGCCCACGCCGAATGGCTGGAAGGTCTCGATCGCGCTGGAGGAAATGGGCCTGCCCTATGAGATGAAGCCGGTGAACATCGGTCGGGGCGAGCAGTTCGAGCCGGCCTTCCAGGCGATCAGCCCCAACGGGCGGATGCCTGCCGTCGTCGATCCGGACGGACCGGACGGTCAACCGCTGGCGATCTTCGAGTCCGGGGCGATCCTGCAGTATCTCGGCGTGAAGTCAGGGCAGTTCTATCCGCAGGACCCGCGCGGCAAGGCCGAGGTCGACCAGTGGCTGTTCTGGCAGGTCGGCGGGCTGGGGCCGATGGCGGGACAAACGCACCATTTCCGCCAGTACGCTCCGGCGATCATCAAGGATCAGCGCCAGATCGCCTATGGGGTCCGGCGCTATACCGACGAGACCCACCGGCTCTACGGCGTGCTGGACCGGCGGCTGGTCGACAGAGACTTTCTGGCCGGTGACTATTCGATTGCCGATATGGCGGCCTGGCCGTGGATCTTGCCGGAGCTACAGGGACAGTCGCTGGAGGATTTCCCAAACCTGAAGGCCTGGATGGACCGCGTCGGCGAGCGACCGGCGGTGAAGGCGGGTCGCGCGATTGGCGAAGATATGCGCCGCAACCTCGCGGCGTCCGGCAAGGCGGCGGAAGAGGCCCGCAAGGTGCTGTTCGGCCAGCGCGCGCGGTAACGCTTTGTAAGGGCCCCGGTGACTCTTCGTTAGCGGTCGTGAATCAGAGATTTCGAAGAGATTTCAGAGGTCTTTACGGCAGAGACTATTCGGCCGTCTTTGCCGAAAAGGCGCTTCCGAACCGGCGGCTGTTAACTTTAACTTCAAACCGCGGGTATTTCATTCGTGTCAGAGGGCGGGGCCAGAACGGCCCCTGTTCGGGAGATACGGTGATGATCGCGCAAGAAACGGCGCCCACGGCCAACGAAGAGCAGGCCTTGCCCCTGCCGACCGCCGACATGAGCGGGGACGACCTGTTCCGTCTGGGCATGATGTATTCGAGCGGCCAGGGCGGCTGTCCGATGGACCGGGTTTCGGCCCACATGATCTTCAACCTGGCGGCCATGAAGGGCTCCATCGAGGCGCGCGTCTATCGCCGCGAGATGAGCGCCGAGATGGAGCAAGACGAGATCTGCGAAGCTCAGAAAGCGGCCCGCCGCTGGATCGATGCTGGCGTGGTCAAGCTGGCGGCCTGACGGCTCGAAGCGTCCCTAGAAGTTCTGATACTGCCCGCCGATGGCGTAACTGAAGCCAACGGGCAGGGCGTTGCGGAACAGGGTGACGAAATTCGCGACCTCGCCGAGCGTCGAGCGTGGCACGAAGATGATGTCGCCGCGCCTGAGGGCGATGACCTCGCCGCGACGAGGCCGCAGGTCCGCCGCCCGCATAATGCGCACGCCGCCCGGCCCGCGCCGGATCAGGGCAACCTCGTGCTGGCGGGCCGTGGGGAGGAAGTCGCCAGCCTGGATGATGGCCTGATAGGCGTCCAGATCCCCGTTCATCTCGATCATGCCGGGCGTGCGGACTTCGCCGCCGACCCAGACGCGGATCGGACCGGCCGTCTTCAGCGTCACCTCGACGAGGGGACGGCGCAGCTGGCTGGCGAAAGCGGCGGACGCGTCGGCCTCGACTTCTGCGATGGTGCGGTCCGCGGCCATGATCTGTCCGACCAGCGGCAGGGAGATGCGGCCGTCCGGGCCGATCCTCTGGGTGCGGGTCAGTTCGATAGCGGTCGGCGTGGCGATCTCGATCTCGTCGCCGGGATAGAGCACATATTCCGGCTCCATCTCGGTCCAGTCGGCGAAGCCGATCTCGGGGAAGGAGGTGCGGCCGACGCTTTGGACCCGGTCGCCGCCGCCGCCCGAGGCCATCGGCCGGGGCATCCGCGAGCCATAGTCGCCGCCACCACCACAGCCCGCGACCAGCGCGCCGCCGGCCCCGGCGAGGCCCAGAAGCAGCAGGCGGCGGTCAATGGACATGGCGGATCGATTCCCGAAAGCGGCGTCTGACGGCAAGGTCGCTGCTTATGGGTAACCATGGGTTAACGCCGCTGGCCCAAGGCTGGTCCCGTTCAGTCCAGTAGATGGAATCAGTCCGCCCGAATGCGCACGACGGCTTACACGACAGTCCGCCCGCGCTACGGGTTCGTCGACGTCGTCGGCCTGTTGTTCCGTGAGCTTCTGCTGATGATCGTCATCTTCCTGGTCGTGTTCGCGATCGGCACGGCGTTCGTCCTGACGCTGAAGAAATCCTACACCGCCACGGCAAGCGTCTATGCCGGCGTTGGCTCGGAATACGTCTATCAGCCGCGGATCGGCGCGACGGAACGTGGGCAGCCGCTGGAAGCCGACGCTGTAGCCGGGTCCGAGGCCCAGATTCTCGGCAGCCTCGAGGTCAAGCGCCGGGCCGTGCGTGCCCTCGGTGCCGACGTCATCCTGGGGCCCGACGCGAAGGGCACGGTGGCGGCGAAGGAGGCCGCGGCGCTCAAGGTTCTGGACAACGGTCTGGGGGTCAGCGTCACGCCCGGCAGCGCCATCATCTCGGTGTCCTACGAAGCCGATGATGCAGTGAAGGCCGCGCAGATCCTGAATGCCATCGTCGACCAGTATCTGGTCCAGCGCCGGGCCGTCTTCCGGGACCGGAACACACCGGCCATCGCGGCCCAGCGCGAAGTCTTTGAGGACGAACTGTCCGAGGCCGACGCCGCTTACAACGCCTTCATGACCTCGAACGACATCGGCGATTTCGCTACCGCCAAGGCGTCGCTGTCGGCCAACTATCAGACGACACAGGCCGAAGCCCTTTCGCTGCGGGCGCAACTGAACCAGGCGACCCAGCGGCTCAACACCCTGGAGGCGCAACTGTCGCAGCAGCCGGCCGAGGTAGTTATGCAGCAGGACCTGAACGTCTCGGCCCAGGACCAGATTCTGCAGCTGCGCACCCAGCGCGAGGCGCTGCTGTCGCGCTATACGGCCGACGCCCAGCCGGTAAGGGACATCGAGCAGCAGATCACCGACCTGCAGGCCTATGTCGCCACGGGCACGACGGTGGGGGCCAAGGAGGTCCGCACCGGTCCCAGCGCCATATTCACCGCCATCGAGACGGCTCGCATAACCGCCGCCGCCGACCGCGACGGCCTGGCCGCGCGGCTGGCCGTCGCCGAAGGTCAGTTGGGGCAGATTCGCTCGCGCCAGGCCGAACTGACCCGGCTGGAGTCGACCAACGCCAATCTGGCCGGCAACCGCGAAGTGCTGACCACCTACATCCGCGAGTTCCAGCAGCGCGAGACAGCGGCCCAGGCCGACAGCGCCCTGGTCGCGGCGGGCGCGGACAATGTCACCGTCATCGAGCGGGCCGAGGCGCCGACCAGGGGCACGAGCCTCAAGGCACCCCTGCTGGCCGCCGTCTTCCTGTTTGCCGGGTTCACCGCCCTGTGCATCGGCCTGCTGCGGGTGTTCACCCGCCGGGGCTATGTCACCCCCGCCTCGATGGGGCGGACCTTGGAGATGCCCGTCCTGGCCGTCGCGCCAATGAAGGCGCGCTGATGCCCCGCACGATCCCCGTCATGTTAGCGTAGGGGCCTGTAGCCGGGCGCGTAGCGATTCGATGGTCGACCTGACATCCGAAATGGCGGCTCTCTGGGCGGCGCTGGGTCCGGCGCCGGGCCATCGTGGCCGTGTGATCCAGATTGCGGCGGCGAACTCGGGCGAGGGCGTCTCGACCGTGGCGCGCGAGTATGCGCGGCTGGCCGCCGTGCGTGCGCGCCGGCCCGTCTGGCTGATCGACGCCGACCTGGCCCAGCAGGGCCAGCTGGAGGCGGTGGCCGCCGAGCCCGTCCGGTTCGGCGTTCTGGGCAAGGCGGCGATGGCCACGCCCGACGGCTCGATCTTCTTCGCGGTCACTCCCCGGATCATGGACCGAACGGGAAAACCGGTGCATCCGGCGCGACTGATGACGGCGCGGCCCTGCCTCGGCGGCCGGCTGTGGGTGACGCGGTTCGCCGCTGAGCATCTGCGGTCTGGCCAGCGCGCCGAGGCGGTGGGCGACGCCCGCTACTGGGACGCCCTGCGCAAACACGCGGATACGGTGGTGATCGACGCCCCCGCCGCAGACCGCAACGACATGGCCATCACCCTGGCCCCCTATGTCGACGCCACCGTCCTGGTCGTGGCGGCCGAGAGCGGGGCGGCCAACGAACCGCTGATGCTCCGTGACGAGATCGAGGCGGTGGGCGGCAAGATTGCCGGGGTCGTGGTCAACCGCTCGACCTATAATCCGCCAGGCTTCCTGCGGCGCCTGACCGGTTAGGCCTTGGCTGCCTCGAGCCGCGCCAGTTCCCTTGCCCCGTAAAAATGGGGCTCGAACCCTTTCATCCAGAACAGCTTTCCGACCCCCCGCGCGGTGCGGTCGTACATCTCGGCCC
>JBBQOK010000035.1:0-18283 GCA_038330765.1 Caulobacterales bacterium | reverse complement strand
ATCGAGGGCTCGCGGCCCGTGCTGGTCGAGATGCAGGCGCTGGTGTCGAAATCGGCCTACGGCACGCCGCGGCGGGCGGTGGTCGGCTGGGACACGGGGCGGCTGGCCATGGTGCTGGCCGTGCTGGAGGCGCGGTGCGGGTTCGGGTTCGGCGATCAGGACGTCTATCTGAACGTGGCCGGAGGCTTGCGCATCAACGAGCCGGCGGCCGATCTGGCGGCGGCGGCGGCGCTGATCAGTTCGGCGACCGACACGCCCCTGCCCCAGGGGTGCGTGGTATTCGGCGAGATCAGCCTGTCGGGCGAGGTCCGCGCGGTGGGACGGGCCGAGGCGCGGCTGAGGGAGGCGCAGAAGCTGGGCTTCGACCAGGCCCTGACTCCGCCCCTGACGGTCAAGGAGAAGGGGGTGAAGGTGACCTCCGTGACGCGCCTGACCGAAGCGGTCGAACGAATCTCACAAAACCGCTACTGAGGACGGATCGTCCTCCGCTCCGAGCACCCATGACCGGTTTCGACGTCATCGCCATACTGGTCATCCTGGCCTCGGCCGCCGCCGGGTGGGTGCGGGGAGCCACGCGCGAAATCATCACTCTGCTGAGCTTCGTGCTGGCGGCCTTCCTCGCGCTGGTCGCCCTGCCGGTGACGGCACCGTTAGGGCGCGGGCTGGTCGATCCCGACTGGGCCGGCACCATATTCGCCGCCGTCGCCTCCTTCCTGCTGATCTATTTCGGGGTGCGCATCTTCGGCTCCATCCTGTCGAAGCGGGCGCAGGCGCATCCCCAACTGGGCGGAGTCGACCGCATCATCGGCGTGTTCGTCGGGGCGGGCCGGGCGCTGGTCCTGCTGGGGGCCGTCCATCTGGTCATCGTCGCCGCCATGCCGGGCGAGAAGACGCCGCTCTGGCTGGCCGAAGCCGCTTTGAGGCCCGTCACGGCGGGTGCCGCACGGGCCATACAGATCGTCCTTCCCGGCATCGGACGGGGCGCTGACGCCCTGACTCCCGTGGTCAGTTCGTCCGTGAGCAAAGGGTTTTCGGACGAGGAAGCCTTGCCCCCGACGCAATCGGGGCCTACCTCCCGCCGCGCCGCACCCTAGTGATATTCCCGGTCATCGGAGCCCCGACGATGCCCCATTCCATCGCCGACCCCGTCGTTCACCGCGAGCATTGGCGTGACGCCGATGACGACCGCCCGCGCCTTGAGTGCGGCGTTTGCGGCGTCTGGGGGGCCGAAAAAGACGCGGCGTCGGCCGTCGTGGCTTTGGGGCTGCACGCCCTGCAGCACCGCGGTCAGGAAGCCTGCGGCATGGCCAGCGTCAATGAGACACGCTTCCACACCGAACGGCACATGGGTCTGGTGGGCGAGGCGTTTGGCGGTGCCGACCTGTCGACACGCATGCCGGGCTCGGCCGCCGTCGGACACACCCGCTATTCGACCGCCGGCGGCAGTTTCCTGCGCAACATCCAGCCGATGTTCGCGGACCTGGACCAGGGCGGCATCGCTATCGCCCACAACGGCAACCTGACCAATTTCCTCTATCTGCGGAACCAGCTGGTCGGCGAAGGGGCCATCTTCCAGTCGACGTCGGACTCGGAGGTCATCCTCCATCTGATCGCGCGGTCACGGAAGGCCAAGATCGTCGACCGCTTCATCGACGCCATCGGCCGGATCGAGGGCGGCTACGCCCTGGTCTGCGCCACCCGCTCCAAGCTGATCGGCGCGCGTGACCCGCTGGGCATCCGGCCGCTTGTGCTGGGCCGCCTCGGCGACGCCTGGGTGCTGGCATCCGAGACCTGCGCGCTGGACACCATCGGCGCGACCTTCGAGCGCGACGTCGAGCATGGCGAGATCGTTGTCATCGACCACGAAGGCTTGAAGTCGCTGAAGCCCTTCCCCACCCGCGGGGCGCGGCCCTGCCTGTTCGAATACGTCTACTTCTCGCGCCCCGACAGCGTCGTGAACGGCCGCTCAGTCTATAAGGTGCGCAAACGTATGGGTGCCGGCCTCGCCCGCGAGCACGGAGTCGAGGCCGATGTGGTCGTCCCGGTGCCGGATTCCGGCGTGCCGGCGGCGCTCGGCTATGCCCAGGAGAGCGGCATTCCGTATGAGATGGGGATCATCCGCAGCCACTATCTTGGCCGCACCTTTATCCAGCCCAGCAAAAGCGCCCGACAGAAGGGCGTGCGGATGAAGCACAGCCCGAACCGCTCGGTGCTGGAGGGCAAGCGGGTGGTGCTGATCGACGATTCGATCGTGCGCGGCACCACGTCGGTGAAGCTGGTCCGCGCCGTGCGCGCGGCGGGCGCGACCGAGGTGCACCTGCGCTCGGCCAGCCCGCCGATCCTGTGGCCGGACTTCTACGGCATCGACATGCCGGAGCGGGACCAGCTGATCGCCGCCAACAAGTCGCTGGAAGAGATGAAGGCCTATCTGGAGGTCGACTCGCTGGGCTTCCTGTCGGTGGACGGCCTGTACGATGCGATGGAGGCCGGGCCGCGCGATCCGCACAATCCGCAGTTCACGGACCACTATTTCACCGGTGAATACCCGACCCGCCTGCTGGATCACGAGATCGAGGAAGGCGGGCGCGAGGTCGCCGCGCGGCAACTTTCATTGCTGGTGAGCGCTTAAGAGCGAAATCGGTCCGGGGGCACCCCGGGCTCAAATCTTCGCGCCACAGGACGTCCATGATCCAGCTCGGCTATTTCACCATCGACACGGCAGACATCGACAAGGCGCGCGCCTTCTATGGTGCCCTGTTCGGCTGGACGTTCGACGAGGCCCAATCCCATCCCAACTACGCCCATGTCGCGGGCGGCGAACCGTCCTTCGGTTTCACCAAGGTCGAGCGGGCACGGAACAATGAACACCTGTATTTCCGCGTCGACGACGTAGACTCCCTGTGCGAGCGGGTAGTCGAACTGGGCGGCAAGGCCGCCGTGCCGTCGGACAGCGAGTCCGGGCGAACGGCCGTGGTCGAGGACGACCAGGGCGTCAGCTTGAGCCTGTGGCAACCCGCGCCGGGCTTCTGAGCCGGTTTCGCTTTCGGCGGGCGCGACGGCGCGCTATCAGGCCGCCATGTCAGATCTCCCCCTGAAAGACCGCATCGCCCTCGTCGTCGGGGCCTCGCGCGGCATCGGCTATGAGAGCGCCCTCGCCCTGGCGAAGGCCGGTGCCCACGTCATCGCCACGGCGCGCACCGTCGGCGGACTGGAAGAGCTGGACGACGCCATCTTCGCCGCCACCGGCAAACACGCGACCCTGATCCCGTTCGATCTGGTGGACGGCGGGGCCATCGACCGGCTGGGCGGGGCCATCTTCGAGCGGTTCGGGCGGCTGGATATCTGGGTGCAGGCGGCGGCGACCATGGGGGCCGAGGGCCTGACACCGGTCAGCCACGCCGATCCGCGCGGCTTCGCCAAGGTCGAGAAGACCAATTTCACCGCCGTCTATCGCCTGATCCGCTCGCTGGAGCCCTTGCTGAAGGCGTCGGACGCCGGGCGGGTAATCCATGTGACGACCAGCGTCGCCGCCGCGCCCAAAGCCTTCTGGGGGGCCTATGCCGCGACCAAGGCGGGGGCCGAGGCGCTGATGAAATGCTGGGCCGACGAGATCGAATCCATGCCGATCCGGGTGGCCATCGTCGATCCCGGCCGGATGCGGACCCAGATGCGGGCGCAGGCCTATCCGGGCGAGGACCCGGAGACGGTGGTCCATCCGTCGGCGATCGGACCGCTGATGGTCGAACTGGCGCGCGGCGATCTGGAGCCGACGCTGGAGGTGAAGTTCAAGGCGTGGAGCGAGGGGCCAGGCGTGGCGGCGCTTATCTAGGCGGCGCGCAGGACACCGGTCGATCCGGTCCGGGCACCGAACCAACCTCCCGCCACAACCAGCACGACCCCCGCGATGGCCATCCAGGCGGGATGGGGGATGAGGAACAGGTTGGCGGCCGTAGCGCACAGAAACAGGGCACCGGCGACCCAGCCGGGCCATTCGCCTCTACGGGCGAAGCGGGCCGCAAAAGCAGCAGCGGCGAAGGCGGCCGCTGTCCACGTCGCCAGCATGACGATGAATACAGCCGTGGGCTGGCCGGCCATATAGGCCTGCATCGCCGCGCGGTCGTTCATGTCGGTCGGCGCCGGCCCGGCTGATGCGGCCAGGGTCTGGGACAGCATGTCGCCGAGAAGAACGATGACGAAGGCGACGACCACCCCGCCGATGATCGAAAGCACGAGTCTGAGCATCTTAAACCCTCCCGACCGTCAGCCAGCCTGATGGCGTTTCCGGGGGCGCGTCAACGACCCGCGTTCGCGATCGACCGGCCTACTTCTTCGGCGCGTGCTTCTGCCCGGTCCGCACCCGGCCGGACCGCGACACCTGACGTGCCCCGCCGCGGGCACCCTTCTGAACCGCCACGGACGAGCCAGCCTTCTTGTTGGCGCTCGACTTCAGGCCGGACAGCGGCTTGGTCTTGCCCTTGCCGGCCTTCTTCTGCTCCAGAGCCTTGCCGGGCAGGTTGGACAGACGGTCGGCCTTTTCGGCCTTCTTGAGTACCCGGCGCGGGGCGGTCTTGGCGTCGCCCTTGTAGCGTTCGGGGCCCGACTTGGAGCCGCCTGGCGCATAGGGGTTCTCGCTGCCGGATTTGACGATCAGGCGGATTGGCGTGCCCGGCAGGTCAAAAGACTCGCGCAGGTTATTGATCAGATAGCGTTTGTACTGTTCCGGCATGGCCTCGGCGCGGCTGGCCATCAGCACGAATGTCGGCGGCCGGGCCTTGGTCTGGGCCATGTATTTGGGCTTGATCCGCTTGCCGTCAACGGCGGGGGGCGGATGCCTCTGGGTGGCCATCGCCAGCCAGGTGTTGAGGTCCTTGGTCTTGACCTTGACCGACCAGGTCGCGTGGGCCTGAAGCACTGCCGGCATCAGCCGCTCGATGCCGCGGCCCGAGTGGGACGACAGGGCCACGAATTGCGACCCCTTCAGTTGCGGAAGTTTGTCGTCGGCCATCTGGGTCAGCTTCGCCAATCTTGCCTGGGGGCTCTCCTCGAGGTCCCACTTGGCGGCGACATAGACCAGCGCCCGGCCCTCGCGCTCGACCAGATCGGCCAGCTGCAAGTCCTGGGTGTCGAAGGCGTCGTCCTTGTCCATGACCAGCACAACCACCTCGGCGAAGGTGATGGCGCGGATGGTGTCGGCGACCGACAGCTTCTCCAGCTTCTCCTGCACCCGGGCCTTGCGGCGCATGCCGGCGGTGTCGACCAGCCGGATGTTCTGCCCCTCGTACTCCCAGTCGACCGAGATGCTATCCCGTGTGATCCCGGCCTCGGGGCCGGTCAGCATCCGGTCCTCGCCGATCAGGCGGTTGATCAGGGTGGACTTGCCGGCGTTGGGGCGGCCGATGATGGCGATGCGGATCGGCTTGTCGGGCTCGTCGACCTCTTCGATGAAGATATCGGCCGAGGCGGTGACCACGGCCTTGTAGAGATCGGCCATGCCCTCGCCGTGCTCGGCGGAGATGGCGACGGGCTCGCCGAAGCCCAGCGCATAGGCCTCGCCGATGCCGCCGCCGCTCTCGCGACTCTCGGACTTGTTGGCCAGCAGGATGACGGGCTTGTGCTGATGGCGCAGGCGGTCGGCGAAGATGCGGTCCAGCGCTGTGACGCCTTCGCGGGCGTCCATCATGAACAGGATCAGGTCGGCGTCTTCCAGCGCCGCCTCGGTCTGCTCGCGCATCCGGGACTCGAGGCTGCCGTCGGTGACGTCCTCATAGCCGGCTGTGTCGATCAGCGTCAGGTCCATGTCGCCGATGTTGCCGTCGGCATAGCGACGGTCCCGGGTCACGCCCGGTCGGTCATCGACCAGCGCGAGGCGCTTGCCGACAAGGCGGTTGAACAGGGTCGACTTGCCCACATTGGGGCGGCCGACGATGGCGAGCTTCAGAGCCATGTCGGCTTTCTAACGCAGTTTGGGGCTGTTGGTCAGCGAATGCTGACCAGCTGGCCCCGATCGGTGAGCACATAGAGCGCGCCGTTGTAGGCCGCCGGAGCGATATAGGCGGGGCCGCCCAGTTTGATCGAGGCGGTCTGCACGCCGGTCTTGGGATCGAAGGCGACCAGTTCACCGTCCGAATTGACCAACACCAGACGGTTCGAGGCCAGCAGTGGTCCCGCCCATACCGGCCGCACGGTGCGGTCGAACAGACCGAAGAAGCCGCCTTCCTGACGCACGCGGCCCTCGTTGAGGTCGCGCGTCCAGTAAACATCGCCCGTCTCGCGGTTGACCACGGTCAGTTCGCCGCTCTTGGACACGACATAGACCACGTCGCCAACCGGCAGGGGCGCATTGACCCCGGCGACCGGCAGCTGCCACTTCGGCTGGCCGGTGCGAACGTCGATGGCCGACATGACGCCGGAGTGACCCACGGCGTAGACCACCCCGCGGCTCACCACCGGACGGCCGGCGATGTCGCGGATTTCCGAAAGGGCGCTGGTGCGGCTGGTGCGCGACAGGACCTGTTGCCAGATGGCCTGGCCGGTGGAGGCGCGCAGGGCGACGATTTCACCGGACGAGAACGGCGCAATGACGGTTTCACCGGTCACCGCCGGGCTCGAGGCGCGCATGACACGCGCCGGCTCGGGGATGCCGCGATAGGCCCAGACCTGTTGGCCGGTGTTCACATCGAGGGCGGAAATCTGGTTCTCGACATCAACGATATAGACGCGCGGGCCGGAAACGGTCGGCGCGCCGTGAACCGGCACGTCGACGGGGGTGGTCCACAGGACCGCGCCGGTGGCCTGATCGACCGCGGTGACCGTGCGATAGCCGGAGGCGATGAACACCTTGCCGCCACCGACAGCCACGCCGCCGCCGAAGCCGCCGCCCGTCGAGCTGCCGCCCAAACCAAGGCTGAACATGCTGCGGCGGAACTCCTGCTCGTCCGGCTTGACGCTGACCTTCCAGATGACCGAGCCGCTGGAGGCGTCGACGGCGGAGACGCTCGCCTCACCATCCATGACGAAGATGCGGCCGTTGTCGGCCACAACCGGAGCCATGACCTGGCGGGTGTTCGACGAACCCGCGCCGATGTCGCGACGCCAGGCCACCGTGAAGTCGGCGGCGGCGGCGACATGCTCGACCGCGTTTTCCGCATTACCGCCGGGCTGGGTCCAGGCGCTCACGGGCTGCGGACCCGGCAGGAAGAAATCACGACCCGACAGGGCGGCCGACGGGGCCAACTGCTGTTCGAACGCCAGCACCGAGACGCGCTGTCCTTCCGTGGCGGTGGCCTGCGGAGCGTCGGCACCGCCAAGGCCGAACGGCAAGGCGCGGCGGATGGTGCCGCACGAGGCGACGGTGACGGCGAGGCCGCACAGCAGGGCGACTTTGAGCGCGCGATTCATGGAGGACGTCCTGAAAGCGGGGTTCACGGGCGGGCCGGGGCGGCGGGAGCGGCCGGGGCCGCCGCCGGGCGGGCGGTCTGCGCTTGGGCCGCGGCCATATTGTCGACGATGGCCTTGAGGTTCGGAGCCGTGCCGGAGTCGATCGACGCCAGGATCAGGTCGGCGCGCTGGCTGACGTCACGGGGCGTATCGAGGCTGTTCTTGAGCACAACGAAGGTAGAGCGCGCCTCGGCGGTCTTGCCGTGCTGAAGCTGCGCCAGGGCCAGGGACTCGCGGGCGAATGCGCGCAGCGGCCGGCCTTCCTCAGTCAGAGGCTCGAGACGGGCCTGAATGTCTTCCAACGACGCGGTGTCCATCAACAGCAGCGCAGCCTTCCAGGCCGCCGGATCGGCCAGCAGAGGATCGCCGGACGCCTTGGCGGCTTCATCGAACAGTTCGATGGCCTCTGGAATGCGGTTCTGCTGCACGGCGATGCCCGCGCGGTGTTGCAGCGCCATCGACTTGTAGGCAGCGTTGCCCACGTCAGCGGCCTGTTTGAAGGCTGCGTCGGCACCGGTGGCGTTGTTCGCGTCGAGCGATTCGAGACCGCGCTGATAAGCGATCGAGGCCTCGTCGGCCTTCGACGTCTCCATCCGCTGCCAACCCCACCACGCCAGCGCGGCGATCAAGGCGACCAGAAGAACGCCGCCGACAACAGGCAGCCAGGTGCGGGCCAGCCGCTTGTATCGATCGGAGCGAAGCTCCTCCTCGACCTGATCGAAGACATCAACCACGGTAGCGTCGCCCCAAAAGTCGCAGAAAATCCAACCGGCCGGACCCTAGAGGCTCGTATCATCCGCCGCAACGCGGCGGTTAGGACGAAACCGGCTTTTTCGAGAAGTAGGTCTCGACTTCGGCAGGAAAACGGCGGGCCTTGACGTCATCGGCATAGGCACCGACCGCGTTGTCGATCTCGGTACGCAGGTTCGCATAGCGGCGGACGAATTTCGGGGTCCAGTCGAACAGGCCCAGCATGTCGGGGGTGACCAGGATCTGTCCATCGCAGGAGGCCGACGCTCCGATGCCGATTGTCGGCTTATCGACCGCCTCGGTGATGTCACGAGCCAGCCCTTCGGCCACGCCCTCAACGACGATGGCGAAAGCGCCGGCGTCGGCGGTCGCCTCGGCTTCCGACATGACCCGCAGCCTCTCCTCCTCGGTGCGGCCCTTGGCCTTGAACGCCCCATCGGTCAGCACGGCCTGGGGGCGCAGGCCGACGTGGCCCATGACCGGTATGCCGCGCTGGACCAGATAGGCGATGGTCTCGGCGACGGTGGGGCCGCTTTCCAGCTTGACCCCCTGGGCACCCGTCTCCTTCATGACGCGGGCGCAGTTCTCATAGGCCTGCTCCTTGCCGCCCTCATAAGAGCCGAACGGCATGTCGATGACGACCATGGCCCGCTTCGAGCCCCGCATCACCGCCTGACCGTGCAGGATCATCATCTCGAGGGTGACGCCGACCGTATTGGGCATCCCGTGGACAACCATGCCGACGCTGTCTCCGACCAGCAGAAGGTCGCAATGATCGTCGAGAAGCGCCGCCGTCGGGGCATCATAGGCCGTCAGACAGACGATCGGCTCGCCGCCCTTGCGCGCGCGGATGTCGGGTGCGGCGATACGGCGGACGGCTTCCTGCTTCTGGCTGGACATAGTGGGCCTCCTGTTCGGAGACCTAGATAGGGGCCAGGGGCGGGCCCGTCATCCCTGATCGGGGCGACGGGCCGGACTCAGACGTCCTGGGACAGCTTCATCACGCCGGCGGCGGCGACCACGATCAGAGCTCCGGCGGCGATCCAGAACAGCTGCATGCCACCCATCGAGCCGAGTTCCAGATTGCCGAGACCCAGTTGATCCAGGCTGGACTGGACGGAACTCTGGACGCTCAACGACGCCGACTGGATGCCTTGACCGAGCGCGTCCCCGGCCACCACGCCTTCGCGGGCACCGAAATCGATGTCGACGGACATGGTCTCCCTGACCGCCACGGCACCGCCGATAACACCCGCCAGCGAGAGAGCCAGGAAGCGGACGCGGGATCCCTTCTGCAGCCGCTGCTCGACCTGGGCCGTAAACAGGGACGCGTCGGGCATGGCGGGGGTACGCGCGAACAGACGCTCCACGAAAGGATCGAACTCATCAGCCGACATGCTGCGTTCTCCCCAGGGACTGTGCGGGTTCCGGTTGGAGCCGCGCGCGGAGTTTATCCAGACCACGTTTGACATGAGACTTCACCGTGCCGAGTGGCAAATTCAGGGCGGAGGCGATCTCGGGATGCGCCATGCCCGCTCCGTGACAAAGGGAGACACAGAGCCGTTCGGGTTCGCTGAGACCCTTGAGAGCTTCGTCGAGGTCCATGAGGCCCGCCTGATCGGCAGCAGGCGCGGCATCTTCCTGTTCGACTTCAGCGATATACCGGGCCTCCTTGGCGACCCGCTTTATGTAGAGACGCGCCGCGATCCGCTTGACCCAGGCCGCGAACGTCCCCTCCCCGCGAAACTCGCCGCACCGCTGGAACGCCTGGATGAAGGCGTCCTGGGCGATGTCGTCGGCGAGAGAGGCCTGGGCCCCCATCCGCCGCAGGAGGGCGCGCACCGCGGAACCGTGGCGGCGGACAAGTTCACCGAACTCCCGCCGTCCGCCCGCCGCCGCGAGGGCCGCGAGCTCGACGTCGTGTCGATCGACCAGAGCTTGGGTCATGTTGTGTTCCCCCGTCCGCTCCAGCTCAGTCCCTGTTCTTGTTGAAGAAGCTCAGGACGATGAAGGCCAGGCCGATCGTGATCGGGATGGCGGCCAGACCCAGCAGGCCATTGTCGACATTGCTGCCCCAGTCGTCGCGGCCACCCCAGCCGTAGGTGGTGATGAGCGAGAAGGCGCTCAAGCCGACCCCGACGGCCAGCCAGATGACGCCGCGACGGATGTCGCGTGTGCTGGAGGGCAGGTTCTTCTTGACGTCCCTGGTCAGGGCGTCGATGACTTCAGGCGGCATTTCCTGGCCCTTGTCGATAGCCCGCCGCACGGTCTCCTGAACTTCGCGCCGTTCCCGCGACCGCAGATAGGTCGGGCCGAAGAAGATGGCGACGACCGTTCCAAAGAAGGCGCAGATCGCGACGACCGGAACGAAATCTTCCATTGGGATATCCCCTTTATTCTCGAAACCGGAGCCTGATGCTTCGGCCTTATGACGACAAGAGGCGGCGGCAGAGCTGTACAGATGCGCCGGGTGAGATGAAACTTTCGTAAGGCGGGGCAAGGCGGCGATCTGTTCGCTTGCGGCAACTGCCGCGCCTGCGCCGCGTTCGCCCATTTGCGGTCGCCCTGTCGCGGTCGCCTGATCCGCCCCCTTTGGAGAACGCCTGATGGTCCAGATCACCTATCGCATCGTCGAACATGACGGGGGCTGGGCCTATCGGCTGGGCGACACCTTCTCCGAAACCTATCCGGACCACGACTCGGCGCGGGCGGCGGCCGCGGCGGCGGCGCACGAGCAGAAGGTGCCTGATGAGGACGCCCTGATCGAATACGCCGATGCGTCCGGCCGCTGGATCACCGAGCGGGCCGACGGCCACGACCGGCCCGAGGTCGACGTCGAGGGCTGATCGCCTAGACGAACACGCCGGCGTAAACGTCGGGCTTGAACCCAACTGTTGTCCGGCCGCCGACGTCCAGCACCGGCCGTTTGATCATCGACGGCTGCGCCAGCATCAGGGCGATGGCCTTGTCAGCCGTCAGGTCCGACTTTTCCGGGTCCGGCAGCGCACGGAAGGTCGTGCCGGCGCGGTTCAGCACCACCTCCCAGCCGTGCGCCTCGACCCAGCCCTTCAACGTTGCGCGATCGATCCCGGCCTTTTTGTAGTCGTGGAAGGCGTAGGCGATGCCGTGCTGGTCCAGCCAGACGCGCGCCTTCCTGACCGTGTCGCAATTGGGGATGCCGTAGAGGGTCGGGACCATGGAGGCCTGTCTGCCCGCCGCCCCCTGGAACCGCAAGGGGGGGCCGCGCTCGCATTTAACCGTTCGGTTTAATATTGTCGGCCACCCACCATGGAGACGCCTGATGTCAGCCCTGCCCCCGCGCCAGAAAATCATCCCCTGTCTCTGGTTCGACAGACAGGCCGAAGAAGCCGCAAGTTTCTATGGCTCGCTGCTTCCGGACTCGCGCATCGACGCTGTCGTCGACGCGCCGGGCGACTATCCCAGCGGCAAGGCCGGCGAGGTGCTGGTGGTCGGCCGCCGCGTCGGCTCTGCGGCGACCGGACCGGGCGCTCCAGAGAGCCCCCCGTTGCGTGATGCTGCCACAGCCATGCGTGGAAAGCGTCGGCGTTAGCCACGCAGGCCTGACGTCTCAACCGTGTCCACGGGCTGGGGCACGACGAGAACCCGCGCGCCGGTTTCGCCGCCGTCCCGATCAGGTTCCGAAAGGCCCAGGTCACCCTCATCGAAAAGATGGAACTCGTGCCAGACGCCGTTCAACACGCCGAAGGCGACGGCCAGTCCAACGCCGAGAATCCAGGCGAAATACCACATGGTGTCTGTCCTTCTGCGATCAGTAGAGGTCGGGGTTGGTGTTGAACTCGGTCGAGCTGCTCCGTCCCCAGAGCACCCGATAGACCCAAGCCGTGTAGATCAGGATCAGGGGCAGGAAGACGATGGTCACGCCCAGCATGATGAACAGCGTCAGATGGGTCGATGAGGCGTTCCAGACGGTAAGGCTGGAGCTGGGGTCGATCGAGCTGGGCAGGATGAAGGGGAACATCGCCAGGCCCACTGTCGAGATGATGCCGACAGTGCCGAGCGACGAGCCACCGAAGGCCAGCGGCTCGGACCGTCGCCAGAGACCTGCCAGGGCAACCGCCGTCCCGAGAAGACCGAGCACGGGCGCGGCGATCGTCCACGGCGCGGCGGTGTAGTTGTCGAGCCAGGCACCGGGTGCCGCCACGACCGCGGTGCGCAACGGGTTGGACATGCCCGAGGGATCGATCAGGCCGACGATGCGGAAGCCGAGGTCCCCGAAGGCGACAAACAGGCCGCCGCCGATGAACAGCGCCAAGCTCGCCAGGCCGGCTATGGTGCCAAAGGTGCGGGCGCGCGCCTGGACCGGGCCCCGCTCCGCCTTGAGGCCCAGCCAGGCCGCCCCGTGAAGCACCAGCATGGCGACCGAGAGCAGGCCGCACAGCAGGCTGAAGGGCGTGAACAAGCCCAGCAGACTGCCCTCGTAGAAGGACCGCAGATCGCCATCGAGGCGGAAGGGCGCGCCCAGGAGGACGTTGCCGACAGCGACGCCGAAAACCAGCGCCGGCACGAAGCCGCCGATGAACAGCGCCCAGTCCCAGAATGTGCGCCAGCGCTTGTCCGGACGCTTGGAGCGGTATTTGAAGGCGACCGGCCGCAGGATCAGCGCCGACAGCACCAGGAACATGGCCAGGTAGAAGCCCGAGAAACTGACGGCATAGACGAACGGCCAAGCCGCGAAGATCGCGCCGCCGCCCAGAATGAACCAGACCTGGTTGCCTTCCCAGGTCGCGCCGACGGTGTTGATTACCATGCGGCGTTCCTCGTCGGTCTTTGCCACGAAAGGCAGCAGGGCTCCGACCCCCAGATCGAAACCGTCAGTCAGGGCGAAGGCGATCAGCAGCACGCCCAGAAGTCCCCACCAGATTATGCGGAGGGTGGCGTAGTCGAGGGGCAGTTCCATCTCGGATATCCTTGGGATTGGATGGTCAGGCGACGGCGGGCTTGGGCATGGGGTCGGAGCGGTCCGGTCCACCGGTCGGGTCCGGGATCTCCGGAGAGAGGTCCAGGCCGAACAGGTCGATCTCCGCGAACGGCCCCTTCTTGATCGTCTTCAGGATGAGCCCGACCTCGACAACCGCCAGGGCTCCGTAGAGGACCGTGAAGCCGATGAGGGTGGCCCACAGCTGAGACACACTGAGGCTGGACGCTCCAAGGAAGGTCGGCAGCACCCCCTCCACCGCCCACGGCTGGCGTCCCACTTCGGCGAGTATCCAGCCCAGCTCGGT
This sequence comes from Caulobacterales bacterium, assembly GCA_038330765.1. Taxonomy (GTDB): domain Bacteria; phylum Pseudomonadota; class Alphaproteobacteria; order Caulobacterales; family Caulobacteraceae; genus Brevundimonas. The sequence goes on along the minus strand of JBBQOK010000035.1, from coordinate 4,832 downwards.
CGAGATCCACGGCAGGGGAATGGCGAACACGGCCAGCCACAGGAACCAGCGGGTCTCGTGCTTGCGCAGGGTGCACAGCACAAAGGCAGTGGCGAACAGGCCGATCATCAGGAACCCGATCCCGGCCATGATGCGGAAGGACCAGAACATCACCGGCACATTGGGCACGGTGCTCCAGGCCGCCAGCACCACCTGCTCCGGCGTGGCGTCGCGCGGGTCGGCGACATAGCGTTTGAGCAGCAGGGAATAGCCGAGGTCGCGGCGGTTGGCCTCGAACGCGGCGCGCGCGGCCATGTCCGTCGGATCGGCCTTGACCCGTTCCAGGGCGTCATAGGCGAGAACGCCGGATTCGATGCGGGTCTCGGCGGTCGCGACCAGTTCGAGGATGCCTTCGACAGGCTTGTCGATGCTGCGGGTGGAGATCAGTCCCAACACGTAGGGGATCTTGACCTCATAATGGGTCTGACGGTCCTTCAGACTGGGGATGCCGAAGGCGGTCAGACCGGCGGGTGCGGGCTCGGTGCGCCACATGGCCTCCAGCGCCGCCAGCTTCATTTTCTGGTTGTCGGTCAGGGCGTAGCCGCTCTCGTCGCCCAGCACGACGACCGAGAGGGAGGCCGCCAGGCCGAAGGCCGCCGCGACCGTCATCGAGCGTTTGGCGAAGCCCTTGTGGCGACCCTTGAGCAGATAGAAGGCTGATATGCCCAGGACGAAGACCGCCGCGATGACATAGCCGGCACTGACCGTATGAACGAATTTGGCCTGGGCCACCGGATTGAACAGCACGGCCATGAAGTCCGAAACCTCCATGCGCATCGTGTCGGGATTGAAGGTCGCGCCGACCGGATTCTGCATCCAGCCGTTGGCGATCAGGATCCACAGCGCCGACAGATTGGTGCCCAGCGCCACCATGAAGGTGACGAACAGGTGGCCGACCCGGCTCAGCTTGTCCCAGCCGAAGAACATCAGCCCGACGAAGGTCGCTTCCAGGAAGAAGGCCATCAGGCCCTCGATGGCCAGCGGGGCGCCGAAGATGTCGCCGACGTAGTGCGAGAAATAGGACCAGTTCATCCCGAACTGGAACTCCATGGTGATCCCGGTCGCCACGCCCAGCGCGAAATTGATCCCGAACAGCAGGCCCCAGAACCGGGTGATAGTCCGCCAGATCGGGCGGCGGGTCATCACATAGATGCTCTCCATGATGACCAGCATGAACGACAGGCCGATCGTCAACGGCACGAACAGGAAGTGATACAAAGCCGTCAGCGCGAACTGCAGCCGGGACAGGTCGACGACCTCGAGGTCAATCATGGAATCAGGCTCCGCAGCGCCGGTCCGACGACCGACGAGCCTTCGCCTACGACTGGGCGCGACGCGCCGCCTTGATCTCGATCAAGGCCGTCGTCGTCAGCGGCAGCTAGGGCGGACCCATGACGGCGGACGCCCTTTCCTCTCTCTCTCCCGCTTCCTGGCTCAAGGCCGCGGGTCTGCCCCATCGCCGGCTGCTGAGTCTCTCGGCGGCCCTGGTCGTCGCCGACGTCGTGCCGGCGATCGGATTCGCGGCCGGTCTGGGCCTGGCCATCGGCGCGCTCGAGCGATCGGTGGCGGAAGCCATTCCCTGGCTGATTCTGGCCGGCGCGAGCTTGCTGTTGAGGGGCCTGACGGCCCAGGCCGCGACCCTCGTTTCCGCCAGGGCCGCGGCCGCGGTCAAAGGCGACGTCAGACAGGGGATTGTCGCCGACCTGTTCGCAGGACGTCGACCCGCCGCCGCCGCCCTCAGCGCGGTCGTCGAGGCGGTCGAAACGCTTGACGGCCATGTCGCCCGCTTCGCGCCCGTTCGCATGGCCGCAACCGTGTCGCCCCTGATCGTGATCGCGGCCTGCGCCCTGGCCAGCCCGGTCGTTGCCGGCATCCTCTTGCTGACCCTGATCCCCTTCGTCGTCGGCATGGCCCTGGCCGGGGGCGCAGCGGCCGCCGAGAGCCGTCGCCAGTTTCAGGCGCTGGAACGGCTGTCAGGCCTTTTCCTGGACCGCGTCCGCGCCCTGCCCACCCTGCTGTCCTTCCAGGCCGAGGGGCGCACCACGCGCGAGATCGCCCGCGCGGCCGACGAACTGGAAAAACGAACAGGACGGGTGCTCAAGGTTGCCTTCGTTTCGTCCGCCGTGCTCGAGTTCTTCTCGGCGCTCTCGGTGGCACTGGTCGCGGTCTACTGCGGCTTCAACCTGTTGCGCATCCTGCCGTTTCCAGTGCCCGAGACGCTGGACCTAGGTCGGGCCTTCTTCGTGTTGGCGCTGGCGCCCGAGGTCTATGCGCCGATGCGCCGACTGGCCGCCGCCTATCATGAGAAACAGGCCGCCGAAGCCGCCGCGCCTTCCATGGCCGCCCGCGGGCCGGCTCAGCCCGTCATCGCCCCGACGTCGCGCCGGTGGTCAAGCGCCCCGGATCTCGATTTTCGATCGGTCACGATCCGTTATGGCGACGACACGCCCGCAATCGTCGATTTCGACCTTCATGTACCGGCTGGAGCGATCGTGGCCCTGGTCGGCCCCAGCGGCTCGGGCAAGACCAGCCTGCTTCATCTGCTGCTCGGCCTCGCGCCGCTTTCGTCGGGAGCGGTCCAGATCGGAGGCCACAGTCTGTCGCATACTGATTCCTTCGCCGGCGCAGTCGGCTGGGCCAGCCAGAGCCCCGTCGTGGCACCTGGCACCGTCTACGACAACATTGCCTTGGCGAGGCCCGGCGCGAGCGCTGAGGCGGTTCGCGACGCTGCCGCCCGCGCGGGTCTCCAAGGCGATCTGGGCCGCATCCTCGACGAACGCGGCGGAGGGCTTTCGGGCGGCGAGCGCCGCCGCCTCGGCCTGGCGAGGGCCCTGCTGTCGCCTTCCCGCCTGCTTCTGCTGGACGAACCCACCGCCAATCTGGATCCCGCCTCTGAAACCGCCGTGCTCGCCGTGATTCGCGCGGCCGCCGAAGGCCGCACCACGCTCATCGCGACCCATTCCGAGGCGGTCATCGCCCTGGCCGACCGCGTGGTACGGCTGTGAGTGCGGGCGACCTGAGCCTGAAAGCCCTGCTGGCCGAGCAGCGCCACTACCAGCGCGGGCGGCTGCGGCTCGCGGCTTTGTCGGCCGCCCTTCTATCCGTCGCCTCAGTGATGCTGCTCGGTCTGTCCGGCTGGTTCATCACGGGGGCGGCGATCGCCGGAGCCGGCGGCTTCGCAGTCGCCCAGACGTTCAACTATCTGCTTCCAGCCGCCGTGATCCGGATGCTGGCCATCGTCCGGACGGCTTCTCGCTATGCCGAGCGCGTCAGCGGTCACGCCGCCGCGCTCAAGGCCCTGGCCCGTCTCCGCCCGTTGCTGTTCGCGCGGCTGGCCGCGGCTCCGCCCCGTCGGGCGTTCAGCCTGTCCAGCGGCGAGGCTTCAGCCCGGATGATCCAGGACGTGGACGCCGTCCAGACCCTGTTCGTGCGGCTGAGCGGCCCATGGGGCGCAGGTGCGGGTGCCTTGGCAGCGATCGGCCTGGCGCTGCTCACCGGCCCCCTGGCCGCCTTCGTCGTTGCGGGCGGCATCGCTATCACCTGTCTCGGTGGGCTCCTGATCGGACGCCTTGTCGTGGACCCGGCCGGGCGACGGGTCCAGGTCGCCATGGGCCTGTTCAAGGATCGTCTCTCCGCGCTGCAGGCGGCGGCCCCCGAATTGCGGGCCTACGGTCTTGAGGGCTGGGCCGCCGATCAGGTGGGCGGCGCGGCGCGGATCCTGGATCGTCGCAAGGGGGACGACTCTGTGGCCGGCGGCTGGATCACAGTATTCCAGACGGCGATCCTGGCCGGGACCGTGATCGGGGTCATCTCGGCGTCCGTCACGGCCCCCTTGCCCCTCGTCGCCCTCGCGGCGTTGGCGTCCGTGACCGGACTGGAGGCCGCCGCGGCCCTCACGGCGGGCTTGCGGCAGAACGGAGCGGCAAAGGAGGCCATGATACGCCTCGAGGAGGTTCTGGATGATGCGGCGAAAGCGAGTGTCCCGGTGCCCGCGGCACCGATGGTAGGCGACGCCATCATCATTCGGTCGGCCGGGCTGGAGATAGCGCCCCCCTTCCGTCTGGGCGTGGTTGGGCCCTCCGGCTCAGGCAAGACGCGGATGATCGAGACCGTGATGAGCCTGCGCCCCTCCGGTACTGACTCGTGTCTCGTAGGCGGCGTGGCTCTCCAGAACGCCGATCCTGACGCCGTTCGCGCCCGCTTCGCCTATGCGTCGCAGGACGTCCGCCTGCTGGCGGGGTCGGTCGCAGACAATCTTCGACTCGCCGATCCACAGGCTTCGGACGATGATCTCTGGGCAGCCTTGGGCGATGCCTGCCTGGCCGACCGGGTCAGGGGACTGCCGGCCGGTCTGGACACTGTTCTGGGCGAGAACGCAGATCGTCTGTCCGGAGGCGAGCGCCGACGGCTTGGGCTGGCGCGTGCCTATCTGCGCGATGCGCCCTGGATGGTGCTGGACGAACCGACCGAAGGTCTGGACAGCGAAACCGAGGCCCGGGTGCTGGACGGTCTCGTGCGTCGTCTCTCATCGCGCCGCCAGGGCCTGATCCTTGTCAGTCACCGATCGGCACCCACCGCCCTGTGCGAACAGGTGATCGACGTGTCCGACGCGACCTCCACCAGCGGAATTGCGATCGAAAATCTTGGTGACCGGGTCGCGGCTTGACCCAGATCATGGACGCTTACTGAAGGATCGGCTGAATAGGGCATGGCCCGCGTCTCCATCCACCTCCTGTCGATCGAAGAGACCGACGAGGCCTATGTGCTGGCCCGTTTGTGCGACGCTGGCCTGA
>JBBQOK010000034.1:0-18337 GCA_038330765.1 Caulobacterales bacterium | reverse complement strand
CAGCGATCCGCTGGACAGGAAGTCCACCCCGTCCACGACCTGCGACGACAGCCACAGGCCGAAGCAGGTGACCAGAAACTGGACGATGAAGCGAAGCATGGCTGTCTCCCGAATCGGGCGTCACAATAGCCCGAAACCGCGCGTCGGGCTCCACGGTTCCGGCCCCGGTTCCTACGATCATGGCCGAGACCCACGGAGCCCGCGATGAGCCTTCAACACCCCTACGACCCCGACAACATCTTCGCGAAAATCCTGCGTGGCGAAATCCCGGCAGTGAAGATCTGGGAGGACGACCACGTCCTGGCCTTCATGGACGTCTTCCCCCAGTCGGAGGGCCATGCGCTGATCGTGTCGAAGACCTCGACCGCCCGGACCCTGCTCGACATGGAGCCGGACGTCCTCGCCCGCCTCGCCGCCGCGACCCAGCGCACCGCCCGGGCCGTGGTCAGGGCGCTCGATCCCGAGGGCTTCCAGATCATGCAACTGAACGGAGACGCTGGCGGCCAGACCGTCTTCCACCTGCATTTCCACATCATTCCGCGCTGGGCCGACCGTCCCATGAAGGGCCACGGCCACGCCCCCATGGCCAAACCCGAGACGCTGCGCGCCCTCGCCGATCGCATCGCCGCGGCGCTCGACTGATCTTGCGTCAGCGGCGGCTCGCCAGCATAAGGACCGCCGTCACGACGGGCGCCGGTTTAGCTCAGCTGGTAGAGCAGCGGTTTTGTAAACCGAAGGTCGCGGGTTCGATTCCTGCAACCGGCACCAGTCCGTCAGGTCTTGCGGGCCCCGCATGCCCGGCACACGAACGTGCCCTTGCGGCTTCGGCTCATGTCCCACTGGTGACGGCAGAGCATGGAACGGCAAACGCCCAACAGGCCCTTGTCCGACGGACGCGTGATCGGGGGATGGGCGCTCAGCATCGCGGAGCCGTCCTGGCTTCATGCAGGCGGGCGAAATGCCCCGCCGCATCCTGGCCGAACAGCACCGGTTCGGCCGAATGAGCGTCCTCGATGACCGCCAGGACGGCGTCGATCGCCTCCTCCCGGCTTGGGCGCTGGCCATCGATCAGATTGTCGATCCGCGCCAGCAACATCTCGCGTCGCTCCCAGGCCTGCGCCTTCAGCACCTTGGCGCTGGGCCGGATCATCCCGGGCGAACGAACATTCCGGCGCGGTGCCGGCTCCTGGAAATCGATGAAGGTGCCGTCCACCGGAGCGAAAGCCGACAAGCCGTCCAGCGCGACCCGCGGGGGCGTCAGATCGGTCAGGCCGGCGACAGGCTGGTCCGCCGGATTTCTCTCGATCTCGACCGCCTGCCGCTTCCCGCAACGACGGCAACGCTCCGAGCGATGCCGCTCGGACCAGTAAAAATCGTGCCTGCAAAGCAACGGCTTCAGTGGCGACAGCATTGTCAATTCCCCGGACGAACCAAGGAGACGCAGAATTTGAAAGGATTTGTCAACCATGGTTCGCTCAACGAGCGAGAATCCTGGCTAGCCGCCCCCCAGCGCCACAGCCACCCTAAAGGTCACAAACGCGGCCAGATAGGCGAGGCCGAACATGTAGATCACCATGACCCACATCCACTTCCACGAGTTCAGCTCACGCTTGACCACGCCCAGGGTGGCGACGCACTGCGGTGCGAAGACGTACCAGGCCAGGAAGGCCAGCCCCGTGGCCAGCGACCACTGCGCGGCCAGGGTGGCGCCCAGCAAGCTGGTCGCGCTCTCGGGGTCGGCGACCGCATAGACGGTCCCGAGCGCGGCGACGGCCACTTCCCGCGCGGCCATCCCGGGGATCAGCGCGATCACCATCTGCCAGTTGAAGCCGATGGGCGCGAACAGGGGTTCCAGCGCATGGCCGATCATGCCGGCGAAGCTGTAGTCGATGGCCGGCTGGGTTGCGCCTTCCGGCGGATACGGGAAGGTCGACAGAACCCAGACCAGCACCATCAGCGGCAGGATGATCCGCCCGGCCCGCTCCAGGAAAATCCGGGCCCGAATCCAGAGATTGAACAACACGCTGCGTACGTCTGGGGTCTTGTAGGCCGGCAACTCCATCATGAAGGGCTCGACCGCCCCGCGCCAGAACACCTTGCGGATGACGAAGGACACGACCAGAGCGCTGACAATGCCCGCCGCGTAGAGACCGAACATCACCAACCCCTGCAGATTGGCGAAACCCCAGACCGTCTCATTCGGAATGAAGGCGGCGATGATCAGTGTGTAGACCGGGATCCGCGCCGAACAGGTCATCAGGGGTGCCACCATGATGGTCGTCAGCCGGTCGCGCTTGGAGTCGATCACCCGCGCCGCCATGACGCCGGGAATCGCGCAGGCGAAGCTGGACAGCAGCGGAATGAAAGCCCGCCCGTGCAGACCCGCACCGCCCATGATCCGGTCCATCAGGAAGGCCGCGCGGGCCATGTAGCCGAAGTCTTCGAGCAGGATGATGAACAGGAACAGGATCAGGATCTGCGGCAGGAAGACCAGAACGCTGCCGACGCCCGAGATCAGTCCGTCGACGATCAGGCTCTGCCAGATGCCGTCGGGCATGACTGTCGCCACCCAGCCCCCGAGCAGGCCAAGGCCGGCCTCGATCCCGTCCATCAGCGGCGTCGCCCAGGTGAACACCGCCTGGAACATGACGAACAGCAGGGTCAGCAGGATGACCAGCCCGCCGACCGGATGCAGCAGCACGCCATCGATCTTGCCCGTCAGGGTGTCAGGCCGTTCGGGCGGCTGGACGCAGGCCTTCATGATCCGCTCGGCCTCACGCGCCGTGACGCGCAGGGCGGCGGCGTCGGGGGCGGTCCAGGCGCTGTCCGCTGTCGCCGACAGCGTGCCCGCGGCAGCGTCGATCGCCGCGACCAGATCCTCAATGCCACGCCGCCGCGTCGCCGTGGTTGGAACCACCGCCACGCCCAGTTCGGCCGACAGCTTTTCCAGGTCGATCCGCAGCCCCTGCCGCTGGGCAATGTCATACATGTTCAGGGCCAGCAGCATGGGCCGACCCACAGCTTTCAGCTCCAGCACCAGCCGCAGGATCAGGCGCAGGTTGGTGGCGTCGGCCACACAGACGATGACGTCCGGCGGCGTCTCGCCGGCCAAGCGTCCGAGCACCGCGTCGCGGGTGACTTCCTCATCCGGACTGCGAGCGCGCAGCGAATAGGTGCCCGGCAGATCGAGAACCGACAGGCTGCGCCCGTCCGCGCCGCGGATCATGCCTTCCTTCCGCTCGACCGTGACTCCCGCGTAGTTGGCCACCTTCTGGTGGGCGCCGGTCAGGGCGTTGAACAGCGCCGTCTTGCCGCTGTTGGGATTTCCGACGAGCGCAACCCGGGCGATCCGAACCGCCATATCCATCAGGCCGCAACCTCGCGGGAGGCGGCATCGAGACGGACCGTCAGGCTCTCCGCCTCGTGCCGGCGCAAGGCCACCCGCATGTCGTCGACCTTCATCGCGATGGGGTCACGACCCAGCAGGCCCTCGTGCAGCAGTTCGACCCGCGCGCCCTCGACGAAGCCCAGCTCCAGCAGGCGACGCTCCAGCTCGAGCGCGTGCTCGTCATGGTGACAATGATCGCCGACCTGGACGATTACCCCCTGGTCGCCCCGATGGGCCTGGCTCAATTTTATGGTGTCCGACATGACGCTCACGCACGGCGCGATCGTCGCGCCTCTTTGACAGTGATTATCAGGTGCGAATGGCGTCCGTCCACCTTTGAAGCGTCGCGGGATTTGTCCCGACCGCCGGTTCGGCTATCACTGGGCCGATATTGGAGCCCGCACATGAACCGTCCCGCCCTCGCCGCCCTCGCCACATTTGGTCTCGCGGCTTGCGGAGAGGGCGGCGGCGAAGCGCGGTCGGCTCCGGCCCGCCCGGTGCCGACCGCGGAGCAGAAGGCCGCCATCCTGGCCTCCCTCCCTGCGCCGTGGAGCCAGGCCGATCTCGAGAACGGCCGCCGCGTCTTCGCCCGCTGCCGCGCCTGCCACACCATTGCCGAGGGGGGCTCGAACATGACCGGGCCGAACCTTTACGGCGTCTTCGGCCGTCAGGCGGGGGCCGTGTCGACATACAACTACTCGACTGCAGTCCAACAGGCGGGCTTCACCTGGGACGGCGAGCGGCTGGACCACTGGCTCGAGAATCCGCGGACCTTCCTGAAGGGCACAAAGATGAGCTTCGCCGGCATCCCGGACGAGACGGACCGCCGCGACGTCATCGCCTTCCTGAAGGTCGAAACGGGCTACGCCCCGCCGCCGGTGCCCTGATTCACTCGGCGGCCTCCGGAAGGGCGTCGTTGGCGCTGGCCTCCTTCGCCTCCCATTCCTCGATCTTGCGGGCGGTGTAGTCCGGCGAGCGGGTGAAGCGGGCTAGCACGCCGTAGATCACGGGCACGACGAACAGGGTCAGCAGGGTCGCGAACATGGCACCGGCGAAGATGACGACGCCAATGGTCTGACGGCTGCCAGCCCCCGCGCCCTGCCACAGCACCAGCGGCAAGGCTCCGAAGGCGGTGGCGATCGAGGTCATGATGATGGGCCGCAGGCGCAGGGTCGACGATTCGATGATCGCCTCATGGATCGAACGGCCCTGATCACGCAGCTGGTTGGCGAACTCGACGATCAGAATGCCGTTTTTGGCCGCCACCCCGATCAGGATGATCAGACCGATCTGGCTGTAGATGTTCAGGCTTGAGCCGGCCATAACGAGGCCGAACAGCCCCCCGGCGGCGGCCAGCGGCACGGTCAGCATGATCACCGCGGGCGTGATCCAGCTCTCGAACTGAGCCGCCAAAACCAGGAAGACCAGCAAAAGAGCCAGGGCGAAGGCCCATCCCACGGCGCTGCCCGCCTCCTGCTGGTCGCGCGCGGCACCGCCCCACTGGATCGTGGCCACGCCCTGCGTCTGGGTCGCCGCCGCCTCGCTCAGGAAATCCATGGCGTCGGCGAGGGTCGTGCCCGGGTTCAGGTCAGCGCTCAGGGTGATGCTGCGCTGCCGGTCCAGCCGGCGCCGATCCGGCGTGTCGCCCGAGGTTTGGGTGGTGACCACCGCCGACAGGGGCACCAGCTGACCGCCACCGGTCGAGACGTACAAGGCCTCCAGATCGCCGACAGAGCGCCGGTTCTCGATCTCGGTCTGCAGGATGACATCGTATTCCTGTCCCCCCCGGATGTAGGTCGTGGCCCGACGGGACCCGAACATGGTCTGCAGGGTTCGCCCGATCTCCTGGGACGACACCCCCAGAGCGGCGGCCTTCTGCGGATCGACATCCACAAGCAGTCGCGGGGCGTTTGGCTCGTAGTCGAGGCGTGGTCGCGAGAAGCCCGGGTTCTGCTGGGCCGCGGCCATGATCGGCTGGACCCATTGGAACATGTCCTCGTACTCGGCACCCGTCATGACCATTTCGATCGAGTTGGAGTTGCCGCCGCCGCGCTGGAAGGCACCGGGCACGCTCACATTGACCTGGGCGTCAGTCTGGCCGCGCAGTTTCTGGTTCAGCTCCTGGGCGATCTCGTCGGCCGATCGGTCGCGCTCCGACCAGTCCTTCAGGGTGAGCACCGCATTGCCGGAGTTGAAGCTGCCGCCGCCGAAGCCCGGGGCGGAGATCAGATAGCTCTCGACCTCTCCCGACTCCCGGTATTCCGCAAGGATGGGCTCGAGGCCCAGCATGATCCGGCGGGTGTAGTCGAAGCCCGCGCCCTCCGGTCCCTGGACCCGGCCGACGATCCGGCCTCGGTCTTCCGGCGGCACCAGTTCGCTCGGCAGGGTGAAGAACATGGCTGCGGCACCGGCACCCACCAGAACGATCAGACCGATGACGCCGCCGACGGCCACCCGCCGGCCCAGCAACAGCGTTAAAGAGTCCCGGTAAGAATTCTTCAGCGCCTCCATGCCGCGGTCCACGCGGCGGGCCACCCAGCCCGATCCCGAGGCCGGCCGCAGGATCCTGGACGCCAGCATCGGCGACAGGCTGAGCGCGAGGAAGGCCGAAAACGCCACGGCCGCCGCGATCGTCGCCGCCAGTTCAACGAACAGACGCCCGACATAGCCCGGCAGGAACAGTAGTGGCGCGAACACCGAAAGCAGCACCACCGTGGTGGCCACGACAGCGAAGAACACCTGCCGCGCCCCACGCTCGGCCGCCACCAGCGGCGGTTCACCGTGGTCGATGCGACGCTGGATGTTCTCGGTCACCACGATGGCGTCGTCCACCACCAAGCCGATGGCCAGCACCAGGGCCAGCAGCGTCAGCAGGTTCAGCGAGAAGCCCAGCGGGGCGAGGATGATGAAGGTCGACAGCAAGCAGATCGGTGCCACGATCGACGGAATGAAGGCAGCCCTCAGCGTGCCCAGGAAAACGAAATTCACGAGGGCCACGAGCGCCAGCGAAATGCCGATGGTGATCCACACCTCATCGATGGCGTGGGCGGTGAAGACTGAATTGTCCGATCCGACGACGAGTTCGGTCCCGGCGGGCAGGCTGGACTGCACCTGCTGCAGCATCTGCCGAACGCCGTCTGATATGGCCAGATCGTTCGACTGGGCCTGACGGGTGATGGCCAGTCCGATCTGGTCCAGTCCGTTGCCCCGGAACAGCCTGCGCTCCTCCTCGGGAGCCTCCTCGACGCGCGCGATGTCGCCCAGACGAGTCACATAGGCGGTTTGCGGCTGCAAGGCTCCGCTGGAGGAGCCGGTCTGGGTCCCGGACGCCGTTCCGGCTGTGCCCCGCGAGCCGATCGGCAGCTGCCGGAAATCCTCGGGCAGCGCATAGTTGCGGGCGACCCGCACGGTGTAGTTCTTCTCTCCGGAATCGAGCGCCCCGGCGGGCAGTTCGACGTTCTGACTGGTCAGCGCCGACTCGACATCGGTCACGGTCAGGCCGCGCGCGGCCAGGGCCGCGGGATCCAGCCAGACGCGCATGGCGTAGCGCTGCTCGCCGTAGATCTGAACCTGGGCGACCCCGGGGACCGTCGCCAGCCGGTCGAGCAGGTAGCGGTCGGCGTAGTCCGTCAGAGCCAGACGATCCATCTCGCTGGACCGCAGGAACAGGATCATGATCGGCTGGCTGTCGGTGTCGGCCTTGGCCACCTCCGGCGGATCGGCCTGATCGGGCAGGCTGCCGAGAACCCTCGAAACGCGGTCCCGCACATCGTTGGCGGCGCTGTCGATGTCGCGGTCGAGAGAGAATTCGATGCGGACACTGGAGCGGCCGTCGCGGCTGGTCGAGTTGATGCGCTCGATGCCCTGGATGCCCGCTATCCGCTGCTCGATGGGCTCGGTGATCCGGCTCTCGATAACCTCGGCGGATGCTCCGGCGTAGCTGGTGTTGATCGAGACGATCGGCGGATCGACGTCCGGCAGTTCCCTTACGGGCAGGAAGAAGAAGGCGGCGGCCCCGATCACGCACAGAACGATCGCCGCGACCGCCGCGAACACCGGCCGGCGGACGGAGATGTCCGACAGCATCATTGGCCGGCACCCCTGGCCCGCGACGGCGCACCGGGCTGGCCGGCGACGGTGACCGGCGATCCGGGCTGGATGCGGTTCAGACCTGAGGCGACGATCCTGTCTCCGCTGTTCAGGCCGGACCGTATCTCCACAAACCCGTTCTCGACGGCACCGGTGTCGACGGCCAGCCGCTGGGCGGTCAGGCCCCGATCGCCCGACGCGATGCGGAAGACGAAGGCGCTGTCACCCTCGTACTGCACCGCCGCCTCGGGCGCGGCCAGGCTCTGCCTGACCCCTTGTCTGACTGAGACACGCATCAGCATGCCGGGCCGGATGCGGCCGCTCGCATTGGGAATCTCGGCTCGCGCCGTCGCTGAGCGGGTCTGTTCGTTCACCCGCGTGTCGATAAGGGCGATGCGCCCGGAAAAGGTCTCGCCGCCCAGGGCGTCGGCGGTCGCCACGATGGGGACGCCGGACCTCAGGGCCGAAAGGTAGCGCTCTGGAAGCGGAAAATCGACACGGATGACGCCGGTGTCGTCCAGAGTGGTGATCACCGTACCGGGATTGATCAGCGTGCCTGCGGTGACCGTGGAAAGACCCAGCACCCCGGCGAAGGGGGCCCGGATCAGACGATCCCCCCGGCGCGCGTGGGCGGCGGATAGCCCGGCCTGGGCGGCCTCCAGCGCGGTCTCGGCGTTTTCGGCGGTGACCCGGGGGGCGACTCCGCGCTCGGCCAGTTCGCGGTACCGGTCATACTCTCGCCGGGCCTGCGCCACCCGTGAGCGCGCCTCGATGATGTCAGCGTCCTCTTCCCGTGCCTGCAGTTCGACCAGCGGCGTCCCCGCGGACACGCGCTGCCCGTCGGTGAAAAGCACGCGGGTGATCAGTTCGCTCGTTGACGATGTGATATTGACCGAGCGGCGGCCACGCGCCACGCCGAGCACACGAATTTCGTCGGTGAATTCCCGGGGCGACACAACCGTCTGCGAAACCGCTTGGCCACGTCCGCCGCCCGGTCCGCCGCGTCCACCCTGGCCCCCGCCCTTGTCGTCCCCCGCTAAGGCGATGCGCAGGATGACGGCCAGGACCATCAGGCCGAGCAGAACGGCTGCGGCGGCCAGGAAGAAGTGGCGTTTGATCACGCGGGGACAGGCTCCGGCGAGGGGGGAAAGGCCGACTTAGCGGCTCCCGCCGTCGACGCAACCAAAGTCTCTGCAACGTCGGCTGTTCCTGAATCCGTCGCGGCAATTCGCCGCTGTTTTCAGCGACCTAGAAACGCCGCCAAAGTCCGATCACGGGCCCGGAGGAATCCGGCGTTTCGCGACCCACCACGGTCTGCCGCCAGCCCGCCTGCAGGCTCCAGTCGCCGAGGTCGCGGACCACCGTCGTTTCGACCGAGAGCCAGCGCGGTCCGCCATCGTCAGCCGCTCCTCCATAGGCTTGTGCCAACAGCAACCAGTCGCTGCCCAGCCGTGCGCCTGCCGTCAGGTCGACGCGGGTTTCATCCGCCAGCCCCTGCCGCATCCGCCGGGCCGCCTGAACCTCGACGAACGCCCCGGCCGGGATTGGCCCCAGGGCCCTGGATAGCGAATGCCCGGCAGAGGCCCGCACCTCCCAGTCCTGATCGCCTTGCCCGGGCGGCGCATAGCCCGCGTTGCGACCCTCCCCGCCATCCGCATAACCCGCGTACAGGCTGACGGCGCTGGTGTCATTCCGCCAGGCCTGCCACGTCACGCCCAATTCGATCGGACCGCGGCCTTCGAAGTCAACGAACGCGTCCTCGCCCGACTGCCAGTCCCCCTTGAACTGCACCGTCAGTCGGTCGGTGAGGCCATACTCCGCGAAAATGCCCACCGAGGTGTCCCGCCGTTCAGCCGGAAGGGGTGCCAGCACGCCATCGGGATCGAAGCCTTGGTCGGCTCGCATGTCCTCGAACTTGAGGATGACCTGGGCCTTGCCCTTCGGCTGCGTCCAGGCCCCGGCGGCGGCAGGGCTTGCCGACGCCGCTGTCAGAAATACGAGAAGCAGCCCCCCGACGCGGCTCACACTTCGTAGCCCGGGGACCTTCGATCGAGCATTCGCAGCGCGCCCGGCCAGGCCAGCGCCGAAATGAAGCCGATACCGTTGCCCTGCTCGCGAGTCTCTTCCTGCGCGGCGTCGGGTGCCATCAGCACGTGTTCACGGCCCCCGGCCAGCGCCGCGACCTGCTGGGCGCAGGCGCGCTCCAGGAAGAAGATTCCAATCCACGCCGCCGCCGCCGTCTGGCCCACCGCCAGCGTACCGTGGTTGCGCAACAGCATCAGCGGCTTGTCGCCGAGGTCCGCCACCAGCCGCTCGCGCTCGTCATGGTTCAGCGCCACCCCCTCGTAGCCGTGATAGGCGACCTGATGCTGCAGAAGGCAGGCGTTCTGGCCCAGCGGCAGCAGACCCTCCTGCTGCGCTGCCACGCCCACGCCCGCAACCGTGTGCAGGTGGATCACGAAGTGGGCGTCATCCCGCGCTCCATGGATGGCCGAATGGATCGTGAAACCGGCCGGATTGATGAAGCTGGTCGTTTCCTGAACGATGTTCCCGTCCAGATCGACCTTCACCAGGCAGGAGGCCGTCATCTCCTCAAAATAGTAGCCGTACGGGTTGATCAGAAAATGCTTCTCGGGCCCCGGAACGCGCGCCGAGACATGGGTGAAGATCATGTCGTCCCACCCGTGCAGCGCCACCAGGCGGTAAAGCGCCGCCAGTTCGACGCGGGTGTTCCACTCCGCCTCGGAGACGCGGGATTTCAGCGAAGTGGTCGCTCCGTCAGCCATGGTCCTGGTCCTCAATCTCGTGGCGGCGCGGTCACGCTCGCGCCGGGCGGGGTCCGCGTCAAGATTCAGCTTCCGTTAACCCTGCCTTAGCGGGCTGCCGCTACGCTTCAGGAAGCCGAATCGTCGGCGCGCCGGAGACGCCCTTGACCGTCGCTCAGTTCCGCACCGCTCCGCTGGCCGCCCCGCCGGCCTTGCCGGACCTTCTGGCGCTCGCGCGCAACCCGAGTCCCGACTCCCGTGAGCGGCTGCTGCTAGGCGTTGTGGCCCTGTGCGATGCGCGGCCGCCGTCGGGCGAACTCTCGCCGATCCTGAGCGAAATCTTCCTGACCCTCGCCCGTCAGGCCGAACGGGATGTCCGCAAGATTCTGTCCGAACGGCTGGCCAGCGCCGACTGGGCACCGCCCGCGCTGATTAATGTGCTGGCGCGAGACGAGATCGAGATCGCGCGGCCGGTGTTGGCCGCCAGTCCGATCTTACAGGACGAAGACCTGCTCCGGGTTCTGGTCGAGGCGACCCTCGAGCACCAGATCGAAATCGCCCGCCGCCCTCGCCTGACGGGCCGGGTGGCCGACGCGATCATTGACCGCGCGGAACCCGCCACCCTGACAGCGCTCGCCTCGAACCGGACAGCCGAGATCAGCCTCGACGGCATCCGCCGGCTGGTCGAACAGTCCCGTCGCGTCGCAGCCCTGCGCGGCCCCCTCACCCGCCACCCACGCCTGACCGAACAACTGGCGGAGCAGATGTATCAATGGGTCGGCATGGCCCTGCGCCAGTCGATCGCCGCCCGTTTCGACGTGGACGAGCGCAAGCTGGCACCCGTCATCCAGCAGGCAGTCTATGACGCTCGCCTTGGCACGATGGTGACGGTCCCGGCCAACGACCCCGACCGCGACGAGATGGAGCGACGGCTGGTGGCCAAGCTGCAGGCTGCGGGCCAGTTGCGGGCGGGCTATCTCATCCGATCCGTCCGTGAACGCCGGCTCGGCCTGTTCGTGCACGCCTTGGCGACCCTCGGCGGTTTCACAGTCGCCCAGGTGCGCGAGGCCATGTCCGCGAAGACGCCGGAAGCCCTGTTCTACGCCTGTGCCGCCGTCGGCGTGGACCGCGCCGTCTATCCGGCGCTCCTGACAGAGATACGCTTGCTGAACGACAGCTCTCCCGGCGACATGGGGGAAAGGGTCTGGCTGAGGGGTGCCATCTCTCCGGCGTCGGCGGGCCGATCATTCCGGGCATTGATCGAGGTTCCGGCAAGGGCCGTTTGACTTCAACGCGCCGGTCAGGTTGCGTGCATCGGTGACCCAGCCGGACCTCCGCATCGCCTTCGCCGCATCCGACCGACCTGAGGCCGCCGCGGCCCGTGAGCGGTTGATCGAGCTGTACGGGTCCGCCGATCCGGCGGCCGCCGACGTGATCGTCGCCCTCGGCGGCGACGGCTTCATGCTGGAGACGCTGCACGCCAACCTCGAGCGCCGAACGCCAGTGTTCGGCATGAACCGCGGCTCCGTCGGCTTCCTGATGAACGACTACAACGAGAAAGGTCTGTCCGAACGACTGGCGACCGCAGGTCGGGCGGTGATTCATCCGCTGCAGATGGACGCCTGGACCGAAGCCGGACCGGTGCAGAGCGGACTGGCGATCAACGAGGTCTCCCTGCTGCGCCAGACCCGCCAGAGCGCCAAGCTGCGGATCACCGTGGACGACCGGGTCCGGCTCGAGGAACTGTCCTGCGACGGCTGCATGGTCGCGACGGCGGCGGGATCAACCGCATACAATCTCTCGGCTCATGGACCGATCATTCCCCTGGACGCGCGGGTCCTGGCCCTAACGCCGATCAGCGCCTTCCGGCCCAGGCGGTGGCGTGGAGCCCTGCTCCCGCACGCCGCCAGGGTCTGTTTCGATATCCTCGAGGCCGACAAGCGGCCAGTCAGCGCCACCGCTGACAGTTTCGAAGTCCGCAGGGTCAGCCGGGTCGAGGTCAAGGAGCGCCGCGACATCGCCCTGACCATGCTGTTCGACGCCGGCCGATCGTTCGAGGAACGGGTTCTGGCCGAGCAATTCGCATCCTGACGAACGTGCACCGGTTCTTAAGTCTGTCCTGACACCATAATGAGGATTCCGTCGTCAGGAGCCCGTTGTGAGCAATTCCGCCCAAGTCATCCGTCCGCCCAACACCCTCCGCATGAAGGTCGGCGGCGCGTTCGGTGGGATTGACGCCGGCGCAATCGCCAAGGCCGAGGAGGCCCTGAAGGCGATGTCATCGCAGTTCGGCCAATGGCTACAGGATGAGATCGTCAAGCTGGACAAGGCACAAACCGACATCCGCAATGACGGCTACACCGGCCAGACGGCAGAGGCCCTGTATTTCCGCGCCCACGACCTGAAGGGGCTAGGCGCTACCTACCAGTATCCGCTGGTGACCCGACTGGCCGCGTCCCTATGCAAGATGATGGACGATCCCGCCAAGCGGATGGCCGCGCCGCGCCACCTGATTGATGCCCACATCGACGCCATCAAGGCTGTGGTCCGCGATCAGATCCAGACCGACGACCACCCGACAGGCCGGGCGCTGGCCGAGACGCTTGAGGCAAGCGTCTCCGAACACTACGGCTGACGGTCACGTCGAGATTCCTGAAACGCCCGCCGCCCCGGTGGGCGTTTTTCGTTGGTCAGGCCGCCGCGCCGACAGCGGTCCGCCCAGGTGCCGGAGCCTGGTCGAGCCGCTCCATCAGATAGGCCAGGTCTTCGCGCGGCGCATTGGGGCGCTGGGTCAGGAACCGCTGCAGCATCTGCTGGCGGAATTCATCAGCCGCGGTGTCCACGCCTTCGGCCTGCAGGGCGCGCCAGGTGTCGACCCCCGCGCGGAAAGCCTGGAACAGGCGCGGCGGCAAGCCGGCCCGGTCGTAGATCGCCTTCAGCCCCAGCGGGCCCGCGTCGTGGACCATCAGCCAGGCCCGGGCGTGCGGCGTCCCGGCCAGTTCGGCCAGGCCATGCTCGAACAATCCCATCTGCCCCCGGGCCAACGCCCGAAGAAGGAGCGAGCCGGTCAGAGCCCTTCGGGCATTCAGATTGGCCACGAACAGCGGAAGATCGGCCTGGTTCGACGCCTGGTCGACCAGATCCACTGTGGCGCGCTCACGGGCGAAGGCGGCCAGGCGGATCGCGGTCTCGGGGGCCACGGCGTGGCGCGTGACCAGATGCTCGCGAACGGCGTCCGACGCGAGAGCCACCAGCCGTTCGGTTACCGATAGCGGCAGAACCTGGCGATAGGCGATGGCCGCGACGACCTCGGGCGAGGTGCCGAAGCGATCGACACAGCGGCCCAGCGCGGCCTCCGCCACATCGGCGTTGTCGTTCGCCGCCAATGTCCGAACGGCCTGTTCGGAACCGAGCTCGGCGATAGCAGTCGCCACGTCGCGTCCGACGGTCGGCCTGCCGGCGACCGCGACCTGGCGCAGGGGCGACCCCGCCTGAACGATCTCGATCAGGTCTTCGTCGGTGAATGCGGGGGAGAAATTGATGAGCGGCAGGGCCACGCTGTCGACATCGGCGGCCAGCCGCCGCGCGACGTCCCGGGGAATCAGGTCCGAGGCCTTCAGCGTCACCGCCATCGCGCGTCGAACCAGTTCGGCGGCGTCGTGGGCGAGCATCCGGAGAATCTTCTGAGCCGCCTCGCGGTCCTCGCCTGATAATTCCGCCTTCTCCATGTTCCGGCACAGCTTATGTGCGGCTGCGGCCCGTTCGTCCTCGTCCGTGGCCTTGATCAGGCGCCGGATGTCAATTTCGGTCAGACGGGCTCGGTAGGCGGTCATGGGCTGGAACTCTGGATCAGGCGTCGCCGATCAGCATTGAGCGGTCATCCCTAACGGGCGGTTTACCATCACCGGATTCGCGGTCAGACGCTCGAACTCCCTTCGGGAGCGAACGCCCCGCCGAATCCGCCGCCCTTGCCCTCTCCATCCTGACCCAGAAGAAGGGCGAGCAGGCTTTGGTCCTGCTTCAGCCGGTCCAGCCGGGCGGCCAGCATCTTGTCGCGCTCCGACAGGTCGGGGACCGTCTGGCCGGCACCGGCAGAGGCCGCAGGCGCGCCCTCGCCCGCCGACCGCTGCAGATTGGCGTGCACCTCGGCGACCGTCGCCGGACGACCGTCGCGATAGAAGATCGAGCGATTGGCGGATGCCGCTTCCGGAAAGATCGAGGCCGCGCTCGTACCCGGCCGCCGGTCCACGGCGTCCATCAACTGCGCCGCGCCCGCGGGGCCGAGGAAGTGGGCGGCGTAGAGATCGCCCGCGCCGGGCTCACGGCCCGTCCGTCCTCGAAGGTAGGCGGCGTTGGATGCGGTCAACTCGGCCGCCATGGTCGAGGCGGCCTGCGGATCGAAGCGGAGATCGAGGACGACGTTTCTGGCCGATCCATCGACCCGCCAACGCCCATCCGAGCCGCGGTGGATCAGGTCCGCATACTGGCCATAGCCATGTTTGGCACCGTGAGTCTTCACCGTCCCCAGCCAGGTCTGCTCAATGAACTGGAACAGGCCTGCGGCCGAGGACGTGCGCGCCCGCGCCGACGGGTTCATCGCGCTCTCACGACGCGCGGTCTTCATCAGGAAATCGGCATCCACGCCCGTCGCATTCGAGGCGCGCCGGATGGCCGCCTCAACTCCGCCGGAGGATGGAATCGCTCCAATGCTCATGACCACGAGGCTGCGGGGTCGTAGTTAATCAAACCCTAACAGCGCAGGCGCGATCCACAGAACCTTAACCTTTGCCGCCTTGGCGGCTCGTGTCCGTTTAAAGGCAAAGCTCGCCCAAAACTTGCCGTAGGGTAAGCGCTCAACTTGGCTGCGGGACGCTGCGGGGGCGGCGAACGACAGGGATGAACGGCCATGATGATCAGAACTGCAGGCGGCCCCGGACTGGTGAGCCCCCTCGACTTCAACGAGCGCAGGACCCCGCGCTTTTCCCGAACGACCTGGATTTCCCTGGCGATCGTCGCCACTGCGCACGTCGGGCTGGGGGCGGCACTCTACTACCAACGCTTCGAGCTGGAGCTCCCGCCCGAACCATCTCCGCCCCCCATCGACATCACGATGGTGACGCTGCCAAAGCCGACTCCGCCGGTGGCGAAGCCCACGCCGGCCCAGGCTTCGAACACCAGGGTCAACACCCTGCCCGCCCCGCCGACGACCATCGATGTCGTCAATATCGTGCAGGGGGAGACGGTGACGGACGGCACAGTCATCACGATCTCCAAAACGGCACCTGAAGCCGTAGAGAACGGAACCACGACCGAGCCGGTCCGGCGGCCGCCCGCCGTTATCACCAATCCCAGCTGGGTGCGGCAGCCCAATGCGGATCAGCTGATGCGGGCCTATCCCGACCGCGCCCTGCGGGCCGGAGTCGGCGGGTCGGCGGTACTGAACTGCCTCGTGCAGCCCAACGGTCGGGTCGCGGACTGCAACCTGACCAGCGAGACGCCGGGTGCCTATGGCTTCGGCCGGGCGGCGCAGGGGCTGACGCGGAATTTCCAGATCAATCCGCGCACGGTGAACGGGGCCGCGGAAGGATCGCGGGTGAACATCGCCATCCGCTTCAATCCCCCGCCGGCCGAGTGATCAGGCGAGTCTGAGCGGATCGAGGGCGGCGGCGTCCGCTGACGGCGTCCCGCCCTCGATTCCATCAGCGACGACTGCGGCCACCAGCGGCCCCAGCAGCCAGCCGTTGCGGCGCGGCGCCAGCGCAAGATGCAGCCCGGGATGGCCGGACGCGCCCGCCAGCGGCAGGCCGTCCTCCACCGCGCCCCGGACGCCCACCCGTGTGGGTCCGGGCTCGGCGGACGCACCCAGCAGGGCGAGGCCTGCGGCGACGCGGGCGCGCGCCTCCTCGAGATCGGGATCGAGATCACGGCGACCGGGCTCCATGGTGGCGCCGATCACTGCACCCCCCGCCGTGGGCGCGGCATAGACGCCCGGTGCCCGGACAACCCGCCCGGGCGTATCGATCGCGACCTGTGTGAGTTGGCCGCGGATCGGCTGGATGGCCGCGATCAGGGCTTCGGCGACCGGCGGCAGTCCGGAGATGGCGGCTGAGGCACCGGTGGCGAGCACGAGCGTCGGCGTGAACCATATCCGTCCGTCGTCCGCCTCCACCCGCCAGCGGCGTCCGTCACCGTTGACCCGCGCCACGCGGCCCCTGACGACAGCGACGCCCGGCGTCCTGGCCAGCGCCGCAAGACCGGGTCCGGGCTCGACGCGCCAATCGTCGGAGGTCGTCAGACCGGACTTGCCGGCTCTGGCGTCGAAGCCCAGTGCGCGAAGGCGGGCGGCGTCGGCGTCGGGGTCAGGACCGTGCCATTCGGCACCTTCGCGGTGCAGGGCAAGCCCATGGGCCTCAGCGAAGGCGGGCCAGCGGTCGCGCGCCCGCTTGAGCAACCCGGCCTGTTCCAGCGACAGGCCGTCCAGCAATGACTCGAGCGCCGGGGCGATCATGCCGGCCGCGATCGAGGAGGCGTTGGCCCCGCCGGGATCGATGACCGTCACCACATGGCCCCGGCTCGCCAGCTCGGCGGCGGTGCAGATGCCGAGCACGCCGGCGCCGATAACGATCACATCCGGGGAAGAAGTCACGGGCGATCAGATCGACCGCCCGCGCGCCGAATGCAAGCCTTGCTCACCGCTATCGCTCGCCCCGCGGCGAGCTCGGGGCCTGAGCGCAGCCTATTCGGCGGCGATGGCGGCACCGCGGTCCGCGTCGATGCGGGCCGTGAGGGCGGCGTGCTGATCCCACAAGGCCTGCGGCAGGCGATCACCGAACATGGCGTAGAACTCGGGGATCAGGGACGCTTCCTCGGCCCAGACACTCGCGTCGACGTCCAGCAAGATGGCGAGATCGGTCTCGGACAGGTCGAGGCCGGTCAGGTCCAGCGCCTCACGCGTCGGGACGCGACCGACCGGGGTGTCCACGGCCTCGGCCTCGCCGTCGAGCCGCTCGGAGATCCATTTCAGGACACGGGCATTGTCGCCGAAGCCCGGCCAGACGAATTCGCCGTCCTCGTTCTTGCGGAACCAGTTGACGAAGTAGAGCCGCGGCAGCTTGGACGCGTCCGTGCGGCCCTGCATCGACAGCCAGTGGGCGAAATAGTCACCCATGTTGTAGCCGCAGAACGGCAGCATGGCGAAGGGATCGCGGCGCAGCTCGCCGATGGCGGTCTCGGCCGCAGCGGTGCCTTCGGAGGCGACCGTCGAGCCCATGAAGACGCCATGCTCCCAGTCATAGGCCTCGGTGACCAGCGGCACGGCCGAAGCGCGGCGGCCGCCGAACAGGATGGCGTCGATCGGCACGCCACGGGGGTCCTCCCACTCTGGAGCGATGGTCGGGCACTGCTGCGCGGGGGAAGCGAAACGGGCATTCGGATGCGCCGCGGGCTCGCCCGATGCCGGGTCGTGCGGTTGGCCCTTCCAGTTGGTCAGGCCCTCCGGCGCTTCCTTGGTTAGACCTTCCCACCAGACGTCATTGTCGGCGGTCAGGGCGGTGTTGGTGAAGACGGTGTTGGTGGCCATCGTGGCCAGGGCGTTGCCATTGGTGTTGCGGCTGGTGCCCGGCGCGACGCCGAAGAAGCCAGCCTCGGGGTTCACGGCATACAGGCGGCCGTCTTCGCCGGTGCGCATCCAGGCGATGTCGTCACCGATGGTCTCGGCCTTCCAGCCCTCCAACGTCGGCTGAAGCATGGCGAGGTTGGTCTTGCCGCAGGCCGAGGGGAAGGCGGCGGCGATGTATTTGGCGCGGCCCTTCGGATCGGTCAGCTTGAGGATCAGCATATGCTCGGCCAGCCAGCCCTCGTCGCGGGCCATGACCGAGGCGATGCGCAGGGCGTAGCATTTCTTGCCCAGCAGGGCGTTGCCGCCATAGCCCGAGCCATAGGACCAGATCTCGCGGGTCTCGGGATAGTGGACGATCCATTTGTCGTCGTTGCAGGGCCACGGCACGTCGGCCTGGCCGGCGGCCAGCGGGGCACCGAGGGTGTGGACGGCCGGAACGAAGACGCCGTCATCGCCCAGCACGTCCAGCGCCGGCTT
>JBBQOK010000033.1:0-18500 GCA_038330765.1 Caulobacterales bacterium | reverse complement strand
GCCCGCGACGCCACCCTCGCCGCCGAGCTGCAGGCCAGCGCCAAGGACCGGGCCGAGAACCTGATGATCGTCGATCTGATGCGCAACGACCTGTCCCGCGTCGCCGAACCCGGCACAGTGACGGCGGAGCGCCTGTTCGAGATCGTGAGCCACCCCACGGTGCATCACCTCGTCTCGACGGTCAGCGGGAGAGCCCGGCCCGGCACCGGGGTCGCCGACCTGCTGGCCGCGACCTTCCCTCCGGGCTCAATCACCGGCGCGCCCAAGCATCAGGCCATGAAGCTGATCGCGGCCCATGAACCGCCGCGTGGCCCTTGGTGCGGCAGCCTGTTCCACATCGGCGAGGACGGTGCCCTGACCGCCTCGGTGCTGATCCGTACGGCCGCGTTCGAGCGGTCGGACGGGGTCTGGCGCTTCCGCACCCTGGCCGGGGCAGGCATTGTGGCGGACAGCGCGCCGCCGTCGGAACTGGCGGAGACGGAGGTCAAGATCCTCGCCCTGCGCGAGGCGTTGATCGGGCCCTAGGTCGCCGGACAGGCCGCGCAGAGCGTCTTGTCGCTGGTCCGCGGCCGCAGATAGTAGGTGTGCGAGAACCGCGTCAGGCCCGGCATCAGATAGTCCGCCGCCGAGTCGTAGTCGTAGGTCGCCTCGGCCACGATCACGCTCTCGCCGTTCGCGATCAGGCTGGCCGGCAGGACAATGACGGAGTCCTTGCCGCGCGCCGTCATGCCGTTGCCCCGGCTCCAGTCCACCTTGGCGACGCCGCTGGTCCGGGTGACGCTCGACACCCGCTGCTGCAGCGTCGCGGTCGGGAACGGCTTCATGATCAGCCCGCCGATGTTGAAGACGTCGTCGATCGTCGCGGGCGTCACCGTCTCTTCCTGGGATACCAGATCGGCGACCATCGCGGACACATGGCCCATCCGCTTCTGGGCCATGAACCCCTGACAGAACTCCGTCATCCCCATGTAGAATGCGATCAGGATCGGAGCGAGCATGGCGAACTCGATCGCCGAGACCCCACCCTCGTCGCTCATCAACCGCCGGATCAGGCTGCGCTTTTTCACCATCACGCGGGCTCGTTCCGGAAGGCGGTGGTCGCCGTCAGCATCGCCGTGCGGGGGCCCACACTGGACAGTCCCTGCGAAAGGAAGGTTGTCAGCAGCGGGTGCTCATACCAGACTCGCACCAGGATCAGGTCGCCGGGGTTGCCGTTGGCATAGGTCAGGCCGCCGGGATCGAAGCCATTGCCCGCCAGCGGATCAGGCGGCGTCGTATTGAATTGAGGAATGACGCGGACGTCGATGGTCGCCCGCGTCGCGCAGTCGGCCGAGAAGATGCTCATCCGGCTGCACAGCTGGGTCTTGAACTGGGCCGCGCTCATGCCTTGGGCGCTGGCTTGGCCGGTCCGCACCAGACGGCCAGTCCCGATGGCGGCGTTCTCGAGCACGGAATCGAGCGTGAAGATCAACGCCACCTCGAGGATGGCGAACACCATCACGCAGAAGGGCAGGACCACGAGGCCGAACTCGACGGCGGCCGAGCCGTCGCGGTTGCGCAGCAGGCCGCCCCGCATACGGCGGCCTCCAAACGTCCAGCGGCGGCGAAGGGCGATCATGCGCTCTATTCGGCGGCGGGGGCGGGGCCGCTGGTTCCCCGGACCGAAGGCGAGCAGGACGCAGCGCAGGCCATCTCGGTCGCCTGCGCGCCGCGCCACATCCGGACCCGTCCCGCGCCGTCGCCGGCGGTGACGACAACCTGGCTCTGGAAGACGGTGCGGCCGATCGGGTCGATGGCGACCACCTCGGTTACGCCATAACCCTTGCCGGTGATATAAAGCGTGTTGGCGTCGACGACGGTGACGTCGGCGATCTCGGGGTTGCCGACGATGACGGAACCCGCCGGGCCGCGCAGCTGCACGCGCTGCGCCTGATCGATCTCGACGCTGATGCGCCCCGACTGGGCGACGGCCAGGCCGGGTCCGGTGAGGAGGGCGGCTGCGCCGATGGCGACGAGCAGGCTGCGGGTGCGGTTCATGGCGGCGGTGTCCTTAGAGCGAGCGCGCGCGGGAGCGCGACGCGAACCTGCCTTCGAAACCTCAATAAAGTTTGAAAAACCATCCTGAATACATGAAGCGACGAAGTCAGAATGCCCGTGTTGCGGGGCTTCGCGGCCGGCGAGCGGAACTTTTCAAAGTAAATCTTGCGGTAACCACGCCCGGCGACCGGGTCTTAACCGATATGCGCGATAACGACGGTGCGTTTTGGGGGTCAGGCGGGCTACCGGCTCCCCCCCGCATTAGTAGCTCGCTTCCTCTATCCAAAAGGAACCATGACCATGAAGAAGTTCATTTCGCAGTTCATGTCCGATGAGTCGGGCGCCACGGCCATCGAATACGGTCTGATCGCCGCCCTCATCGCCGTCGTGATCATCGCGGCCGTCACCGCTCTGGGCACCAACATCTCGACCCAGTTCAACAAGGTCGCCACCGCCATCGGCGCTACCTAAGCGTTGTAAGCGTCTTGAGACTGCGAGGGCCGGAGCGGAAACGCTCCGGCCCTTTGCTTTTGTGGGTCGAGTCAACCCCGCCTTAAAGATCGGTGAGGCAGGGTCGGCGGATGGAAGCTTTGCAACTGGTATTCCTCGCCGTCCTGCCGGCCCTGGTGATTGTCGCCGGGCTGAAGGATCTGACCTCGATGAAGATCCCGAACTGGATCTCGCTCGCGCTGATCGTCGGCTTCTTTCCCGCCGCCCTCCTGATGGGGCTGACGCCGCTGGCGATCTCGATTCATGTCGGCGTTGCGTTCGCGGCCCTGCTGATCGGCGCGGGCCTGTTCGCCTTGCGCTTCATCGGCGGAGGCGACGCCAAGCTGATGGCTTCGGCCTGTCTCTGGCTGGGCCTCGCGGGTTCCGGGATGTTCGTGCTGTGGACGGCGGCGATCGGTGGCCTGTTCTGCCTCATCCTGATCTTCGCCCGGGCCCATTTGCAGCCCTATGTTGGCAAGGCGCCGGCCTGGGTCGCGCATTTGATGGAGCCGAAGGGCGACATTCCTTACGGCGTGGCCATCGCCGCGGGCGCGCTGGTCGCCTGGCCGGCGTCTCCACTGATGGTCGCCTTCCTCGCCGCCTGACCCGCCCCCGGCCGAACGGCGGTCCCCCCCACTTAGGTCCGCGTTAACCCGCGCCCGGCATGGTCATTAACGGTAGGGGGCCGAAGGACCGATTCACGGGTCCGGTCGGCTCTCCCGGAGACCGTCGATGAAGCCTGCACGAATCATCGTGATCTGTGTCGCAGCCGTAGCCGCCATCGGGCTGGCCCTGGTCGTGCGCGCCATGGGGTCGTCGTCCAAGGAGCCGACCGCCGTCGCCGCCGCCGCGGCCGTCGAGGCCCGGCCAATGGCCAAGATCCTGGTCGCCGCCAAGGATCTTCAGCCCGGCAAGCGGCTGGATGACAGCGACATGGAGTGGAAGGATTGGCCGGTTGACGAGGTCAATCCGGTCTTCATCACCGACGGATCAGTGCAGATTCCCGGGCGGGGTGAAGCCGCCGCGCCCGAAACGGCTGCCGCCAAGCCCAACGGCGCGGTCGCCGCGGTGACCCGCGCTGCCACGGACCTGGCCACCGGTGGAGCCAAGGCGGACTATGTCGGCTCGGTGGTCCGCGAACCCATTCTCGCCGGCGAACCGATCGTTCTGCGCAAGATCGTCCGGGCCGGCGACAGCGGCTATATGGCCGCCTATCTGGAGCCCGGCATGCGGGCCATGGCCATTCGCGTCACCGTCGAGACCGCCGCCGGTGGTTTCATCCTGCCGGGCGACCGGGTCGACGTGGTCCTGACGCGCGAAACCAATCTGGGTAATCTGGGTGCCAGCGCAGCCGACCGCTCGAAATTCACCTCGGCGACAGTCATGCAGAACATCAAGGTTCTGGCCATCGACCAGTCGACCCGCGCCGGTGACGACGAGCAGACGGTGATCGGTGCGACCGCCACCCTCGAGGTCAGCCCGCGCGATGCCGAGGCCCTGGCCCTGGCCAAGTCCGAGGGGGAGTTGAGCCTGATCCTGCGTTCCTACGCCGACACCGGCGGCCCATCCGGCCGCGTGTCCTCGGGGCCGCGCCAAACCGCCGCCGTGCGCGTCTATCGCGGCGGCGCTCCTGAAGTGGTGGTCGTCCAATGATGCGCCCGTCCATGTGTTTCGCCGCTCTCGCGGTGGCCGGCCTGATGGCCGCGGTCGCCGTGCCCGGCACGCCCGTGCAGGCGCAGACCCGCGCCGCCGTCTCCATGGGATCGCAGTCGCAGCTGATCAGCTTGCCGCGCGGATCGTCCATGGCCATCGACCTTCCTGCCGACGCGCGGGACGTCATCGTGCCGAACCCGCTGGTCGCGGAAGCCATGCTGCATTCGCCGCGGCGCATCACCATCATCGGCTTGATGCCAGGCGAGACCGACGCGGTCGTCCTCGACAACGCCGGTCGCACCATCCTGTCATTGAGAATCCGCGTCGACGCCGGGGTTTCGGCTCTGCAGGATACGCTGAGCCGCGTCATGCCCGGTGCCAACGTCCGGGCCGAGGCCGTCAACGACAGCGTCATTCTGACCGGAACGGTCTTCAGCCCCGGCGAGGCGGATCGCGCCAGCCAGGTCGCCCGCGCCTTTGTCTCGACCCCCGAGAAGGTCATCAACATGATGACTATCGAGGGCTCTGACCAGATCACCGTTCGTGCCCGGATCGTCGAGGTCCAGCGCACCGCCGTCAAACAGCTGGGCCTGGATGCCACGGCAGTGCTGGCCAGCGTCGGCAACGGCTTGACCCTGTCACAGGCGGCCACCTTCGCCGTCTCCGGCAACCAGCTGGGCGGCGGCCAGTTGAATTATCAGGACGCGGCCGGCGACGGCAGCAGTCTTAGTACTACCCTCCGGGCCTTCGAGCGCGCCGGGATGGTCCGCATCCTGGCCGAGCCGAACATCACCACGGCCAACGGCGAGAGCGCCGAGTTCCTGGCGGGTGGCGAGTTCCCGGTTCCCGTGGGCCAGGAGACCGACAACGGCAGCGTCAAGGTCACCATTGAGTTCAAGCCCTATGGCGTACGGCTCGCGGTGCGGCCGATCGTGCTGTCGCCCGGCCGGATTTCGCTGCAGCTGTCGACAGAAGTTTCGGAGCTGACCACGCTCGGTGCCTTCACGCTCGGCGGCGGTCAGGGCGGCACGGCGCTGGTCATTCCGGGCCTGAGCGTCCGCCGGGCTTCGAACACGGTCGAACTGCCCTCGGGCGGCTCGCTGATGATCGCCGGCCTGCTGCGTGAGGACACGCGCCAGAACATCGACCAGTTGCCCGCCCTCGGCGACCTGCCGGTCCTGGGTGCCCTGTTCCGCTCGCGGGACTATCTGTCGGGCGAGACCGAACTGGTCGTCATCGTTGAGGCCTACATCGTCTCGCCGACGTCACCAGGCCGGATGCAGACGCCTGCCGACGGCCTGCAGATCGCCAACGACGCCCAAACCATCCTGTTCGGCCAGCTGAACCAGCACTATGCCCGCGCCAACACCGCCCCCGGTGCCGCTGACGCGGGCTGGAGCGGTCCCGTAGGCTATGTGATCGAATGAGGCCTCAAGCGATGCGCGCCCTGCTCCTGATCTTCGCCGCTGCGACCGCACTTTCCGCCTGTGTCTCTACCGGCGTGGACGGAAGCCTGCCGATCACCCCTCTGTCGCGCTACGCCATGCGGGTCGAGCCGGGACTCGACCGCATCGCGCTGGCCGTCCACGAGGACGGTCTTTCGGCGAACCAGCATGCGGCCCTGAACGATCTGGCCGGCCGGTATCTGGCCTCCGGCGTGGGCTGGGTGCGGGTCGAAGGGCCGTCGGGCGATGATCCTGCCTCTGCGCGCCAGACCTGGGCGGTGCGGTCCGCGCTACAGTCGGCCGGCCTCCCGGCCGACCGCATCCTGGTGGTGTCCTACGCCGCGCCCGATCCCCGAGCCCCGGTTCTCGCCGGGTTCGAGACTGTTCGCGCCATGATTCCGAACTGCGCCGCCGAGCCCCGCGCCATGGAGGGCCGCTTCTCGAACAGCGCCTCACTCGGTCTCGGATGCGCCATCAACGCGAACCTCGCCGCCCAGATTGCCGACCCCCGCGACATCCTCGGCCACCGTCCGATCAGCCCGGCGGATTCCGGCCGGGCCGCCGTCGTCTTCGAGAATTACCGCAAGGGACAAGTCACCGCGGCCCCTCAGGAAACACTGGTCGAGGGCCGAATCGCCCAGGCCGTGGACTAGGCTGACATGACCAACGCCTTTCCCCGCCCGGTTGAAGACTTTGAAGACGAGTTCGACCTCGACATGGGCTACGTCGCGTCGGGTCCTGCGCCCGGAGCCCCGTCCGTAGCCGCGCCCGCCGCGCCTCTCGCGACCGAGCCGGACATGAGCGTTTCGGGTGACGACGCCTCCGCCCGCCCGCCGCTGCAGTTCACGACCCCCGCTGCCCCCGCCGCGCCGACCCCGCCGCAAATGCCGGCAGCTCCTGTCCCCGCGCCGCGGCAGGCCGCTCCGGACGGTCAGGTCCCGGCCGTCGCCGGCTTCAATCCGGTCGGCGATCTCGTGGCCGGTGCGTCCGCCGCCTTCACGCCGCCTGCGCTGGGCGGACACGCCGCTGAGGTCTCGGTCCCGCGCATCGCCATCCACGTCTTCGCCGAGCGACAGGACACCCTGGCCGCGGCCGAGCGGGCCGGTCAGGACCGCCGCCTGTCGCGCGCGACCACCCAGATCCGTGTGGGCGGCGTCGCCGCAGCCGTCGAGGCTTACCAGCACGAGCCCACACCACCGCTGATCATTGTCGAATGCCTGAAAGACCCCGAGACGCTTCTGTGGGAGGTCGACCAGCTGGCCGAAGTCTGCGACACCGGCACCAAGGTGGTGGTCATCGGTGCCACCAACGACATCCTCCTCTTCCGCGAACTGATGCGACGCGGCGTCAGCGAATATCTGGTGGCTCCGCTTCAGCCGTTGCAGCTGATCGCGGCCATCGGCGGCCTGTTCGCTGATCCGGCCCAGCCCTTCGTCGGTCGTTCGATCGCCTTCGTCGGTGCCCGCGGCGGTACGGGATCCAGTTCGGTCGCCCACAACACCGCTTATGCGATGAGCGAGCGGATCGGTGCCAATACGGTCATCGTCGACTACGATCTGCCTTTTGGCACCGCCGGTCTGGACTTCAATCAGGATCCGCTTAACGGCGTCGCTGATGCCCTGACGCAGCCCGACCGTCTCGACGCCACCCTGCTGGACCGGATGATGGTCCGCTGCACTGACAAGCTGAGCCTGTTCGCCGCGCCTGCTACGCTCGACGTTGACTGGGACATCTCGCCGGAGGCCTTCGAGGAGGTCACGACCCAGATCCGCTCGACGGCACCGTTCGTGGTGCTCGACCTGCCGCACCTGTGGTCGGGCTGGATGCGCCGCACCCTGATCGCCGCCGACGAGGTGGTGATCGTGGCCACGCCGGATCTGGCCAGTCTGCGCAATGCCAAGAACATGATCGACCTGATCCGGCAGGGCCGGCCCAATGACGCGCCGCCGCGGCTGGTGCTGAACCAGGTCGGCGTTCCCGGTCGTCCCGAAATTCCGGCCAAGGATTTCGGCGCGGCCCTGGGCGTGCATCCCAGCCTGATCATCCCGTTCGATCCGAAGACGTTCGGGGCTGCCGCCAACAACGGCCAGATGATCCTCGACGCCGGGGCCAAGTCCAAGGCCGCCGACGCCTTCCAGATGTTGGCCCAGATCGTCTCGCGTCGCGAACTGCCGATGCTGACCGGTCCGAAGGGCAAGGGCGACGGCAAGTCCATGTTCTCCGGTCTGTTCAAGAAGAAGTCCTGACGGGTGTTCGGAAAGCGCACAGGTCAACCTGGATCGCCCGCTCAGGCCCCGCGCGCGGCGCCGGCCGCTGCGCCCGCGTCAGCGACGCCAGATGCATTCCAGCCTGACCAGGGTGTCCAGACCCAGGCTTTTGCCTTTGGCGGCGACGTCGCTGAATTGGACCGCGAGGAACGCCGTACCGAGTCCTACAACGCCAAGCCGGCGTCGGAGGCCGCCGACCGTCTGGATGCGCTGGCCATGCGGCCGAAGCCCGCCGCGGCCCAAGCGACGCCCAAGAATGCGCCGGGACCCAAGGCCACGCCGGGGTTCGAACAGCTGAAGAAGGCCCAGGCCGTTGCCGAGATCGTCCGGGAGCAGTCGGACTATTACCACGCGACCAAGACGACGATCTTCAACGCCCTGATGAACACCATCGACCTGGCCCAGCTGGCCGGTCTGGACCCCAAGGCAGCGGCCGAGGAGATCCGCGACATCGTCGCCGAACTGGTGGCGATCAAGAACGTTTCCATGTCGGTGGCCGAGCAGGAGCACCTGGTTCAGGACATCGTCAACGACGTCCTTGGCTACGGCCCGCTCGAACCTTTGCTGGCGCGTGACGATATCGCCGACATCATGGTCAACGGTGCCGGCCGGGTCTTCATCGAGGTGAACGGCAAGGTTCAGCTGACCAACGTCCGCTTCCGCGACAACGCCCAGCTGATGAACATCTGCCAGCGGATTGTGTCGCAGGTCGGCCGCCGCGTCGATGAAAGCAGCCCGATCTGCGACGCCCGCCTGCCCGACGGCAGCCGCGTCAATGTCATCGCCCCGCCGTTGGCCATCGACGGCCCGACACTGACGATCCGGAAGTTCAAGAAAGACAAGCTGACGATGAAGAACCTGGTGGAGTATTCCTCCATCAGTCCCGAAGGTGCGCGCGTGCTGGGCGTCATCGGTGCCTCGCGCTGCAACCTGGTCATCTCGGGCGGCACGGGCTCGGGCAAGACGACGCTGCTGAACACTCTGACCGCCTTCATCGACCCGACCGAACGCGTTATCACCTGCGAAGACGCGGCCGAGCTTCAGCTCCAGCAGCCGCACGTGGTGCGTCTGGAGACGCGCCCGCCGAACCTCGAGGGCCAGGGCATGATCACCATGCGCGACCTGGTGAAGAACTGCCTGCGGATGCGTCCCGAACGAATCATCGTCGGCGAGGTGCGTGGCCCTGAAGCCTTCGACCTGCTCCAGGCCATGAACACCGGCCACGACGGCTCCATGGGCACGTTGCACGCCAACAGTCCGCGCGAGGCCATCAGCCGGATGGAGTCCATGATCACCATGGGCGGCTACGGCCTGCCCTCGAAAACCATCCGCGAAATGATCGTCGGCTCGGTCGACGTCATCATCCAGGCCGCACGCCTGCGCGACGGCTCGCGCCGCATCACCCACATCACCGAGGTGGTCGGGCTGGAAGGCGACGTCATCGTCACTCAGGACCTGTTCGTCTACGAGATCACCGGCGAGGACGAGAACGGCAAGATCGTCGGTCGTCACCGCTCGACCGGCATCGCCCGCCCGCGCTTCTGGGACCGCGCCCGCTATTACGGCCTCGAGCGCGAGCTGGCGGAAGCCCTCGACGCGGCGGAGTAACGAATCCGATGCTTCCGATCCTCGCCGCGGTCCTGGCCTTCATCACCATCGGCGGCCTGGGCTGGGCCTTCGTTGGCGGCGGCGATTCCAGCGAGGCAGCGGTCAAGCGTGCCCAGACTTTCGGCACACCGAAACAGAACGCCGCCGCCGCCCGCAAGGCCGCCGCCGCCAACACGCCCGAGGCGCGGCGCAAGCAGATCATGGATCAGCTGCAGGAGTCCGAACGCGCCGAGCGCAAGGCGCGGGTCAGCCTCAAGGCCAAGCTGAAGCAGGCCGGCCTGTCGACCACCGTGCGGACGTTCTGGATCATCAGCGGCGTGCTGGGTGTGTTCGCCCTGCTGGTCCCGTTCCTGTTCGGCCTGCACTTCCTGGTCGCCGTCGGTGCCGCAGTGGTGTTCGGTCTCGGCCTGCCGCGCTGGGTCGTCGGCTTCCTCGGCGGGCGGCGCCGCAAAAAATTCTCCAGCCATTTCGCCGACGCCGTCGACGTCATCGTGCGCGGCATCAAGTCGGGCCTGCCGGTCCACGACTGTTTCAAGATCATCGCCCGCGAGAGCCCCCAGCCGCTGGGTGCCGAGTTCCAGAGGCTGGTCGAGGGGCTGGGTGTTGGCCTGACCCTGCAGCAGGCGCTGGAGAAGATGTACGAGCGCATGCCGACGCCCGAGCTGAAATTCTTCGCCATCGTCATCGGTATCCAGCAGAAGACCGGCGGCAACCTTGCTGAGGCGCTGAGCAACCTGTCGACCGTGCTGCGGGCCCGCAAGATGATGGGCGAAAAAATCAAGGCGCTGTCGTCGGAAGCGACCGCCTCGGCGGGCATCATCGGTTCGCTGCCGCCGGCAGTGATGATCCTCGTCAGCATCACCACGCCCGCCTACATGGCCAAGCTTTTCACCGAGCCGCGCGGCCAGTTCATGCTGCTGATCGCGGTGATGATGATGTCCCTCGGCGTCTTCGTGATGAAGCGCATGATCTCGTTCAAGTTCTAGGAGGAGGCCGGCGTGGGAGACATCATCAGCTTCTTCACCAATGTGCAGAACCTGCTTAGCCTCGGTGTCGGCGTGTTGGTGTTCGCCACGCTGGTGACCCTGCTGGGTTCGCTCGGCGGCGAGGTCAAGCTGGAAGGCCGGATGAAGGCCGTGGCGGTCCGCCGCGAAGAGCTGAAGCGCCGGTCGCGCCAGGCCATCGTCGCCCAGAATTCCGGCCCGCAGAACCTGCGGCACAGCGACGAGGGCTTCAAGAAGCGGGTCGTCGAGCGCCTGAACCTGACCACCCTGCTGGAAGATCCCAAGGTCGTCGACAAGATGGCCCAGGCCGGCTACCGCGGCCCGAAGCCGCTGACGACCTTCTACTTCTTCCGCTTCTCCATGCCGTTCGTGATGTTGGCGCTGGCGGTGTTCTACGTCTTCGTCCTGAACGACTTCGGCCTGTCGTTCATGGTCCGTGTCACCATCTGCATGGTCGCGGCGGTGATCGGCTTCTATGCGCCCAACATCTTCCTCGCCAACCGCATCTCCAAGCGCCGCACCTCGATCATGCAGGCCTTCCCGGATGCGCTGGACCTCTTGCTGATTTGCGTCGAGGCCGGGATGTCGATCGAGGCCGCCATCCAGAAGGTCAGCCAGGAGATTGGCGGCTCGTCCATCGATCTGGCCGAGGAGATGACCCTGCTGTCGGCCGAGCTTAGCTATCTGCCGGACCGCCGCATGGCCTATGAGGGCCTGGCGAAACGGACCAACCATCCTGGTGTCAAGTCGGTGGCCACGGCCATGACCCAGGCCGAGACCTACGGCACCCCGCTGGGTTCAGCCCTGCGGACCATGGCCAAGGAGAACCGCGAGATGCGGCTGTCGGCGGCCGAGAAGAAGGCCGCGGCCCTGCCGGCCAAGCTGACTGTGCCCATGATCCTGTTCTTCCTGCCGGTGCTGTTCATCGTCATCCTGACACCGGCGATCATCAGCATCCAGGACACGATGGCCAAGGGCGGCT
This sequence comes from Caulobacterales bacterium, assembly GCA_038330765.1. Classification (GTDB taxonomy): domain Bacteria; phylum Pseudomonadota; class Alphaproteobacteria; order Caulobacterales; family Caulobacteraceae; genus Brevundimonas. Next base: position 7,015 of record JBBQOK010000033.1, on the reverse strand, counting down.
GACCGAAGACGGTCAGGCCTCCGCGGCGGCCTTCAACGCATCGGCGATCGACTCGACAGCGGCGCGCAGGGCCGGGCGATGGCGGTCGAAATGCATCTCGCCGCGCAGGCCCGAAAAGATGAAGCCGTTGGCCACGATGCAGCTGCCGGGCTCCAGCTCCTCGAGCTCGAAATAGCGCATCGAACTGAACCACAGGCCGCGCTTCTCGACCCAGACCAGCTGGGCGTAGGGCTGCCATTCACCGACACGCACCGACGCGCGCCGTTCCGGCAGGCCCGGGATGGTCTCGGTCAGGGCGAGGGTGCCGCCAAAGGCGATCGTGCCCTCGACCGAGGTTTCGACCGGGTTCCAGCGGTCCCAGCCGGGCAGGCCGGTGATCAGTTCCCAAATGCGGTCGGGGGTGGCGCGGACGCCGATGCGCTTCTCGATACGGGCGGTTTCCATGCCCCCGATCTGCCACGGCTTTTCGACGGTGAAAAGGCGTCAGCGGTTGCCCTCTGGCCCCGGTTGCGAGGCGGGCGGCGTTTCCGGGGACGGGGTCTCGTCGCGGTCGGGCAGGTCGGCCGGGCCGGTTCGCAAGGGCGGGCTGATCCAGCACAGGGCCAGCGCCGCGCCTAGCAGGACGATGTTGGCCACGAACGGTCCGGCTTCGGCCAACTGGTACAACGCCACGCCGACGACCGGCGGGCCGAGGAAGCTGAGGCCTGCGAGGGACATCATCAACCCCGCCACCGCGCCCTGTTCGTGCGGGCCGACCGACAGGGACGAACCGGCGGTGAACCCCGGACGGGCGAAGCCGACGCCCATGGACACCACGGCATAGCCGACGACCACGCCGAAAAAGCCGGGTGCGATTACGGTCAGGGCGTTGCCGGCCAGGGCCAGGCCCGCGCCCCAGCGGATCAGGGCGCGCGGCTCCATCTTCAGCAAGGGGATCAGGCCCCATTGCACCATCAGGGTGCCGGCGGCACCAGCGAACATGGCCACGCCGATGAACGGCTGGGCCTGACGCAGGTTGAGCCCGGTGGACGCCATTTCGTCGATCACGTGAAAGCCCAGCACAGCGATGTTGACCGCTTGGGCACCGGTGACCAGCAGGCCGTAGAGCAGATAGTCGCGTACCCGGGGGTCCTTCCACAGGCCTTTGCCGGTGTCGCCCTGACGGCCGCTGGGCGAGGGGATGCGGCGGACCTCGCCGCTGGGCAGTCGTCGCCAGACGAGGACCAGCGCCACCATGCCGAGGACGGCGAAGGCGTACATCGGTCCGGCCAGCCCGACGAAGGGCAGGATGAAGAAGGGGGCCAGCACCGGGCCGACGACCGTGCCCAGACCCTGGGCGGAGGCCAGCATGGACATCGCCTGGGTGCGCTCCCGCGGCGTGGTGCGGTCGGCGACATAGGCCTGGGATGCGATCGGCGCGGCCGAACCGAACACGCCGTAGATGGTCCGTGCCGTGGCCATCAGCACGAAGGCAGCGAGGATGGCGAGCCAGCCCTCCAACCCTGAGGTGGTGGCCAGTCCGAAGCCGGCCATGGAGACGACGAAGCCGCCCAGTCCAATCATCATCACCCGCTTGCGTCCCAACCGGTCCGACAGCCGGGCCCAGAAAGGCGAGGCCAGGGTCCACATCAGGGCCGAGATGGCGAAGGCTCCGGCGACGAGCGTGTCCGGCAGTTCGAATGCGCGGCCGATGGCGGGCAGGACGGATTGCAGCCCCATATTGCCGGCCGCCGCGATCAGGCTGACCCCGAACAGGATGGCGAAGGCGGACGAGCGCAGGTTCACGGGCGGAACCCGGGACCGTCGGGCACCGCAGTCATCCCTCGTTCGCCACGACCTTGAACGACGGCTTGAGCCGCCGGTCGTCGTCGAGCCCCAACCGCGCCTTGACCTCGAACAGGTCGGCACCGGCCGGGACGATCAGGAGGGCCTTTGGATTGGCGGTGTTGACGGCCACCACGGCCTGCTTCGGGCAGACGTCGAAACAATCCGTCTCCTTGACCACCAGTTCGGCCTTCTTGCCCTTTCCGGCCTTCAGGTATTTCCGCAGGGCCTTCTTCAGGGACTTGTCGCCGTTCGGGCCGAAGCCGCCGCCGTCCAACTTTCTGGAGCATTTGCGGCAGACCAGCACGACGTCGCGCCATCGGGTTTGTGCGGTCTTCACGGCCATGGTCTGCAGATCGCTGTTCGGACGGCCTTGCGCAAGGGCCATGGCTCCGCGCACGGTGTGGGGATTGTTCGGGGGAAACCGCATGACCATCCGTCGCCTGCTCGTCGCCGCCGTCTCGGTGCTGGCCCTCGCGGGGCCGGCCGGGATCGCTCACGCCCAGTCCGCCGAGGCCGTCGCCTCCGCCGTCGAGGCGGTGTCGCCCAAGGTCGTGGCCTGGCGTCGCGATCTGCACGCCAATCCCGAACTGGGCTTCGCCGAGACCCGCACCGCCGGGATGGTGGCCGCGCATCTGCGGTCGCTGGGCCTGGAGGTGCGGACCGGGGTCGGCAGGACCGGGGTGGTGGCCGTTCTGCACGGCGGCCGGCCCGGGCGGACCGTGGCGCTGAGGGCCGACATGGACGCCCTGCCGGTGTTGGAGGCGACCGGCCTGCCGTTCGCCTCGACCGCCACCGGGACCTATATGGGCAATACGGTGCCGGTGGCCCACGCCTGCGGCCATGACGCCCACATCGCCATGTTGATGGGCGCAGCCGAGGTGCTGGCCGGGATGAAGGACGAGATCGCCGGAACGGTCGTCTTCATCTTCCAGCCGGCTGAAGAGGGTGCCCCTCCGGGAGAGCCCAAGGGCGGGGCGGCCTTGATGATCGAGGAGGGCGCGCTGCGCGACCCGCGCCCCGACGCCATCTTCGGCCTTCACGTGGTGCCGGGGCGTCCGGGCACGATCTTCTATCGCCCGCGGGGCTTTATGGCGGCGTCGGACCGGGTCGACATCGTCCTGCACGGCCGCCAGACCCACGGTGCCTGGCCCTGGAAGGGCGTCGATGTGATCTCGGCCTCGGCCCAGGTGATCCAGACGATCAACACCCTGACAGCCCGGACCGTTGATCCAACCGCCACGCCTACGGTCTTCACCATCGCCACCCTGGACGCCGGGGTCCGCTACAACATCATTCCGGAAGAGGCGACGATGTCGGGCACGCTGCGGACCTTCGACATCGCCCAGCGCGACGATCTGGTGCGGCGGGCGGAGGTGGCGGTCGACAATGTTGCCGAGACCTTCGGGGCGACGGCGGACTTCTCGGTCCGGCAGAACGCGGCGCTGGTGTTCAACAACGAGGAGCTCTCCGCCTGGCTGGCACCGGTGCTGGAGGAGGCCGCGGGCGAGGGGAACGTCGATCCAGCGGCCTCGCCGACCACGGTGGCCGAGGACTTCAGCTATCTGTCCCAGGCGGTGCCGGGGGTGTTTTACCACATGGGGGCCAGCGCCGACGGCGTCGATCCCGCGACCTCGCCGCCGAACCATTCGCCGTCGTTCGACGTCAACGAAAAGGTGCTGCCGATCGGGGTCAGGGCGCATGTTCTGACGGCGCTGAGGTTCCTCGAGCGACATTGACGGCAACCACGTTTGTCAACATCCCGGCAAGGATCACGGCGCATCCTCGGCCCGTCGTGCTGGAGAGCGCCATGAGCAGCCTGCCGGTCCAACTACCGCCGATGACCCTGGAACGCCGGGGTGGTCCGTGGCGAGAAATCTTCTTCTTTCTGGTCGCCTTCGCCGCCATGTTTGGCGCGGCCCTGCTGAGTCTCCGTCTGCTGTTCTAGGCGCGGTCGAAATAGGTCGCGATGACGCCGCGATAGACCGCCGTCAGGGCCTCCAGCTCGGCGACGGGCACGCGCTCGTCGATCTGGTGCATGGTCTGGCCGACGAGGCCGAGTTCGAGCACCGGGCACATGGCGCGGATGAAGCGGGCGTCGGAGGTGCCGCCGGTGGTCGAGGCCTCGGGCCGGCGGCCGACAGCGGCCTCGACGGCGTCCTGCACCCCGGTGATGAACGGGCCGGGTTCGGTCAGGAAGGCATTGCCTGAGCAGAGATGCTCCAGCTCGACGCGCAGCCCGCTTTCGGCCTGGGCCTCGCCGGCCATGGCGTTGAGCCAGGCGATCAGGTCGTCGCCGGTATGGGTCGGGTTGAAGCGGATGTTCAGTCGCGCCTTCGCTTCGGCCGGGATGACGTTGGTGGCCGGATTGCCGATGTCGATGGTGGTGATCTCGAGGTTCGATGGCGGGAATTCGGGATAGCCGTCGTCGAGCCGGTGGGCGTCCAGCCGGGTCAACAGCTTCGTCAGGACCGGGGCCGGATTGGCGGCGCGGTCGGGATAGGCGACGTGGCCCTGTTTGCCGTGGACGGTGATCCAGCTGTTCAGCGAGCCGCGGCGGCCGACCTTGATCATGTCGCCCAGGGCCTGGGAGGAGGAGGGTTCGCCGACCACGCAGGCGTCGATGACCTCACCCTCGGCCATCAGGGTTTCGACCACGCGCCTGGTGCCGTGGAGCGCGGGGCCCTCCTCGTCGCCGGTGATGAGGAAGGAGAGCGAGCCGGGCACATCGCCGTCAGCCAGGGTCTGTGAGACGGCGGCGATCCAGGCGGCGATCCCGCCCTTCATGTCGACCGCGCCCCGACCGTAGAGGACGCCATCCCTGACCTCGGCCTCGAACGGGGCGGAGGACCAGGCCGCGGGCGAGCCGGTCGGGACCACGTCGGTATGGCCGGCGAAGCAGAGGTTGGGCGAGGCCGTTCCGTGCCGGGCGTAGAGGTTCTCGATGACATTCTGGTCGCCTGCCGCTTCGCTGCCTGCGGCGGGGCCGAACGCCATCCGGCGGCAATGGAAGCCGAGGCCGGTGAGTATCCGCTCGAGCATGTCCATCGCCCCCTCGTCGGCGGGGGTGACCGAGGGTCGGCGAATCAGGTCGCGGGTCAGTTCGACAGGATCGATAACCGGATGTGATGCGGCGCTCATGGAGCTGTGCTTTACGGGGTTCGGACGATTGCGAGAAGGCTTCTTCCCATGCCGAAGATCGATATCGACAGCGCCCCGACGGGCCATGGAACGGGCTATCCTGAGGAATTCGCCGGACCGTGCAAGCCGCGCCGCCGCTGGCGGCTGGGCGACGCGGTCGGGCTGGACCAGTTCGGGGTCAATCTGTTGCGCCTTCCGGACGGAGCCTGGTCGAGCCAGCGGCACTGGCACGAGGGCGAGGACGAGTTTGTCTGGGTGCTGTCCGGCGAGGTTGTCCTGGTCGAGGACGGCGTCGAAACCGTATTGAGGGCCGGCGACTGCGCGGGCTTCAAGGCGGGGGTGCCCAACGGTCACAAGATCGAGAACCGGTCGGGGTCCGAGGCGGTTCTGCTGGAGGTCGGCACGCGGGCGGCGGAGACGGACGCCTGCGACTACCCCGACATCGACATGGTCCTGCCGAAGGGCGCGGACCGCTATTTCCACCGGGACGGAACCCCATACCTCAAGCATGACCGACGCACCTGAGGCCCCGGAGCCGATAACTCCCGCCGTCGCCGAGGCGGCGATGGACGCCCACGGGACCAATCCGTGGAAGCGGCCCGACTTCCGCCTGCTGTGGGCCGGGCGGATCGCGGCGGTACTGGCCATCCAGATCCAGTCGTCGGCCCTGCTGTGGCAGATCTATGAGATCGCGCGGCGGGACCATCCGATTGAAGAGGCCAGCCTGTATCTTGGGCTGGTCGGACTGGCGCAGTTCATCCCGCTGCTGGCCCTGACCCTGCCGGCGGGCGAGATGGCCGACCGGCGCGACCGCAAGCTGACCGTGGCGTTGTCCATCGCGGTGGAGGGGCTGTGCGCCGTCGCCTTCCTGGCCATGGCGTTACACGGATCGCCGCCGCTGTGGGGGCTGCTGGCTGTGGCCTGTCTGTTCGGAGCCTGCCGGGCCTTCCTGGCCCCGGCCAGCCAGGCCTTCCTGCCGATGGTGGTGGGCCGGGCGGCTCTGCCGAGGGCCATCGCGGCCCAGTCCATCGCCTTCCAGACCGGGGCCATTGCCGGGCCAGCGCTAGGCGGGGTGATCGTCGGGATCAATGTGCCGCTGGCCTATGCGGTGGCGCTGGGCCTGTTCCTGATCGGGCTGGCCGCCTTCCTGCTGATCCGCACGTCGGGCAAGCCGGAACGGGTCGGGGTCGGGCCGGGCCGGTGGGAAGCGGTCAAGGAGGGGCTGAAATACGTCTGGACCACCAAGCTGGTGCTGGGGGCCATTTCGCTGGACCTGATCGTGGTCCTGTTCGCGGGGGTAGCCTTGCTGACACCGATTTTCGCGCGCGACATCCTGCATGTGGGACCCGAGGGTTTCGGCCTGCTGCGGGCCGCCTTCGGGGTCGGAGCCTTCAGCATGGCGCTCTATCTGGCGCGGTTCCCGATTGTGAGACATGGCGGGCGCTGGATGTTCGTGGCCGTGGCGGTGTTCGGCGTCTGCACCATCATCTTCGGCCTGTCGACGATCGCCTGGATCAGCGCCGTGGCCCTGTTGATCGGCGGGGCGGCGGACATGATCAGCGTCAATATCCGCCAGACCCTGATCCAGCTGTCGACGCCGGATCATATGCGCGGCCGGGTCAGTTCGGTCTCCATGCTGTTCATCGGTGCCTCGAACGAACTGGGCGAGGCCTATTCAGGACTGATGGTCCGGCTGCTGGGCCCGATCGGCGCGGCGGTGTTCGGCGGTGCCGGTGCCCTGGCGGCAACGGGCATCTGGGCAAAGCTGTTCCCGGGGTTGCGCAAGGCCGACCGGCTGAGCTGAGTTCGGTTTTCAAAGACCCGCAGGCACGATCGATCGTCCGTCGGCGCTTGTTCCCCGGACCGGCCTCGCCCTGGTGGGCGCGTCAGCCGGGATGACGGGCATGGCTCTTCGCCGCTTGTTTCCAAGCGGTGTGGGGAGGGAGCGGGACCGCCGGGCCTCGCCCGGCTGTGATTTGTTTTACCGTTTCGACGAGACAGGCGGTCCCGCGTGGTCGTTTTCCACACAACCCTCCGGCTGGCGGCCCGA
>JBBQOK010000032.1:0-18920 GCA_038330765.1 Caulobacterales bacterium | reverse complement strand
CTCGGCCACGGTGTGCAGATACAGGCCGTTCAGATAGTAGCGCGTCTCCTCGGTCGAGACGGCGAACCGGGTCTTGTCGATCAGCCGGGCGAGGTCTTCCTTGGGCATGGTGAAGCGCGTGCCCGAGGTGTCGGTCGACATGACCGGGAAGTCGCCGGCCGGCAGGACCGGCAGGTTGAATTTGGAGCGGCCGGCCTGGACCACCAGACGGGGATCGTCGCCGTTGTAGGACAGCGACACCTCGGCCCCGTCGGGCAGCTTGCGGACGATTTCGTACAGGGTGTGGGCCGGGGCGGTGATCTGGCCCTCGACATTCACCTGGGCCTCGGCCTCGTCGACCATCTCCATGTCGAGATCGGTGGCGGCGAAGCTGAGCTTGTCGCGGCCCGCGCTGAGCAGGACGTTGGACAGGATCGGAATGGTGTTGCGGCGCTCGACGACGCTCTGCACGTGGCCGAGGGCCTTGAGGAGCGCGGATCGTTCGATGGTCAGCTGCATGTCGTCTCGGCCCAGGGTGCGGCGACTCACAAGCGTCACCGCGAATAGAGGGCCTTGGACACTAGCGGATTGGCGGCGCGGGGCAAGGAAGGGCGGGGGTCTTCGGATCACACGATCAGGGACGGCGCCCCGACTGCCTGTGGACAATCCCCTGATGAGGTTCGCGGGCCCATGACGCTGTGCTGGCAATCCGGGAAATCATAGTCGGGTTCAGCGAATAATTCCCTGCCGCATCAGCCCCCTGACGATTTCTCGAGTCATTCGACCCGCCTGGGAAGCCGGCCCGCATAGGATAGGCTCCGGCGTGACTGGTCTTTGACAATCGAACCATGGCCCGGCCGCCGGGGAACGGCGGGGAGCTGACCTCGACGGTGTGCACGCAGTGCACTCTACGCACGCTGTGCACTGCTTTTTTATTCTGCCCGGACCCTGTTGTCCGGCCGGGGCCCCTAGCCGCGCAGCTTCCGCGTCAGGGCCTCGACGTCCCGGGCGATCTGGTCGTCCAGGGCCATCAGTTCCTCGATCTTGCGCACGCCGTGCAGGACCGTGGTGTGGTCGCGGCCTCCAAACCGGCGGCCGATGTCGGGATAGGAGCGCGTCGTGTGCTGCTTGCACAGCCACATGGCGATCTGGCGCGGACGGGCCACGGCGCGGGTGCGGCGCTCGGACAGAAGATCGGCCTGTTTGAGCGTGAAATGCTCGGCCACCGTCTTCTGGATCTCGTCGACGGTGATGCGGCGCTCGGGGCCGCCGCGCAGGGCCGAGCCGAGCAGGGCCTGGGTCTCGTCAACGGTCAGGGCGGACAGCCGGGCACCGGCGACGGCGGCCAGGGTGTTTACGGCACCTTCAAGCTCGCGCATCGAGCCGGGGGTGCGGTCGACCAGATGCTCCAGCACCTCGGGACGGGCCTCGCCGGACACGACGCCCAGATTGGCCAGAGCCTGTATGCGGTTACGCGCCACGGCCAGCTTCAGGGCGCGGTCGGCCGGCTCGACCGGGCAGGTCAGGCCCGAGGCCAGATGGCTGCGCAGGCGGGGCTCGACCTCGGTCAGGGCCATCGGCGGGCGGTCGGCGGACAGGATGATGCGTTTGCCGTCCTCGATCAGGCTGGTCAGCGTGGCCAGCAGCTCCTCCTGGGTCGAGGCCTTGCCGCCGACGAACTGGACGTCGTCGATCAGCAGCATGTCGGCACCGCGCAGGCTTTCCTTGAAGGCCGCGGTCGAGCGGTCCTGCATGGCGCGCACGAAGGTCGACAGGAAGCGTTCGGCGGTCAGATAGACCACCCGGGCGTCGGGCCGCAGGCGCTGGGCCTCCCAGGCGATGGCGTTCAGCAGGTGGGTCTTGCCGTAGCCATAGGGGCCGCAGAAGAAGATCGGATTGAAATGGCCGTCGGCCCAGCAGGCGGCCTGGCGGGCGATGGCGAGGGCGAAGGCGTTGCCCTGACCTTCGACGAAGCTGTCGAAGGTCAGGCGTTCCTGCAGGCCGGCGGCGCGCACGGCCCGGGCACCGTCGGCCACGGGAGCGACCGTGGCCATGGGCATCGGCACGATATTGGCGGCGGGCGCCTCGGCGCGGCCGGCGGCGACCTGCGAGGCCGGCGGGGTCGAGCCCATCTCGGCGCGGCAGCGGACATCGAGCCGGCGCGACAGGCCGTCCAGACCCAGCCACAGCTCGTTCATGCGGCGCAGGGCGTTCTTGCGCACCCAGTCACGGGCATAGGCCGTCGGCGTGACGAGGATCAGCTGGCCCGCACCGTCGGCCCGCACTGCCGAGGGGGCGATATAGGAGCTGAACGCCCCCTCGCCGATCTCGCCGCGCAGGCGTCCCGCCGCCTCAGTCCAGATCCGATCCGGATCGGTCATCCCCGCCATCTGTGCTCCCCCCGCCATAACAGCCACCCGCATTGAAGTTCCATCACCTGACGCCCTTCGAGCGGCCTGATTCAGGGACGACTTCTCCTTACCGGTGCGGCTGGGCGCCGCCCGGGGTGGGGTCGTTCTCTCGATCAGACATCTCACGCCGACGCGAAACTGGTCCCGCGCCGTGTTCATCCGTGTGGGGATGGAAGTGCGTTAGAGGCCCAAACTTACGCCGGGAGCGGGGGGCGTCAACGCTGATTCGAATCGTAAAAGGCAGTTAAATTGTTTGACTCCGCTAAAGCCAAACGCAGCCTCAGAAATCCCCCGTTTCGCCACCGAGGCGAGTGCGATTCCAACGATCATGAGTTAGGACCGCACGTGCAAACGGCGAGGGAGCGTTTGCGCCCTCGCCGTTGAAATCACTGGAGTTTACCATGACAGGCCTATGAAAGGCCGTCAGGACGCCGCTATGTCAGGCCGCCGGCATTTTCTTAAGCTGGGCGGCGAGGCGGGACACTTTGCGCGAGCCCGTGTTCTTGTGAACGACACCCTTCGATACGGCGCGCATCAGCTCGGATTGCGCCTCGACGAAAGCGCCCTTGGCAGCGGTGGCGTCGCCACCGGTCACGGCTTCCTGGAATTTGCGCAGGAAAGAGCGGACGCGCGTGCGGCGCGACTTGTTCACTTCGGTGCGGGCCGCGATCTTGCGGATCGCTTTCTTGGCGCCGGCATTGTTGGCCATCAGTCAAACCTTACGAACGGAAACGCCGCGGAGCACACGTCCACGGCGCGGAAATCTCAAAGAGCGCGCGGCTATAGCGGAAAGGGGTTGGGGAGGCAAGGCGGAGTCTATCGTCCCGTGAACACCGGCTTCCGCTTCTCCACGAAGGCCGCCATCCCCTCTTTCTGATCCTCGAATGCGAACAGACTGTGGAACAGGCGGCGCTCGAACTGCACGCCCTGCGTCAGCGTCGTCTCCAGCGCGGCGTTGACCATCTCCTTGTTGGCCATGACGGCCAGGGGGCTCTGGGCGGCGATGCGGGCGGCGATCTTGCGGACCTCGTCCAGCAGGGTGTCGTGCGGGACGATGCGGGCGGCGAGGCCGGCGCGTTCGGCTTCGGCGGCGTCCATCATCCGGGCGGTCAGGACCATGTCCATGGCCTTGGACTTGCCGACCAGTCGGGTCAGGCGCTGGGAGCCGCCGATGCCGGGGGCGACGCCGAGGTTGATCTCGGGCTGGCCGAATTTGGCCTTGTCGGAGGCGACGATGAAGTCGCACAGCATGGCCAGTTCGCAGCCGCCGCCGAGGGCGAAGCCGTTGACGGCGGCGATGATCGGCTTGCGGAAACGGGTGACGCGGTCGTGGCCGAGGGCAAAGAAATTGCCCGAATACATCTGGGCATAGGTCTGGTCCTGCATCTCCTTGATGTCGGCGCCGGCGGCGAAGGCCTTGTCGCCCGAGCCGGTCAGGATCAGGCAACGCACGCTGTCGTCATGCTCGACCGCGTCGAGGAAGGCCGACAGGTCCTTGAACACGGCCGAGTTCAGCGCGTTCAGCGCCTCGGGCCGATTCAGGGTCACCAGCGCATAGCCGTCGGTGTGGCGTTCGATGAGGAGGGTGGCGTAGGTGTCGGACATGGGGCGCGGGCTCCGAGGAGTGGCTAGTGGCTAGTGGCTAGTGGCTAGTGGCTAGTGGGCGGTGCGTCCAGATTTGGCGCCGGGAATTCTGGCGCGGCGTCCGGGCGAGATCACTCGCCACTCGCCACTGGCCACTAGCCACTCCCTTCACCGCCGCGGGATCAGCGCCAGGGTCAGGGCGGCGCGGAGCAGTTCGGACGCGACCACCATGGCCAGCAGGGCGTTGGCGGCGATGACCTGACCCCGCGCGCCGGACAGGTCGAGGCTCCAGCCGAACAGGGAGGCGAAGGCGAGCGCCGCCGCGGCGGACAGGGCCAGGCCAATCAGCAGCATCAGGGCGACATGGCTGGCCTTGAGCGCGGCCTGAAGCGTGGGGCCTTCGTCAAGCGTCCGGGCCCGGCGACGGAACAGCCAGGCGATCAGGCCGGTGGCCACGGTCTCGGCGAGCACGATCACGGCGAGGGCGCCGAGGAACCACAGGGCGAGGCCGCCCGTCTCGCCGCGGCGCATCTGCTGCAGGAAATGGCCGAAATAGGCGCCCCAGACGGCGAGGCCGACGATCAGGCTGATCCAGAGGTGGGTGCGGCGGTGGGTCATGGCCCGCTCCTTACCGGTTCAGCCCGACCATGTCCGCCAGCTTGAGGACGGTATTCCAGTTGCGGCCGGTTCCCATGCCCAGCATGCGGGGCGTGGCTTTCTTAAAGATGCCGGACTCGCCCTGTCCGTTGGGAAACCAGAAATAGAGGACGCCGTCGCCCGGCTCGACCGCTTCGCCGCCCTCGGCGAGAGCGCGGGCGGACTCAAGCGCGCCGTCCTTGATCCCGGCCTTCATGACCATGGCGAGGACTTTGGCGGGGTGGGCGGCGGCCTCCGCCGAAAAGGGATTGGCGGCGACGAGGGCGGCCCACTGCTCCGGCGTACGGACCATGGCGGCGACCTTGAGGCCGAAGGTCTTCTCCATGGCGGCCTCGATGTCCGCCTCCAGTGCACCGGTCGCCTTGCCGCTCTCAACGGCGAGGTTGCCGCTGGCCAGCAGGGTGCGGGGGTTCTTCAGCCCCATATCGGCCGCCATCACGCGGAGTTCGGCGACCGGGGCCCGGACGCCGCCGGTGTTCAAGCCGCGGAACAGGATGATGCGGTGGGTCATGGTCACCGCTTCTGGCAGACCGGGCAGTAAAACGTCGACCGTCCGCCCTGCACAACGCGTTTGATCACGCCCGTACAGCCCTCCGCAAGACAGGGTTTGCCCTCGCGGCCGTAGACGTCGAAGCGGTGCTGGAAATAGCCCTGGCCGCCGTCGGCATTGGCGAAATCCTTCAGCGTCGAACCGCCGGCGAGGATGGCCTCGTTGAGGACGTCGCGGACGACCGAGGCGAGGGTTTCGAGGCGGGGCTTCGAGACCTTGCCCGCGGCGGTCAGGGGCGAGATGCGGGCGCGGTAGAGGGCCTCGCAGACATAGATGTTGCCCAGGCCGGCGACGATGCGCTGGTCCAGCAGGCTGACCTTGATGGTCTGTTTCTTGCCCGCAAAGGCTTCGGCCAGATGGGCGCCCGAGAAGCCGTTGCCGAGCGGCTCGGGCCCAAGGCCGGCGAACCAAGGATGGGCCTCGACCTCGCCCGTGGGGATCAGGCCCATGAAGCCGAAGCGGCGGGCGTCGGCGAAACCGATGCGGGTGGTGACGCCGTCGCGGCTCGCGCACAGGCTGACGTGCTCGTGCTTGCCGGCGATGGGGGCGGGCTCCTCGAACTCGCCAAGCTGCTCGCCGTCCAGGGTGAAGCGGCCGGTCATGCCGAGGTGGCTGACCCAGGTCTCGCCGGTCGAGAGTGGCATCAGCAGATATTTGGCGCGGCGGTCGATGCGCTGGACCGTCGCCCCCTCGAGCCGCCCGGGGAAGCGGTCGGGGAAAGGGAAGCGCAGGTCGGGGCGGTTCTGGCGCACCCGCGTCAGGCGCGCGCCGGCGAGCACAGGCTCGAGGCCGCGACGGACAGTTTCGACCTCTGGGAGTTCGGGCATTCTTTGAGGGACCAGGTACCAGGGATTAGGGGGGGGCAGGGCTGAGGATGCAGGCGAGGATAAAGGGAGGCTCTTCCCTATCCCCCAGTCCCTAATCGGCTAACCCCTCAGCCAGCCTTGTACCCGTCGTGGCAAGCCTGACAGCTGGCGCGGACGACGGTCCACTGGGCGGCGAAGGCGGTGGCGTCCTCGCCCGCGGCCAGTTCGGCCAGGCGGTCGGCAGCGGCGGCGTAGCCGGCGGCCCTGGCCTCAAAGCCCGCGCGGTCGCTCCAGATCTCGGGCCTGGCGTTGGTCCGCACGCCCGCCTCGGCACCACTGCCGGCGGGGAACATGGCGGGAACGGCGTGGGCCCAGCGCGACAGGGCGCGGGTGGGGAAGCGCTGGCTGACCAGCGGCTGGCCGGCGTCGATCGACGCCTTGATGGAGCCCATGGCCACGCCCGAGAGCATCATGGCCGCCTGCCGGGCCGCGACTGTATCCGCGGCCGCGGTCCGGGCCCCCTCGGCGCTGGCCGCCCCGCCGAAGCCGATCAGGCCGATCACCGCCACCGTCAGACGCTTCCGCATGATGATCTCTCCCCGTTCGGCGAACGCTCCGCCGACGTCAGACCTGTGTCAATGCGGGAGGCCGCCGGGTGACGGCGATTTAATGATCGGAGTCCGGATTCATTCGGGCCTCTCGACGCCCGACCCGTTTCCGGCTTAGCTCCGGCCAACGAGGGAGGGGAACCCCATGACTGACACATCCGCGAGGGTGCCCGTAAGTGGCATCAAGCGTATCGAACTGACGCTGCGCGCCCTGGTCCTGGGTTGTTTGCTGGCCGTGGTCTTCACCGCCGCCAACACCTATCTGGGCCTGAAGGTCGGGCTGACCTTCGCCTCGGCGATTCCGGCGGCGGTCATCTCTATGGCCATCCTGCGGATGTTCAAGGATTCAACGATCTGGGAGAATATGACCGTCCAGACCGTGGCCTCGGTCGGCGGGGCCATGAGCTCGATCATCTTCGTCCTGCCGGGCCTGGTCATGGTCGGCTGGTGGCTGGAGTTCCCGTTCTGGGAGTCGGTACTGATCTGTGTCTTCGGCGGTGTGCTGGGCGTGACCTTCTCCATCCCGCTGCGCCGGGCGCTCGTGGTCGAGGCAGACCTGCCCTATCCCGAAGGCGTCGCCGCGGCGGAGGTTCTGACCGTCGGATCACGCGGTGCCGAGCAGACCGAGAGCGCCGTGCGCGAGAACGCGTCCGGCCTTTGGGTCGTGATCACCGGAGCGGTGATCTCGGCAGGCTATGCCTTGCTGGTCGCGGGTCGGGTGTTCGCGGGCGAGGTGGCGCGGTTCATCAAGCTGCCGGCCACTCTGGGCGGCGGGGCCACGGGCATGGGCTTCAGCATGCAGTTCGCGCTTCTGGGCGCCGGCCATCTGATCGGTCTGGCCGTCGGCCTGGCCCAGCTGTTCGGCCTGCTCCTCGCCTGGGGGATCGCGGTGCCGATCCTGACCAGCCCCGAAACCATCGCCTGGATGACCGCCAACGGTATCCCGTCCATCGCCGGGACCATCGCGCCCGGCGCGCCCGCCGAAGAACTGGCCGGCACGGTCTGGGGCCGCGAAGTGCGCCTCATGGGTGCCGGCGTCATCGGCGTGGCCGCGATCTGGACCCTGATCAAACTCGCCGGACCATTGATCGGCGGCCTCGCCTCGGCCCTTGCCGCCAACCGCCGCCGTCAGGGCGGCGAGGTTCTGGACCGCACCGAGCAGGATATCCCGATCAACATCGTCGCCGGCCTGTCGGTCGCCTGCCTGATCGGCATCGCCGGCATCCTGGCCTGGTTCGCCCAGGGCAATCCCACCTTGGCGGGATCGACCGCCCTGCTGGTTGGTGGGGGCCTGATCTATGTGGTCTTCATCGGTTTCGCCGTGGCGGCAATCTCAGGCTATATGGCCGGGCTGATTGGCTCGTCCAACAGCCCCATCTCAGGGGTCGGCATCCTTGCCATCGTCATCGCCTCGGTGCTGATGCTGGGTGTGCTGGCGCTGACCGGCCTGCCCGCCGACCCGTCGGTGATCGCCTTCGCCCTGATCGTTACCGCCATCGTCTTCACCGTGGCCGTGATCGCCAATGACAACCTGCAGGACCTCAAGACCGGCCAACTGGTTGGGGCCACGCCATGGCGGCAGCAGACCGCCCTGATCGTCGGGGTCGGTGCCGGTGCCGTGGTCATTCCGCTGATCCTGAACCTGCTGAACCAGGCCTTCGGCTTCGAGGGTGGACCGCCCGGCATCGCCGACGCGCCTCTGGCCGCCCCGCAGGCGACGCTGATCTCGGCTCTGGCGCGCGGTGTCATCGGGGGTGATCTGCGCTGGGACCTGATCGGTCTGGGCGCGGTCATCGGCGTGGTCATCATCGTGCTGGACGCCATGCTGAGCGGCGCGACCAAGGGCAGGATGAAGCTGCCGCCGCTCGCCGTTGGCATCGGTTTCTACCTGCCGGCCGCCGTCACCACCATGCTGGTGGTCGGTGCCGTCGCGGGCTGGATCTACGACAAGGCGATCAAGACCACCCGGTTCGCCGATGTCGGCCGTCGCATGGGCGTGTTGCTGGCGTCCGGTTTGATCGTCGGCGAGAGCCTGTTCCTGGTCATGACGGCGGGGGTGATCGTGGGCACCCGCAATGACGCCCCGTTCGCCATGCTGCCCGAAGGATCGAGCTGGCCCGCCATGCTGGCGGGGCTGGTCACCTTCGTCGTGCTGACCTTCGTCCTCTACGGCTGGGTGCGCGGCCGGTCGGCCAAGGTCTGATCCCGCCCTCTCCCTGCCGTTTTCATCAGGGATAGAGGCCGCCGTTCCGCCAGTGCGTGCTCCGCGCGCACTGGCGTTTCCGCGTTCGCCCCTGTAAGAGGCGCGCGCTCCCCGCACCGTCGCCAAAATCCAGCGGCCCGCTCTCGCCCGGCCGCCTTGCACGTCTGAATAGTCAAATGAATCTGCGCAACGTCGCCATCATCGCCCACGTCGACCACGGCAAGACCACGCTGGTGGACCAGCTTCTGGCCCAGTCGGGCGTGTTCCGAGCCAATGAGGCTCAGTCCGAACGGGCGATGGACTCCAACGATCAGGAAAAAGAGCGCGGCATCACCATCCTGGCCAAATGCACCTCGGTGCTGTGGCATGGTGAGACGGGCGACACCCGCATCAACATCATCGACACCCCGGGCCACGCCGACTTCGGCGGCGAGGTCGAGCGCATCCTGGGCATGGTGGATGGTTGCGTCCTGCTGGTCGACGCTGAAGAGGGCGTCATGCCCCAGACCAAGTTCGTGCTGACCAAGGCGCTGAAAATGGGCCTGAAGCCGATCCTCTGCATCAACAAGGTCGACCGCGCTCACGCCGATCCGGACCGCGTCCACAACGCCGCCTTCGACCTGTTCGCCGCCATCGGCGCGACGGACGAGCAGCTGGACTTCCCGCACATCTACGCCTCGGGCCGCTCCGGCTGGGCGACGATGGATCTGAACCAGCCGTCCGACAATCTGAACGCCCTGTTCGAGCTGATCGTCAAACACGTGCCCGAGCCCAAGGTCGTCGAGAACAAGGACAAGCCGTTCCAGATCCTGAACGTGCTGATTGAGAGCGACCCCTTCCTGGGTCGTCTGCTGACCGGCCGGATCGAGAGCGGCAAGGCCGTTCCCGGCATGGCCCTCAAGGCCTTGGACCGCGACGGCAAGATCATCGAACAGGGCCGCATCACCAAGGTGCTGGCCTTCCGCGGCCTGAAGCGCCAGCCGGTGGACAGCGCGGAAGCGGGCGATATCGTCGCCATCGCCGGCATGTCCAAGGCCACGGTGGCCGACACCCTCTGCGCGCTGGAAGTCACCGAGGCGCTGCCCGCGCAACCGATCGATCCGCCGACCATCTCGATGACCGTTTCGGTCAACGACAGCCCGCTGGCCGGCCGCGAAGGCGACAAGGTCCAGTCGCGCGTGATCCGCGACCGCCTGCTCAAGGAAGCCGAGGCCAATGTCGCCATCCGCGTCACAGAGACCGGCGGCAAAGACGCTTTCGAAGTGGCCGGCCGCGGCGAACTGCAGCTGGGCGTGCTGATCGAGAACATGCGCCGGGAAGGCTTCGAACTGTCGATCAGCCGTCCGCGCGTGGTCTATCAGGCCGGCGAGAACGGCGAGCGTATGGAGCCGATCGAAGATGTCGTGATCGACGTCGACGACGAATACACCGGCGTGGTCATCGAGAAGCTGTCGGCCCGCAAGGCCGAGTTGAAGGACATGGGCCCTTCGGGTGCCGGCAAGACGCGCCTGACGCTGAAGTCGCCGTCGCGTTCGCTGATCGGCTACCAGGGAGAATTCCTGACCGACACGCGCGGTTCGGGCGTGCTGAACCGCGTGTTCAGCCACTATGAGCCGCACAAGGGCGCGATCGAGGGCCGCCTGAAGGGCGTTCTGGTCTCGAATGGCGACGGCGAGACCGCCGCCTTCGCCCTGTGGAACCTCGAGGACCGCGGCATCATGTTCGTGGGTGGCGGCGAGAAGACCTACCAGGGCATGATTATCGGCGAGAACGCCCGTTGGGACGACCTCGACGTCAACCCGATGAAGGCCAAGGCGCTGAACAACATCCGTGCTTCGGGCAAGGATGAGGCGGTGCGCCTGACCCCGCCGCGCCGTCCGTCGCTTGAACAGGCCATCGCCTATATCGAGGAAGACGAGCTGGTCGAGGTCACGCCCAAATCGATCCGCCTGCGCAAGGCCGTGCTGAACCCGAGCTTCCGCAAGAAGCGCGTGCGCGAGGAATAGTCGAGGCGCCCGACGCCGCCGGCCGGACAGAAAAAAGGGCGGCTCCTTGCGGAGCCGCCCTCATTCGTTTGGCCGTGCCAACGCCCTAGCGGCGTTTGACGAGACCCACGAGGAACAGCAGCAGGCAGGCACCGAGGAAGGCGACCAGCAGGGTGATCAGGTTGAAGCCGCCAACCGGAATACCGAGCAGGCTGCCGGCGATGAAGCCGCCGAGCAGGGCACCGACGACGCCGACGACGAGGTTCATCACCAGCCCGTGGCTGCGACCCATAACTTTTTCAGCCAGCCAGCCGGCGACGATGCCGATGACGATCCAGCCAATAATTCCCAAACCCATTGTCTCTCTCCAGACACTCTCAAGCCCAATCGCTCTGTCGCCATAATGCCTTTCTGCGGCAACGGTTGCGCCGGGACCCGGAAAACACTGCTCACTGACTCTCCCCCGTCACGCGAACGCGGCACGGTGCTTGCCGCTTGAAGGGCGAACCGTCCCGCATCGGGACAGGTTGGGAACAAGGGGAATTGGGGCCATGGCCACCGACATCGACCTTCATCTCGGACGCCGCCTGCGCCGCCGCCGTCGCTTGCTGGGCCTGACCCAGCAGCAACTGGCCACCCAGGTCGGAATCCGCTTTCAGCAGATCCAGAAATACGAGTGCGGTGCCAACCGCATCTCGGCGGCCCGCCTGTGGCAGCTGTCAGAAGCGCTGGAATCTCCGGTCAGCTATTTCTACGACGGTCTCGAAGAGGCCATCGAGCGCCAGGAGGCGGCCAACCAGGGCGGCGAGATGTTTTCCCGCAAGGAAACGCTCGACCTGATCCAGGCCTACTACCAGCTCGGCGAGCGTCCGCGCCGCCGTCTGCTTGATCTCGCCAAATCGCTGCACGCCGAAGGCGATGCGCTCTGAGACGGGCGTCTCCGGCGATTTGCACGGTGCCGGATGCAAAGATGCGGTGACATGACGGCGGGGCGTGAGTATCCCGCCTGTCATGACCGAGTTTGAACTGTTCGCCCTTGAATTGGCCCGCGAGGCCGCCCGGGTATCGCTGCCGTATTTCCGCGGCCAGTTCGAGCAGACCGACAAGGGGGGCGCGGCGGGCTTCGATCCCGTGACCCAGGCCGACCAGGAAGCCGAGGCCGCAATCCGCCGACTGATCGCGGAGCGCTATCCGGCCCACGGTGTGGTCGGCGAGGAGTATGGCGAGGACAGGCCCGAGGCCGACCACGTCTGGATTCTCGATCCGATCGACGGCACCCGCGCGTTCATCGCGGGCCTGCCGCTGTGGACCAATCTGATTGCGCTGCGGATGGAGGGGCGTCCGACGGTCGGCGTGATCGGCCAACCCTATCTCGACGAAATGTTCCTTGGCGGGCCGTCCGGCGCCCGCCTGCTCAGGAATGGGGCTGAGACGCCGCTGGCCGTGCGGTCATGCGAGCGGCTGACGGACGCCCTGATCGCCACGACCGACCCTGATCTGTTCAACGGCGCCGAACTGGGCGCCTGGACCCAGGTCCGCGCCGCCGCCCGGCTGGCCCGGCTGGGCTGCGACGCCTACGCCTACGCCATGCTGGCCGCCGGGCGCATCGACCTGGTGGCAGAGAGCGGTCTGAAGCTGTGGGACTGGGCCGCCCTCGTGCCCGTCATCGAGGGTGCGGGCGGCGAGGTCACCAATTGGCGGGGCGAGGCCCCCGACGGCGGCGGCCAGATACTGGCGGTCGGCGATGCGCGTCTGCGGGA
The DNA here is from genome assembly GCA_038330765.1 of Caulobacterales bacterium. GTDB lineage: Bacteria > Pseudomonadota > Alphaproteobacteria > Caulobacterales > Caulobacteraceae > Brevundimonas. The sequence continues at coordinate 6,377 of JBBQOK010000032.1, read as the reverse complement.
TCAGGCCCTGGTGGCGTTCCGGCGCTCGGCGCTCTAGCCAAGGTCCCGGTTCAGGCGGCCTCGAACGGATTCTCGGCGGCCTGCGACTGGGTGACCGGCGACAGGTCCTCGACCGGGGAGATGTAGGCCCCCATGGCGTCGAATTCTTCGAGGAAGGTCGCCCGCAGCTCGTCGGTCTCCATGATGACCTCGTGCCTTGCCCCGGGAATTTCGACGTAGCGGCCCCGGCCCAGCCGGCGGGCGGCCCATTTGTTGGTCTGTTTCCAGACACGGTCGTCCTCGCCAGCCTGCACGATAGCCACGGGCACGCGCACCGCCTTGAGCGCCTTGGGCTTCAGCGCCCGCTCGCCCGCGTCCAGCGCGAACGCCAGCCAGCCCCAGGTGGGACCGCCGACCGCGAGGTGGGGGCAGGCGTAGAGCTGCTGCCGCCACTGTTCGTAGCGGCTCTCGTCGGTGGTCAGGGCGTCCTTCTCGAACGTGTGGTCGAAAGGGTCGTCCGGATTGTCGAGCACATAGTCGCCCGCCTTGCCGTGGCGCAGGTTCCAGCGGACCGCCAGCTTGACCGACCACATCGAGCGTTTGCCGGTCTTGATGCGCAGCATGGGGCCGGTCAGCAGCGCGCCCGAGAACCGTTCCTCACCCGCCTGCAGGGTCATCAGGTTCAGCACGCCGCCCATCGAATGGCCGACCATGATCCACGGCTTGGGCGCACGGGCCTCATAGGCGTCGAGCAGGCGGGCATAGTCGTCGAGGAACTCCTCGACCGCGCGGGCATGGCCTTTGAGGCGGTCGGGCAGGAGGCGGGCGGACAGGCCCTGTCCCCGCCAGTCGTGGGCAAGGACGCACCAGCCCCGCGCGAGGAAATTGCCGATGACCTCGAAATATTTCTCGATCGGCTCGGTCCGGCCCGGGCTGACGATGACCGTGCCGCGCGGTTTGCGCGTCACCAGCGTGGACGGGGTCCAGAAGGCGGCGCGCAGACGCAGTCCGCCGGCTCCACGGAACCACTCCCCCACGCCGCCCGGAGGCGGGGAGGCGCCCGGAACCCCCATCAGCGGGGCATTGGCGGCATAGGCGGCGGCTCGGCTCACTCGGGCTTCCTGAATCTCAAAGTCATGCGGTCGCTCTCGCCGATCTCGTCATATTTGGACCGGTCGAAGGTCGGGTCCGGGGGGGATCCCCTTGCGGCGGTCAGACCCATGGGGGGCAGGGTCTCAACGCCGAATGGATGATCCTTGGTATCCCTTTCATTCGCGTTGATTTCCGAAGCGGCGACAAAGGCAAAGCCGGCTTCGGCGGCCAACTGTCTGACAAACGCTTCCTGGACGTATCCGTTCGCCCCCGTGGGATCCTGATCCTTGTCGGGGCCGAGACGGTGCTGCTCGACACCCAGAACGCCGCCTGGGCGCAGCGCGGCATAGGCATCGGCGAAGGCCTTTTCGACCACCCCGGCCGCCATCCAGGCGTGGATGTTGCGCATGAACAGGACCAGGTCGGCCGTTCCGGCCGGCGCGACCGGGGCCGACGTCGGCCCGAATTCGCTTAGTTCGATCTCGCCGTACAGGCGGCGATCGTTGGTGAAACGCTTCTGGAAGGCCGCCGCGAGGGCGATCTGGGCGGGGACGGCACCCGGCCCGGTCTGGAAGCCCGCGGCGACATAGGTGCCGTCGCCCTCGGCCAGATAGGGTGCCAGTATCTCGGTCCACCAGCCGCTGCCGGGCCAGAACTCGACGACCGTCATGCGCGGCTGCAGGCCGAAAAAGCGCAGCGTCTCCATCGGATGACGCCAGACGTCCCGCGGGTGGTCCTGCGCCCGCCACGGACCGGCGACGGCCCATTCCAACGAGCCCTTCGACGGACCGTCGGGCGTGGGGGGAGGTTCGGCGGTCTTCTCGCGGGTGCATCCCGTCAGGGCGAGCAGGGCGGCCCCGCCGCAAAGCGCGCTCCGACGCGACAAATGCGGTCGCCAGACCTCTGATCGTTCAACCATTCACGTCCCCCGCGAGGCATTTGCCCCATACGGTTCGTCCCCGTCGGTCCCGGGCTTAACCTTGTTCCCGTGGCCGGTCAAAGCCGTTCCGGCCGCCCGAACGATCATGCCGGCTTGCGGAAACGCAGGGTCATCCGGTCGCTCTCGCCGATGGCGTCGAAGGCGGCGCGTTCGGCCTCGGTCAGGGGGGTGGGCCGGTCGTTGGTGTTGCCTTCGCGCGGGGCGCTGGTCCGTGTCGGCGGCAGGGTCCAGACACCGTACGGGTGGTCGTGATCATCCTTGGGGTTGGCGTTCAGCTCGCTGCGGGCGTCGAGCACGAAGCCGGCGGCCAGGGCGGCGCGGATCACATGGCTTTCGGGCACATAGCCGAAGGGCGCCGTCTGGTCGGGGTTCAGGCCATCGACGCTGCGGTGCTGTTCCACCGCCAGAACGCCGCCGGGCTTCAGCGCCTTGAAGAAGGCGGCGAGGTAGGGCGCGGTGCGGCCCGAGCGGTGCCAGTTGTGGAAGGCGCGGGCCACCACGATCATGTCAGCGCTGCCGTCGGCGACGCCCATGCTGTCCAGCGGGCGGTTGACCGCGACGTAGGTTCCCCCGGTGGCCTCGGCGTAGGGCTGCAGGATGGCGCTCCACCAGCCGCCGCGGCCGGGCTCGATCTCCACAATCGTCGAACCGGGAGTCAGGCCCCAGAAGGTCAGGGTCTCGAACGGATGCCGATAGACGTCGCGCGCCGTATCGGCCGCCGAACGGTCGGGCGAAATGATCGCGGCCTGGAGCGCGGCGTCTTCCTGAAGTACCGGAGGCGTCATGGCGGCGCGGCGGGCGGTGCGCTGGGCCGGTGTCTCGTCCAGCGCAGGCAGAGGTGGCAGGGCCTGGGCGGCGGCCATCGCCGGCAGGGCGAGCACGGCGGTCACGGCAAGGGCGAGCAGTCGCATGGTCGTCTCCGTCAAACTGGAAAAGGGTGACCCTGACCCTGCTGGCTTAGGGCGCGGTGGGCAAGTCATGATGCCGCACGGCGACAGAATGAAGCGGAAGCGGCGGCTCTTGAACCCGCCCCGGCCCATCCCACATCTGCTCCCGGGGATGCCGATACCGGGTCCTCCAGACCGGGCGGGGCCAATCCCTGGACCGCCGGGGCTGATCTTCCATCGCCGTCCCGGGCCGAAAGCCCAGTCCCTTGGGATTTTGGGGCGGCTCAACCTTGCTGATCCCCAGGAGGATGACCCATGCGTACCTATGATTTCACCCCATTGTATCGTTCCGCCGTCGGCTTCGACCGTCTCGCCGGCCTGCTGGAGAGCGCCGCGCGCACCAGCCAGGAGACCGGCTGGCCGCCCTACAACATCGAGACAACGGGCGAGAACGCCTATCGCATCGAGATCGCCGTCGCCGGCTTCAAGCCCGACGAGCTGAACCTCGAGGTGAAGGAGAACCTGCTTACCGTCACCGGCCGCAAGACGGCCAACGACGACGCCTCGAACGCGCGCAACTTCCTGCACCGCGGTCTCGCCGAGCGGGACTTCGATCGCCGTTTCCAGCTGGCCGACTATGTCGTGGTGAAGTCCGCCGACCTGGCGGATGGCCTGCTCTCGATCGAACTGGCCCGCGAACTGCCGGAGGCGCTGAAGCCGCGCCGCATCGAGATCGGCGCGCTCAAGCCGCTGATCGAAGGCAAGAAGGGCAAGGCGGCAGCGTAAGCCTGCCGATCGTCTGAAAGCATCGGAGGGGGCGGCGTTCGCGTCGCCCCTTTTTTCGTGCCGGCTAGGGTCTCAGGCGGCGGTGGGCTCGATCTCGAGCCCGCGGACGCCGGTGATGTTCGTTCCGGTCATCTCGGCCTGTCGCAAGCAGGCACCGCGCAGGGTGGCTCGGGTCAGGTCCGCGTCGGTCAGATTGGCCCGTTTCAGGTCCGCGCCGGACAGGTCGGCACCCTTGAGACAGGCGCCGGTCAGATCGGCGGGCAGAACGCGGTCGGTCGCGATCATCAGCGGTCCCAGCTGCGCCTGACGCAGATCGGCTCCGTTCAGGCGTGCCCGGGCCAGCCGGGCACCGCGCAGGTCCGCGCCGCGCAGATTGACCGAGCGCAGGTCGGCGTCTTCCAGATGGGCACCCTGCAACTGCACCCCCTCCATGTCGAGGCCGTAGAAGACGGCCCCCTTGGCGGATAGCGCGGTCAGATTATAGCCGGTGATGGAGCGCAGGGCGCGCAGGTCGACGCCGTCGAATACGGACGGCTGGCCCGAGGCGCCGCCCGTCTCGCACCACTGGGCGTGGGCGGCGAGCATGTCGGCGGCGGGCATCTGGTCGACCGGACTGCCGACGCAGCGGTCGTCGGTGAGGGTGCCGGTCATATCGGCGCCGTCCGTGCGCCACATAGCCATCTTGGCCCCGACCAGCACGGCATCCCGCAGGTCCGCGCCCGACAGATCGGCGCCCGACAGGTCAGCGCCGGCCAGGTCCGCACCGCGGAAGCTGGCCTGTTTCAGATTGGCCCGGACCAGCTTGCAGTCCTTCATTATGGCGTCCGAGAAGTCGGCGGCGACGGCGACGACGCCGGTCAGCTTGGACCGCTCGAGATTGGCTCCGACCAAACAGGCACCGGACGCCTGGGTGTCATTGCGCTGCTTGGCCTCGACGACCCGGAAGCCCAGCTTGGAGTCGGCGGCGGCGATGGTGCCCTCGCGCAGGTCGGCTTCAAACAGGTCGGCACCGGTCAGGTTCGCGCCACGCAGGCAGGCGCCGCGCAGGTCGGCCCGCCTGAGGCTGGCCTCAACCATGATCACGTCCTGCATGTCGGCACCGAAGAAGGTGGCGTTGTCGAGTTTGGCACCGCTCAGGTCGGCGCCGATCAGGCAGGCGGCGGCGAAGTCGGCGTCGGCGAGGTTGCGGCCTCGCAGCGACAGGCCGGACAGATCGAGCCAGGCGAAGACGGCGCGGGCACCGCCGGGCTTGGCTTGCCACAGGCGGTCGTGCCGGGCGCAGATCGCGTCCAGTTCATCCTGTTCGATGCGCCTTCTGGCGCCGGCTGATCCGGAATTGCCCGACATGATCCCGGTATGGCACAGGGCGCTTAAGGAAAACTGAAATGGTTACCCGGTCAGCAGGCCCTGTTCGGCGAGGGCGTCGGCGAGTTCGCCGGGGCTGACCCAGACCCGAGTGTAGCCCGCTTCGCCGAGGCGTTTCAGTTCGGTGCCCAGGTCGGCCTTGGGCGAGGCGGCGAAGCGGGCGTCGAAGCCCTCGCCGTCATCGCTGATACGGACCATGGGGCGGCCGGTTTCAACGCGGTGGAGGTAGCCCTCGTAAAGAACGGCCGCGTCCTGGGCGAGCAGTCCCGTCTCGACCTGCAGCCCCGCCTTCTTCAGTCGCTCGACGCCGCGACCGGAGGCGAAGGGCGAGGGATCGACGGCGGCGACGACGACCCTGCTGACGCCCGCATCCATCAGAAAGTTCGAACAGGACGTGCGGCCAGACGAACGGGCCCCGCAGGGTTCCATGGTGACATAGGCCGTGGCACCCTTGGCCTTGTCGCCGGCGGCGGGAACGGCCTGCTCCTCGGCGTGAGGGCGTCCGCCGGGGGCGGTGGCGGCCTCGGAGACGACCTCGCCGTCCCTGACGATCACGCAGGCGACCGCCGGATTGGGCCAGGTCTGGCCCATCCGCGCCCTGGCCAGGCCGATGGCCCGGCCCATGAAGCGGATGTCGTCCGACTCCTGCTGCGCGCTGGTCATGGTCAGGCTCCCGGGATCGGCGGCAGGGGCCGGGCGCGGCCGTCGTCCAGATAACGGGCGACGGTCGGCTTCAGGTCGGCGTCGAGGTCGATCTCCAGCGGATTGCCGGTGGGGATCTCGACGCCGACGATCTGGTCGTCCGGCACGGCGAACAGGTGTTTGACGATGGCGCGCAGTGAATTGCCGTGGGCCACGATCAGCACGTCGTCGCCGGCCCCGAGACGCGGCGCGATGGCCTCGTTCCAGTAAGGCAGGACGCGGTCGAGGGTGGTCTTGAGGCTTTCGGTGTCGGGGATGTCCCTGCCGGCGTAGCGGGGGTCGCCGGCGAAGTCCCACTCACCGCCCGGCTCCAGCGGCGGCGGCGGGATGTCGTAGCTGCGGCGCCAGATCCTGACCTGATCCTCGCCGTGCTTCGCTGCCGTCTCGGCCTTGTCGAGGCCGGTAAGACCGCCGTAGTGGCGCTCGTTCAGCCGCCAGTCCTCGACGACCGGCACATCCTTTAGTCCGGCGGAGTCGAGGGCCATCGCGCCGGTGCGTTTCGCCCGCTTGAGGACCGAGGTGAACATGACGTCGGGGGTGAAGCCGGCCCCGGCGATCAGTTCGCCGCCGCGCCGGGCCTGGGTCTCGCCTTCGGAAGTGAGATCCACATCGACCCAGCCGGTGAA
>JBBQOK010000031.1:0-19207 GCA_038330765.1 Caulobacterales bacterium | reverse complement strand
CTGACGTGGGCGTCGAGATTGACGCGGACCATCGGCCAGTTGAGGCGGGCGGCGACCTGTTCGATATGGGTCGACTTGCCGGTGCCGTGATAGCCCTGAACCATGACACGACGGTCGAAGGCGAAGCCGGCGCAGATGGCCAGCGTCGTCTGCGGATCGAAGCGGTAGGCGTCGTCGAGGTCCGGCACATGGCTGTCGCGCTCGGCGAACACCGGCACGGTCATGTCCGAATCGATGCCGAACAGCTCGCGCACGGTGGCGCGGCGATGCGGTTCCAGCGTCAGGAGAGGGTCGGGGGTGGCCCCGAGAACGGAGTCGGCGTGGGAGGTCATGACGGCAGCGATTACCGCACCGTCACCGGGTGGTCGAGGCCCATGCCGACCTTGATGACGCGGTTGATGACAAAGGGCAGGCGGGCCAGCACCGGAATGGCCAGGCGCCGCATCATGTCGGCCCGCCCCGAGGTGTCGCGCACGGTCTCGGTCAGACCCCGGACCCGCCGCACGACGGCAGCGTCGACGGGACGGCGGATGCGGTCGTAGTCGTCCAGCCGCCCGGCCTCTCCGGCGAGGAAATCGGCGGCGCAGGCGGCGAAGACAAAGGCGTCCTCAATGCCCAGGTTCATGCCCCGTGCCCCCATGGGCGAATGGATGTGGGCCGCGTCGCCGCCGAGGCCGATCCGGCCGACGGTCACGGCCTCGACCATCCGGTGCGAGATGTGGAAGTCCGAGGCCCAGCGCACCTTTCCCGCCGTCCAGCCCGCCGGGAGGTTGTCCAGAAGCGGTGGGCCGAAGCCGATCAGGCGGAAGGTCGTCCCTGAATAGGGCAGGCAGACGAAGGGGCCCGTCGGGCGCAGGTCGATCCACCCCTCGTCGGGCGCGGGGCCGCTCAAATCCAGGTCGATCAGCTGCCACGGCTCGTCCCAGCCGTCGCCGGGGAAGCCGAGCCCCAGCGCCTTGCGAGCGGCGGAGTGCGCCCCGTCGGCCGCGAACAGAACCGGCACGACGACGCTCGAGCCGTCTGACAGGGTCGCGGTCACCGCATCGCCGGCCTGGGTCAGGCCGGTCAGGCCGAGGCCGCGCTCGACCCCGACGCCGAGAGCCGCGAGCGCTTCGGTCAAAAGGGCCTCGGTCCGGGCCTGGGGCAGGATGACCATGGGGTGGTCGACGTCGAGGGCCGCCCAGTCGATGGTCACGGTCGCCAGCGGCCGACCCAGCCGGTGCAGCCGGAGGGCGCGGATGCCCTGGCCCTCGGCCTCTATGGCGGCGGTGACGCCGGTCTCTTCAAGCAGGGTCAGGGTGCGTGGATTGACGCCCAGCGCCTTTGACGTCCGGGTCGGCTGGTCCGCTGCGTCGATGATGCGGACCGGCACGCCGCGGCGGGTCAGGAACAGGGCCGCCGCCAGCCCCGTGGGGCCGGCCCCGACGATCAGAACCTGGGGCGACACGCGGCTCATGGCCGGGAGGCTATTCCGCGTCCAGCGCCACGTCCACATTGCCGCGCGTGCGTGGGGGAGCCATGCGCCAGGCATTCGTGGCGCGAGGGCTAGGCCAGACCCGCCTTCTTGAGCGTCTTGTAGGCCTTGATGACGTTCTGAAGCTTGGTCTCCGCGCCGCGGTCACCCTTGTTCAGGTCCGGGTGGAAGCGCTTGAGAAGATCGTGATAGCGGGCCTTTATGGCCTTCTTCTCGGTACGCGCATCAAGGCCGAGGTCAGCCAGCGCCGCCCGTTCCAGCTTGCCGAGGCGCAGATCGTCCTGACCTTCCGGCCCGGCCTGCTCCTTCATGCGGCGGCCGAACAGGCCGAAGCTGTCGCGCCAGCTGCCGGCACCGGTGGTGTTGGCCGTGCCCATCTTGGACGCGAAGGCGGCGGCTTCGCGGGTGCCGGCACCGGCCTTCATCTCCCACGTCGGGCGGCCGCCGGTCATCGCCTCATTCTCCTGGGCGGCGCGAACCTGGCCCTCGCTCATGCCGGCGTAGAAATTCCAGCCCTTGTTGTACTCGCCCGCGTGGCGCTGACAGAAGTCGTAGAAGTCGTTGAGCCGCTCACGCGACTTGGGCGCGCGCGCCGTCGCCGCCTGACGGCAGTCGGGCCAGTTGCACGGTTTCTCGCCGGGCTTGAGATGCAGGACGTCGGCCTCCGCCGCCTCCTCGTCGGGGCGGGGCGGCTTGATCCGCATATCCTTGAAGCGCGGCGTATATTGAAAGGCAGATGACATCGCACGAAGTGTAGGGGTGAATTGGTCACCAACAAGGACACACCATGCCGGAAGGCCCGATCGCGACGATTATTCGCGAAAAACTCACATCCGGCCTCTCGCCGGAACGGCTCGATATCGAGGATGACAGCGGCCGCCACGCTGGACATCACCATGAGGGCGGCGTCGACGGCCATGCCGGCGGCGAGAGCCATTTCAACGTGACGGTGGTCTCCAGCGCCTTTGAAGGACAGGGACGGGTGCAACGCCAGCGGGCCGTGAACGACCTGCTGCGGGTCGAGCTGGCCGGGCCGGTGCACGCCCTGTCGATCCGTGCCCTGACCCCTGGCGAGGCCACCCGGACCTGACACTGGTCTGACACTGGCCTGAAACTAGCCTGAAACTGGCGGTCATCGACCGATGGTTGTCACAGAAGCGTCAGCGTTCACCTCGTCTTAGAGACTTGCCCATACCCTTCGCCACGGGTTGTCTTGGAGGGGCGCGCGCATGGTCGAATCCGACGGAATCAGCAAGCCAGCGAACGGCGAACCGGGTTCCGGCGAAGCGGCCCAGGCCCTGCGCGCGATTCTGCAGACCCAGTATCTGCGATATCTGATCATTTCGAGCTGGGCCGTCGGCCTGCTGGCCGTCGTCGGACCGGTCCCGGCGACCCTCTGGTTCTTCTTCACCATCGCCGCGGGCACCCTGCGCGGCGTGGTCGAAAAGCGCATCAGCGAGCGCGTCGGCACCGGCTGGGGCCTGATCTTCCCGGCGGTCGCCACCGCCACCACCGCCGCCTGGGCAACCGCGCCGCTGTTGGCGTGGTTCTCGGGCCACCCGTTCGGCCACCCGCTGTCCATGTCCCTGCTGGTCTCGGGCTATGTGCTGGTGTTCGCCCAGCTGCGCAGCTCGCCCAAACAGGCCATCGTCATTTCATCGCCCTACACCGTCGCAGCTACAGTGATCGCCGCATCGCTGTGGGGCACAAATCTGTTCTGGGCCTTCATGGGCACGGTGCCGTTCATCGCCGCCGGCCTGGTCGTGCTGGTGCTGATGACCATGCTGCGGGAGGAGCGCATCCGCGCCTTCCAGGAGCATCAGGCGCATCTGATTGCGGAGCTGGAATCGGCCCGTGACCGCGCCAATGCGGCCAGCGAGGCGAAATCGAGCTTCCTCGGCGTGATCTCGCACGAGCTGCGCACCCCGATGAACGGCGTCCTTGGTGCGGCCCAGCTGCTGGGCGCGACCCGGCTTGAGGCGACCCAGCGCGAATATCTGTCGATCATCCGCAACTCGGGCGACAACCTGCTGAGCCTGCTGAACGACATTCTGGACATGACCAAGATCGAGGCGGGCAAGATGACCTTCGAGGTCGTCGATGTCTCGTTCGAGGACCTGCACAAACGCATCACCGGACCCTTCCAGGCGCAGGCCGAGGCCAAGGGCCTGACCTTCAGCAGCCGGTTCGAGGGCGACATGCCGGCGGTGGTGCGCGGCGATCCGCTGAGGGTTTGTCAGGTCATCCACAACCTGCTGTCCAACGCGGTGAAGTTCACCGACGCCGGCGAGGTGTCCTACATGGTGCGCTCGGAGCGGCTGGACGAGCGCAATGTGCGCTTCGACTTCGCGATCCGGGATTCCGGCGCCGGCATTTCGCCCGAGGATCTGGCGCGCCTGTTCCAGCCCTTCACCCAGGTCGATGCGTCGTCGACGCGCCGGTTCGGCGGCACGGGGCTGGGTCTGACCATCTCGCAGCGCATGGCCAACATCATGGGCGGCGACATCCTGGTGGAATCGACGGTGGGCGAGGGCTCGACCTTCACCTTCACCGTCGAGGCCGAGGTCGTGCAGTGGGTCAAGCAGGAAGCTGCGGCCCCGATCGCCGCCGAGGTCGAGGACGGCCGTTCGCTGAACGTGCTGGTGGTCGAGGATCACCCGGTGAACCGCATGATCCTCGAAGCCTGGATGAGTTCGGCCGGTCATACGTCGACGACCGCCGAGAACGGGCAGATCGCGCTCGACATGGCCTCCGGCCAGCGGTTCGACCTGATCGTCATGGACGTCAACATGCCGGTGATGGACGGCCTGACCGCCACGCGGGGCATTCGCGCCGGGGGCGGGGCCAACTGCGAGACGCCGATCGTCGTCCTGTCCGCCTCGGCGCGGACCGAGGATCACGAAGCCGGCCTCGAGGCCGGGGCCGACGCCTATCTGAACAAGCCGATCGACTTCGCAGCCCTGGCGTCGGTGATGAACCGCGTCGGTGCCGGCCGCGCCGGCCTGCGGGCGCTGGTCAGCGAAGGCGAGACCGCCAGAGCGGCCTGATCGGCGACTTTTCCCAGCCGAAACAATCGCGTCCGAAAGGTGACCTCCGTCTGAACGCGAGGTGAGCGGAGCCGTTCAGGCCCGGCTCAAGGGCCGCAGTCCAGAATGGGGACAAGTCGAAATCCTTCGGCCTCAGCTGGAGACGTCTCATGAAGAAGTTTCTCACCGCCGCCGTCGCCGCGACGCTCGCCATGAGCTCGATGGGCGTGGCCTCCGCCGCCGAAGCGCAATCGCGCGGCCACTACGAACAGCATCAGGACCGTCGTGACGACCGTCGTGATGACCGCCGTGATCATCGTCGTGACGACCGCAACGACCGTCGCGAATGGCGTCAGGACCAGCGCGAAGACCGCCGCGAAGCCCGGCAGGACCGTCGCGCCTATGCCCGCTGGCAGCAGTCCCAGCGCCGCTACAGCAGCGGTCGGTACTACGCGCCGCGCGGTTATCAGACCCGTTCGTGGTCGTACGGCCAGCGGATGCCGTCCTACTACCGCTCGAACCAGTATGTCGTGAGTGATTACGGCCGCTACGGCCTGCGCCAGCCGCCCCGCGGCTACCAGTATGTCCGCAGCGGCAACGACGTGGTGCTGGCCGCCGTCGCCACCGGCCTGATCACGGCCGTCATCGCTGGTCTGTTCAACTAGATCCGCGACGCTTGAAGCCGAGACGCCCCGGGAGGAGACTTCCGGGGCGTTTTCGCGTTCTAAGGTCCGATGCGCGCTTTCGCCGAACTGCTTGACCGTCTGTCGCTGACGGCGTCGCGTAACGCGAAGCTGGTGTTGTTGCGGGACTATCTGAGGGCGACCCCCGATCCTGACCGGGGCTGGGCGCTGGCGTCCCTGACCGGCGATCTGACCTTTGATGCGGCCAAGCCGGCGATGATCCGCAGGGCCGTCGAGGCGCGGATCGATCCGGTGCTGTTCGGCTGGTCCTATGACTACGTCGGCGATCTGGCGGAGACGGTGGCCCTGATCTGGCCCGGGAGCGCGGATCACCGGCCCAATCGGGAGCCCGAACTGGGCGAGGTGGTCGAGGCGCTGCGTACCGCCGGCCGCGCCGAGGTCGCCGGACTGCTGGAGGGCTGGCTGGACGCGCTGGAGCCCAAGGGCCGGTGGGCGCTGCTGAAGCTGATGACCGGGGGCCTGCGCGTCGGCCTGTCGGCCCGGCTGGCCAAGACCGCGGCTGCCATGATGCGCCCCGCGATTCTCAACGAGCCGCCCGATCCCGGGGGCGGGGAGACCGCCCGCGCCCTCGAGGCGGTCGAGGTCTCCGACATTGAGGAGATCTGGCACGCGCTGGAGCCGCCCTACGCCGACCTGTTCGCCTGGCTGGAGGGGCGTGGCGAGCGTCCCAGCGGCGACGCGCCCGGGCGTTTCCGGCCTGTGATGCTGGCGGTCGCCCTCGACGAGGCGGTCGATTTCGCCCGGCTCGATCCCGCCGACTACGCCGCCGAATGGAAATGGGATGGCATCCGAGTGCAGGCGGTGCGCGAAGGCGATGTGTCGAAACTCTATTCTCGCACCGGCGACGAGATATCCGGCACCTTCCCGGACGTGATGGCCGGCCTGGCCTTCGAGGGCGCGGTGGACGGCGAACTGGTCGTATGGCGCGCCAACGATCGGGGAGGAGGGGCGGTGGCACCGTTCGGCGATCTGCAGCAGCGGCTGAACCGCAAGACCGTCGATGCGAAGCTGGTCGAGGCCTTCCCCGCGGCCATCGTGGCCTATGACCTGCTGGCGGCTGAAGGCGAGGACTTGCGGGCGCTGCCGCTGAATGAGCGCCGGGCACGGCTGGAGGCGCTGGTCGGGACGCACGGCGGCGACCGGCTGCATCTGTCGCCGGTGGTGCCCTATTCCGGCTGGGACGAACTGGCGGTGCTGCGCGCTGATCCGCCGGTCGGGGCGGCGGCCGAGGGGTTGATGCTGAAGCGGTGGGACAGCCCCTATATCGCGGGGCGGCCGAAGGGGCCGTGGTTCAAGTGGAAGCGCGATCCGCACGTCATCGATGCCGTGCTGATGTACGCCCAGCGCGGCCATGGGAAGCGGTCCAGCTTCTATTCCGACTACACCTTCGGAGTCTGGACGGAGAATGGGGTCCTGACCCCGGTCGGCAAGGCCTATTTCGGCTTCACAGACGAGGAGTTGAAGCAGTTGGACAAGTTCGTGCGCGACCACACGGTCGAGCGGTTCGGGCCGGTGCGGTCGGTTCGGGCCGAGCGGGATTTCGGTCTGGTGCTGGAGGTCGCCTTCGAGGGGCTGAACCGCTCGACGCGGCACAAATCCGGCGTGGCCATGCGCTTTCCGCGCGTCAGCCGCATCCGCTGGGACAAGCCGGCGCGCGAGGCGAACACCCTGGACGACGTCATGGACCTGCTGGACGCCATCGAAAGCGGTGGCGGCCGGATCGCTCAGACGAGGGGATGACTTCGGCGTGGGGCCTTGCGGAAGCGCCAGTCCCGATCCGTGCGTTCCGTGATCCCGACGAGTTGGAGGAAGGTGACCACCAGAATCGCGGCACCGGCCGCCGCGCCGGTCTCAAGGATCGGCGCGGCCTCGATGAGCAGGGGCAGGATGGTCCAGCGCGTCGGGAAGGGCAGGACATTGACGTCAGGGTCGGCCTTCAGGTGCGGACAATGGCGCAATGACCGCTCGACGCAGGCCTTGTGCAGCGGGGCGATCGAGCCCGCGTCGACAACGACCCGCCGATCCTCGATCTCGCGCGACAGGCCGACGGCCTTGCCGGCGCGGCGCAGCAGGCCCGCCGGCGTGAGACGCGCCACCTGCGTCCAGCGATCATCGGCAGCAGTGGGACGCCCGCACATCGGGCAAAGCATGTTGAGTACCGTGCGCCGCTGCCGGACAAGGTGGTTTTGCGAATACTGGGGCCGGCCGAACCCCGCGAGGTCCTTCTGGACGAGGGCGGGGCGTCCCCCGACAGTGGCGCAGGGGCGGACGCCGATCACGGTTTCCTCGGTCCAGCTGGTGACCCAGGGAACGTCGACGCCGACGGCCAGTCCGGATTTCTTCATCACCCATTCCCCCGAGCAGACGCGCATCTCATCGCCGCTTCGGCTGAACGCGGCAACAGGCCTGGCGCTCCCATGGGGGTTCCAAAACTTCACGAGACCGTTAGACCCGGGGCATGAACCTGCTTCCGACCTCCCTGAATGATGCCGTCAGCGCCGGACGGCAGGCGGTGACCCTCGACGTCGCCGTGATCGCCAAGATCACCGATCTGGCGGGAGACCTGGCGGTCAATCTGATCATCGCCGCGGTCATACTGATCGCCACTGTGATCGGGGCCAAATGGGCGGCGCGCCTCACGCGCCGGGCCCTGTCGCGCATCCGCGGCTTCCGCCGCGACCCGACGGTGCTCAGCTTCGCCGTGCAGGTGGTGAAGGTGGTCGTCTATGTGGTCGGCTTCATCGCCATCCTTCAGCGGCTGGGGGTCCAGACCACCTCGATCATCGCCGTCCTCGGCGCCGCGTCGCTGGCGGTCGGCCTGGCGCTGCAGGGGACCCTGTCGAACGTGGCGGCGGGCGTGCTGCTGCTGGTGCTGCGTCCCTACAAGGTGGGAGACGTGATCGACGTCGGCGGCGTCGCCGGGTCGGTGCAGCGGCTCGACCTGTTCACGACCCAGATGTCCAACGCCAATAACCACAAAATCGTGGTGCCGAACGCCAAGGTGCTGGGCGATGTGATCCTGAACCTTTCAGGCCAGAAAACGCGCCGGGTCGAGATCAATTTCACCGTCGGCTACGGCGAGGACCTGAACGCCGCGCGCGACGTGCTGACCGGCGTCGCGGAGGGCCACGAAAAGGTGCTGCCGGACCCGGCACCGTGGACCGGAGTGACCGGCCTGCTGGACAGCGCCGTGCAGATAACGCTGCACGCCTGGGTCGCTTCCGAGGACTGGTGGCAGACCCAAGCCGACCTGATGCAGGGCGGCAAGGAAGCCATCGACGCCGCCGGGATCGAGATCCCGTTCCCGCACCAGGTCGAGGTGCCGGCCAAGGGCGCTGCTTTCACCCGCATCGTCACCACGGCGGCGGCCGAGCCACAGGGAGACTGACGGGTGCGTTACGACTTTGGTTCAGACAACACCGCCGGGATGGCCCCCGCCGCGCTGCAGGCGCTGGTCGAGGCCAACGACGGCTACGCCCGGGCCTATGGGGCCGACGCGGTCACCGCCCGGGCGGCCGATCAGATTCGGGGGCGGCTGGATGCGGACGCCGAGATACGGTTCGTGTTCTCTGGCACGGCGGCGAACGCGATCGCCCTGTCGATGCTGGCCTGGCCGCATGAGGCGGTGCTGGCCCACCACGCCGCCCACGTCTGCACCGACGAGACGGGCGCGCCGGGCTTCTTTGGCTCGGGCGTCGGCTTGATCGGCCTGCCGGGCTTTTCGGGCAAGATTGATCCCCTGGCCCTGAACGCGGCTCTCGATGAACCCGAAGTCGGCCATCGCCAGCCGCCGGCGGCGCTGAGCCTGACCCAGTCCACCGAATACGGCACGGTCTATACCGAGGAGGAGCTGCGGCACCTGATCGAGCCGGTGAAGCTGAAGGGCTGCGGCGTGCATCTGGATGGTGCCCGGCTGGCCAACGCTGCGGCGGCGGGCTTCGACCTGACGCAGATCGCGCGGCTGGGGGTGGATGTGCTGGTGTTCGGCGGCGCCAAGGCCGGTGCCAACTGCACAGAGGCGATCGTGATGTTCGACCGCTCTCTGGCGCGGCGCATCGACAACCGGCTGAAGCAGGCGGGTCAGACGGCATCCAAGGCCCGTTATCTGGCGGCACCCTTCCTCGGCCTGCTGGAGAGCAACGCCTGGGAGGACGGCGCGGCCCACGCCAATCTGATGGCCCGACGGCTGGCGGAAGGCGTTGTGACCGGCTCGTCGTTCGACCTGGCGCATCCGGTCGAGGCCAATGCCGTGTTCGTGCGAATGCCGCCGGCGGCGCATGAACAGCTGAACGAGGCGGGCTGGGCCTGTTACCGGTTCGATGACGGCTCCGTTCGCTTCGTCTGCTCCTGGGCCACGACGCTCGAGGCGGTGGACGAACTGGTGGACGCCATTCGGGGCCTCTGACGCGCTGTCGGCGCGGATCAGCACCGTTCTGCACAGCGACCTGAGCGAGGGGATGCGGGCGGTCGCGGCTTCGCGTCAGTTGGCCGGTCGATGATGCCGCGGACGCTCGGGGCCGGTCAGGGTCGTCGGACGGGCGCTGGCTCAGCGACATTTGGACAGGTTCTGAATGCGGAAAAATATCGCATAAAATCAGTGATATGTGGTCTGAACATCGGCTTGCCGCGACCGTTCCGGGTGGACAGGCCGCGGCTTGCATGGAACAAAAAGGGACCGGACTTGTTGACTTCGACCGCTGGGATGACTGGGAAGGGGGCAACGGCATGAGCGCTTCGACGAGGGCTTCCGCGCCGTCCGCTGCGAGGGTGGACGAGTTCCGGCGCGTTCGGTCGGCCATGCCGGCGCTGGCCTGGGGACTGAGCCCGGAGGACGCGGCGGCCCAGTCCATGGCCGACTGCAGCCCCGGCAAATGGCATCTGGCGCACACCAGCTGGTTCTTCGAGGCGATGATTCTCGGCGAGACGCCGGGCTATGAGCCCGTCGATCCGCGCTTCCAGACCCTGTTCAACAGCTACTATGAGGCGCTGGGCGCGCGGGTGGAGCGGCCGGAACGGGGGCTTATGACCCGTCCTTCGCTGGACGAGGTGCTGGCCTACCGCCAGGAAATCGACCGTCGGATGGAGGCCTGGCTTGAACAGGGCGAAGCTGACGTCCGGAGCCGCTATCTATTCACGCTCGGACTGCATCACGACCAGCAACATCAGGAGCTGTTCCTGATGGATCTGCAGAACCTGATGGCGCGGTCGCCGCTGGACCCTGCCGCCTATGACGAGGAGCCGCGGTGGGCGCCGGTCCAGCGCGTCGCCGGCGGCGTGTCCCGCTTCGAGGGCGGGCTGGTGAGCGTCGGCCATGACGGCGGCGGCTTCGCCTTTGACAATGAGGGCCCGGCGCACTGGCAATGGCTGGAGCCCTACGGCCTCGACCATGACCTGGTGACCAATGCCAGCTGGATCGCCTTCATCGAGGACGGCGGCTATGCGCGGCCCGAGCTTTGGCTGTCGGACGGCTGGGCGGCGGTGAAG
Organism: Caulobacterales bacterium; assembly: GCA_038330765.1. Taxonomy (GTDB): domain Bacteria; phylum Pseudomonadota; class Alphaproteobacteria; order Caulobacterales; family Caulobacteraceae; genus Brevundimonas. Next base: position 8,519 of record JBBQOK010000031.1, on the reverse strand, counting down.
GCCGAGGGCTGGGCGGCACCGCTCTACTGGCGTCGCGAGGACGTGGACTGGAGCGTCATGACGCTTGCCGGACGCCGCCCCGTCGAGGCGGAGGGCCCGGTCCGCCACGTCAGCTTCTATGAGGCGGACGCCTACGCGCGCTGGGCGGGCCGCCGCCTGCCCACGGAGGCGGAGTGGGAGCACGCGGTGCGTCGGCGCCCGGAACTGTTTTCCAATGCGTTTGGCGAGGTCTGGCAGTGGACGTCCAGCGCCTACACCCCATATCGGGGCTTCAGGCCGACCGAAGGGACCGCGTCTGAGTACAACGGCAAGTTCATGGCCAATCAGATGGTGCTGCGCGGGTCTTCCTGGGCGACGCCGGAGGGGCATGAGCGGGTCAGCTATCGCAACTTCTTCTATCCGCATCAAAGGTGGGCGTTCATGGGACTGAGACTGGCCGGAGACCTGCCCGCCACACCCGCCCGCGCGAGCGGCGAGGGCGAGACGGCCCGCTTTCGCCGGGACCTCGTCGCCGGCCTGACCCGGTCAACCAAGAGCGCCTCGCCCAAATGGTTCTACGACGCCGAGGGGTCCCGGCTGTTCGAGGAGATCACCCGTCTGCCGGAATACTATCCGACCCGGCAGGAGGCGGCCCTGCTGCGTGAGGTCGCTCCGGCCTGGGCGCGGCGCTTCGGACCGGACGCGGCCCTGGTCGAGTTCGGGTCGGGGGCGAGCGAGAAGACCCGCATCGTGCTGGATGCCGCGCCGGACCTGGCGGCCTATGTTCCCATCGACATCAGCGCCGACGCGCTGGATGCGGCCGCCCGGCGCATCGACGCCAGCTATCCCGGCCTGAAGGTCGCGCCGTTGGTCGGCGACTTCCTGCATCTGGCGACCCTGCCGGTCGGCATCGGTAAGGGCAGGCGGGTCGGTTTCTTCCCGGGCTCGACCATCGGCAATCTTGAGCCGCAGGAGGCCGTCGCCTTCCTGACGGCCGCGCGCGCCCTGCTGGGCGAAGACGCCCTGTTCATCCTCGGCGTCGATCTGGTGAAATCGCCTGACATTCTGACGGCGGCCTATGACGACGCGGCGGGCGTGACGGCGGCGTTCAACCGCAACCTGCTGGTCCGGGCCAATCGCGAACTGAACGCCGGCTTCGACATCGACGCCTTCACCCATCGCGCCGTCTGGAACGCCGATGCCTCGCGGATGGAGATGCATCTTGTGGCAACGGAAAGTCTGCAGGTCCGGATCGACGGCCAGACCATCGCCTTCCGTAAAGGCGAAACCATCCACACTGAGAATTCGCGGAAATTCACCGAGGAGTCCGTGCGCGAACTCGCGGTGGCCTCGGGCTGGCGCATGTCGGTCTTCGAGACGGGGCCGGAGCCGAGCGTCGCCCTGGCCCTGCTGGAAGCCTGACAAGCAAAAGGCGGCACCCGTGAGAGCGCCGCCCCGGCATTCTGTCAGAAGGGCTTAGACCGGATCGGTGTTGCGGGCGTCCTTGCCGCGCGAGCCGTGCGAGGCTTCGCCGCCCTTGCGGCCTGCCTGTGCCGCGAGGCTTCGGTCTTGGGAGAAGCTGCGCTTTTCGCTCGGCACACTGGCTCCGCCCTTGCGAGCGATCTCGCGCTGGCGCTCGGGGTCCATCGAGGCGAAGCCTCGCTTTGAAACACCGGAGGCCCGGGTGGGCTGACCTAAAGCCATGGGGATGTCCTTTCGTGCCGACATTCGGGGTTGTTGACTGAACCCCCGCAGCACCGTCCGGTTCCGGTTGGGGCCTCACAGAAACGCGAGCGAATCACGCAAGTTGGCGGTTCAAGTCGCGGCCTTGCCGTACGGGCGTGAGTCGCCCTCTCCACCGCCACCGGGGTCCACCGGAGGCAGTTCGTCGGGCGCGCCGGACGGATCGATGTCCGGTCCGGGGGTGTCGGGCGGCATGATGTCAGGCTGGGGCGTGCCCGGAGGCGTGGGTTCGATAAAGGTCATGATCGACTCCTTCCGCCTGTCAACGCGGTGGGCCGACGAGCCGTTCAATCACAATCCGTGAGGTCCGGAACCCGGACGGAGCGCGGGGATTGATCAGCCGGACCAAACCAACCCCCGGAGCCCCGCCATGACCGAGACCACCTATACCGGCCCCACCTTTCCCGAGGATATCGAGGATGAGGTCGACATGAACTCCGCGCGGTTGCAGCGGGAGGCCGACGCCATACTGGTGGAGGGGGAGCGCCGTGCCTTCGGGCCGCGTCCCATCCATGAGGCGGTGCGGGACGATGCGCTGGCGGCGCGCCAATGGACGCAGGCCCGCGCCGAACGTCTGCGCAGCGCGGTTCAGGACGAGCCGGTCAAGGCGACCCTCTATGCGCTGGCCATCGGCGTGATGATCGGACTTCTGGCCGCGCGCTAGGACGGTCCCGAAGCCGGGCGCGCGATCGGCACCCGGCGCATCGCCACGTCCGAAACGAACGGATTGCTGCGCCGCTCGGCCCCGAAGGTCGAGCTCGGGCCGTGTCCGGGCACGAAGGTGACGTCGTCGCCCAGCGGCCAGAGCCTGGTGACGATGGCGTTCAGAAGCGAGCCGTGGTCGCTGCGCGGAAAGTCCGTTCGCCCGATCGAGCCCTGGAACAGGACGTCGCCGACCTGGGCGAAGCGGGCTTCGCGGTTGAAGAAGATCACATGGCCGGGCGTGTGCCCCGGGCAGTGATAGACCTCCCAGGTTGTCTCCCCCAGCGTCAGGACGTCGCCGTCGCCCAGCCAGCGGGTCGGCGTGAAGCTGCGCGCCTCGGGCAGGCCGTACATCTGGCCCTGCGCCGGGATACCGTCGATCCAGAACTGGTCGTCGGGATGCGGCCCGATGATGTCGAGGCCGGTCTTCTCCTGCATCTCGGCGGCACCGCCGGCGTGGTCGAGGTGGCCGTGGGTGATCCAGATGGCGTCCAGCGTCAGACCCTGCTTCGCTACCGCGCCCAGAAGGCCGTCGACCGAGCCGCCGGGATCAATGATCGCCGCCTTCATCGTCTTGCGGCACCAGACGAGAGTGCAGTTCTGCTGCAGCGGGGTGACGGGAAAAACGGCGACGCCGATGGGGAGGGAAGACTGGTCCATGCGTCTGGATAGCCGCTCCGGCGCAATACCGAAACCACGGCCCGGCCGTGTCTCGCGTTGACCTTTCGGGCGGTGATCGACATAAGGGCGGGCTTCAAAGGCGCCGCCTCGAAAGGGCGGCCCTTGTTGCTTTACCCACACCGCGCAGCGCCTGCCTCAAAGGCGCCGCCCCAGAGCGTCAGAATCCCGACCATGCAAGTCGTCGAAAAGTCCAACGAAGGCCTCAGCCGCGTCCTCGCGGTGACCATTCCCGTCGCGGAGCTGAACCAGAAGCTGGATGCGAAGCTGAAGGAAGTCGCGCCGCAGATGAAGCTGAAGGGCTTCCGGCCCGGCAAGGTCCCGACCTCGCACGTCAAGAAGACCTTCGGCCGCGACCTGATGGGCGAGATCATCAATGACGCGCTGAACAGCTCGAGCCAGAAGGCGCTGGACGAGGCCAAGGTGCGCCCGGCCGCCCCGGCCGAGATGAAGCTGATTTCCGACATGGACAAGGTCATCGCCGGTCAGGACGACCTGGCCTATGAGATGTCGCTGGAAGTGATGCCGGACTTCACGCCGATCGACGTCAAGACGCTGAAGCTGAAGCGCCCGACCTATGAGGCGTCCGACGCCGACCTCGACGAAGCCCTCACCGAACTGGCCGGCCAGGCCAAGTCCTACGAGGACAAGAAGGGCAAGACCGTCAAGGCCGCTGACGGCGACGAGGTCACCATCGACTTCCTCGGCAAGCTGGACGGCGAACCCTTCGAGGGCGGTGCCGCCGAAGACGCCCAGCTGGTGATCGGCTCGAACCGCTTCATCCCGGGCTTCGAAGAGCAGCTGAAGGGTGCCAAGGTCGGTGAGGAGAAGGTCCTGAACGTGACCTTCCCCGAGGACTACCAGGCCAAGCACCTGGCCGGTAAGGCCGTGACCTTCGACGTCACCGTCAAGGGCATCAAGGCCGAGGTCGCCGCCAAGGTCGACGAGGACTTCGCCAAGCGCATCGGTCTGGAATCGCTGGACAAGCTCAAGGAGCTGCTGCGCGACAATCTGAACCAGCAATACAAGGGTGCCGCCCGCTTCAAGCTGAAGCGCGCCCTGCTGGACGAGCTGGACAAGGCCCACGACTTCCCGCTGCCGCCCAAGATGGTCGACGCCGAGTTCGACGGCATCTGGGGTCAGGTGCAGGCCGACAAGGAAGCCGGTCGCCTGCCGGAAGAGGACGCCAAGAAGTCCGACAAGAAGCTCAAGGACGAGTATCGCAAGATCGCCGAGCGCCGCGTGCGTCTGGGTCTGGTGCTGGCCGAGATCGGCCGCGCCAACAATGTGCAGATCTCGGATCAGGAGCTGAACAACGCCATCATGGCCGAAGCCCGCAACTATCCGGGCCAGGAGCGTCAGGTGCTGGACTTCTACCGCCAGAACCCGAACGCCGCCGCCCAGATGCGCGCGCCGATCTATGAGGAGAAGGTCTGCGACCTGATCTTCGACCAGGCCAAGGTGACCGACAGCAAGATCACCAAGGAAGAGCTGCTCAAGGAAGACGACGACCTCTAGGGTCTCGTCCGGCCAGCCGGGCCCTGCCGACGGCAGGGCTTGCCTTCCCGCCCAACGTGTTGCCTAGTGCGGCTGAAACCATCGGCTGAAGGCCGGGGAGGGCAGGGTTATGTCGATCGTTCTGGCCTTGACCGCGGCTATCCTGTTTCAGGATCCGGCATCGGTTCAGCAGGCAGCGCCGGCTCCCGAGCCCGAGGCGGCCATCGCGCTCGAGGACGTGGTCATCGAGGCCCGGCGTCTTGAAGAGTTGACCCGTGAATTCGTGGAAGAGGTGTCCGCGCCACCGCCCCGGCGTGGTCTGGCGCGCTGGTGGAGCGGCGTGTGCGTCGGCGTTTCCGGCATCCGCGAGGACATCGCGCAATCCCTCGCGGATCATGTCTCACGCGTCGCCCTGGAATATGGCGTCAGGCCCGGCGATCCAGGGTGCCGTCCCAATATCCTGGTGGTGTTCGCCGCGGACGGCCAGTCCATGGCCGATGAACTGGTCGACCGCCGCCAGCGCGTTTTCCGGCTCGGCGTGGGGGGGCTCGACCGCGGCAATGCGGCGCTGCGAGATTTCCGTACTTCGGACCGGCCGGTCCGCTGGTGGCACGTCAGCGTGCCGACCAACGCGAACACCGGAGAGGTCGGCATCCGCCTGCCGGGCACCGTTGCGCCAAGGGTCGTGGGCGAAGGGCTGGTGAACAAGGGCCGCTGGATACGTGACGACCTGAACAAGGTGATCATCGTCGTCGATGGCGAGAAGATCGATGGTGTCGGCCTGCCGCAACTGGCCGACTACCTCTCCATGGTGGCGCTGGCCCAGGTCGATCCGGACGGCGATACCAGCCGGTTCTCGACGATCCTGAACCTGTTCGACGACCCTGAGGGAAGCCCCGGCCTGACCGGTTGGGATCGCGCCTATCTGGAAGCGCTCTACACCAGCCCCTCGCAACGGGTGCGGGCCAGCGACCAGACCCGGCAGCTGCTCCGCAATCTGCGCCGGGCACCGCCCACGGATTGACCCCGGCGGGCCACTGCGGGAAACCCGGTCGCCGCCGTATCGTTGAGACGGCGGGATTGTCTGGCTCCGCGGGCCGAAGCGTCCCAGAATGATGGATTGATGGGAGTTGAACCATGTTGACCTGGGCCCTTGCGCTCGCGCTGACAACGGCGATGACGGGGCCGCAGAACGCGCCGCCGTCCGCGCCTCAGGATCCAGATCCCGAAGCGACGGCAACCCTTGAGGATGTCGTGGTCGAGCGGCGCCAGCTCGAGAGCATGGTCCGGGACTTCGTCGGCGAAGTCGGCGCTCCGGCCGGGCGGCGCGGACTGGCGCGCTGGCACGACAGGCTGTGCGTCGGCGTGGTGAATGTCCGGCCGCAGCTGGGACAGGCCGTGGCAGACCGCATCTCGCAGGTCGCCCTGGAGCTCGGCCTCGACATCGGCGAACCCGGGTGTCGGGCCAATGTCTTCATCGTCTTCACCTCGGACGGCGCCGCCCTCGCCGATGCGATGGTGGCGGAGAGCCGCAGGGCATTCCGCATCGGCGTCGGCGGACTGGATCGCGGCAACGCGGCGCTGGAGGATTTTCGCACCGCAGACCGGCCCGTGCGCTGGTGGCAGATCAGCCTGCCCGTGAATGCCGACACCGGACAGCGGGCCATCCGGCTGCCGGGCGACGAGCTTCCGCCACGGCTCAGCATCTTCGCCGCCTCGCGGCTGAGCACCCAGATCCGTGACGACCTGAAGAAGGCGATGATCATCGTCGACATCGACCGGCTGGGCGAGGTCAACCTGGCCCAGCTGGCGGACTATCTGGCCTTCGTCACCCTCGTCCAGGTCGACCCCGACGGCGAGACCGCCGCCTACGACACCATCCTGAACCTGTTCGGCGATCCTTCTGGCATGGAGGGACTGACGGATTGGGACGTCTCGTACCTGACCTCGCTCTATCAGGTGCAGGGGTCGCCGGTGCTGCGCATGAATCCACGCGGCCAGACCTCCGTAGTGGCGGCCGACATGGTCCGCGACCGGCGCGACCGGCGCGACACGGGCGCACCGGCCGCCGGGGAAGCGACTCCGGACGAAGAATAACGCGCGCCGCTCAGTGGCGACGGTTCGGCCCGCGCCTTGCATCAGCGGCCGGACGACGCGATATCCTGTCCAACAGGCGAGCGGCCGGTGAGTCGCGCCCCATGCATCCCGAGAAGGCCCAAATGCGCGATCCGATCGAACTGATGAACATGAACCTCGTGCCCATGGTGGTCGAGCAGTCCAGCCGGGGCGAGCGCGCCTTCGACATCTTCTCGCGCCTGCTGCGCGAGCGGATCATCTTCCTGACCGGGCCGTTCGAGGACGGCATGGCGTCGCTGATCTGCGCCCAGTTGCTGTTCCTCGAATCGGAGAATCCGAAGAAGGAAATCAGCATGTACATCAACAGCCCCGGTGGACAGGTGTCCTCGGCGCTCGCGATCTACGACACCATGCAGTACATCCGCTCGCCGGTTTCGACGGTCTGCATGGGCATGGCCGCCTCGGCCGGTTCGCTGATCCTCGCCGCCGGCGCCGCCGGCCAGCGCGTGGCCTTGCCGAACGCCCGCATCATGGTCCACCAGCCCTCGGGCGGCTTCCGCGGCCAGGCCTCGGATATCGAACTGCACGCCGCCGACATCCGCTACACCAAGCGCCGCCTGAACGAGATCTATGTCCACCACACCGGCCGCACCTATGAGGAGGTCGAGAAGACGCTCGACCGCGACCACTTCATGAGCGCCGAGGAAGCCAAGGCCTGGGGCGTCGTCGACCACGTCTACGACAAGCGTGAACAGGCCGAGAGCGACGGGGTCAAGACGGTCTGACAATTATCGGCTGTATTATGCAACCGCAAGCGCATACTCCGCCCCAACATTTTGGGAGACAAAGCGATGGGGTATTCTCGGAAGGTATGTGTGGCCTTTGTTTTGGCGCTAACATTTGGCGCCACTGCGAGTAGTGCGCAGGCGGTCTGCATGACCGAGGTAGGCGAATGTCAACACGGCTGCGATCTAGACTTTGCTGCTGGCGCGAGCTGGTGTTCAAGATTTGGTTTCACATCGACGGCTGCGATTTTCCATGCAGGCAACGCTGCGGTCTATGGAACCTGTTTGGCTGGTTGTAGGTGATATGCAGGCCAATCGTCTCGATTTCGACCTTGAGGTTCGAGCTGGAGATGAGATCAGGCGCGTAGTCGCGTACATCCAAGCGCCGGAACTTCTTGACGAACATCCTGGATGCTGGACGTGCATTGTTAGCTGGGTCGGTGATTCTGAAGGCACGAAACTGGCTTTCGGCGCGACACCCCTTCAAGCGCTTTCAATCTCTTTAGACGTCTTGGCCTCCTCTTTGAGGCTGGCTTTCGGGTCTGAGATCACCATGCGGATGAAGCCATTTTTCTTTAGCTAGCGAACTGGAGTAATCGCCCCTAAGCTGTAGACGGCGCACCCGCGGGTGGCTCCGGGATTGATCAGTCAAGGCGCTTTGCACCCGGCCGCAGAAGCGAACAAGACCGCCTCTAATGACCCTGGAAGACCTTGAACCGCCGGAACCCGGCTTTGTCCGCGATGCTCAGCATCTCGGTGGTGCCTGTGATGTCGCCAAAGGCCGCAGCCAACTGCGTATTGACGCCAAACGTTGTAGGCAGGCCGATCCAAGCGTCCCGCCGTTATCGGCGCGCCGGTTCCCTTTTGTGCTATCAGGCGGCCATGCAGTTCACTCGTGACACCAGTGGGACCGTCGAGGTCGACGGCGAAACCTATGAGTGGGAGATCCGCCGCCAGCCCCAGCCCAAGGCCGGGGGCAAGTGGGAGGGCATCGCCATCACCCTGCGCCTGGTGGACTTCCAGCGTGAGGCGATCGTCCAGTTTCCCATGCCGATGCGT
>JBBQOK010000030.1:0-19380 GCA_038330765.1 Caulobacterales bacterium | reverse complement strand
AGCCGCGGCGAGGCCCTGCTGCCGGTCCAGTTCCTGCGCCAGCTGATCGGCTTCTACGGCGGCCAGATGCAGGGCGTCCTGCCCAGCTATCTCGAGATGTCGCTGGACAATTTCAGCCGTCAGCAGGAGCAGATGCGCGGCCAGTTCTCCAAGGCCTTCGGTGCCGCGCCGGGCGCAGGGCTTCTGGATGAGGCGGTCAAGCGCAACATGACCATGTTCACCGAGGCGATGAAGCTGTGGCCCGGCTTCAACGCCGCCAACGCCGCCCGTCCCGGTGCCGCTGCGCAGGCCGAACCGGCCGCCGACCCGCTGGCCGAGATGCGCCGCCAGATGGACGAGATGCGCGCTCAGCTGGACAAGCTGGCCCAGCCTCCCGGCAAGGGCGGCTGAGCCGTGACCGACGAGGTTCGTCCCGTCGGACCGGTGCAGCGCCGCGACGAGCGGCGCGAGGCCGACCGCCGCGCCGCTGAGCGCCGGGCGGCCTCGACCTCACGCGCCCTCGTGCCGACCGACTTCCCCGCAGACCCTGCCGAGCCCCCGGCAAGACCTGCCCCGACGGCGGGCGCCGACGCCTCGGCCGCCGCCTTCGCCGCCCAGATGATCGGACAGTCCGGCCAGCGGCGCGGCATCAAGGGCGGCCCGCCGGTGCTGGATTCAGCCCGGTCGACCTATCTCGGGGCCGCCTATTCCGGCGGCGCCGAACGCCGCCCCAAACCGGGCAAGGCCACCGACACGGACATCTGACCCCGCGGCACGGTCCTTGCTGACGGAAGGTTGAAACGCCTCCGTTCGGGACCGCCGCCATGCTGACCTTCCTCGCTCGCACCGTCGACGTCACCGTCGTGGCCCTGATCTTCGTCGCCTTCAGCTGAGCTTGCGCCGGGTCCCCGGAGCCGCTAGGAGCGCCCCCGTCATCGGGGAGTAGCCGCCCGCATATCCCAGCGGGGTTCGCGTCAACATACTTCCTCTTCCCGGAGAGGATGGCGCAACTTTCCAGTGGCCTATCGCATCGCGCGCGGCGCGATGCTGCTTGAGGGCGATTCTGGTCCTCATGAAGCGAGCCTCCGCGAGGCGAGCGTTAGGCCCACTGAGAATGGCAAGACCGCTGGTTTCGCAGGGTAGCTTCCACGCGGGGGCCCGGCTGCGAACGCCACTGGTCTGTCCGCCGACGCCCCCGCGAACGAAGACGAGTTGGACGCCTTCCTGATTTCGACCGGCCTCGTCTCGATCGCGGAGATCGGGGACAAGACCATGCTGCTGGCCATCATGCTGGCTGCGGCGTGGCGCCGGCCCATGCCGATCCTGCTCGGCATCTTCGTCGCCACCCTCGCCAACCACGCCTTCGCGGCCCTCGCCGGGACGGTCCTCGGCCAGTTCATGCATGGCGAATGGGTGCGCTGGGTCGTCGGCGTCGCTTTCCTCGGCTTCGCGGGCTGGGCCCTGATTCCCGACCGATTCGACGAACAGCCCGACACCACCGAGAAGACCTTCTCCGGCGTGTTCTGGACTACCACGGCCGCCTTCTTCGTCATCGAGATGGGCGACAAGACCCAGGTCGCCACCGCCATGCTGGCGGCCCAGTTTCAGAATCTGCCGCTGGTCGTGGCGGGTTCGACCCTGGGCATGATGCTGGTCAACGGCCCGGCCGTGCTGCTGGGCCAGGCGGCGGCGCGCAAGCTGCCACTGAAGTGGATCCGGATGGCGGCAGCAGCGGGCTTCGCAGCGACGGGGCTGTGGGTGCTTCTGGCAGGCTGAAGCGCAGCACCGGCAAGGCCGGTTATGGACGGGTGAGACCCTTGTCGGATCGTGGCTTCTTTGCGACCGGTTGCGACCATGCATCTGATTTGTTTACGGATCAGCCCTACCAGTGACGGTCAGTGAGTAGCCGGAGGGGGGTCCGTGCAAGGTCGTTGGCGTCTGTTCAGGCATGATGCGGGTCGGGTCGCCGGTCCGCCCGCCCTCGCCTATGTGGTGCTGTACGCGGCGGCGCTGGCCCTCGGCTACTGGACCATGGCGCGGTTCGGGACAGCCACGGTCTGGCTGGCCAATGGCGTCGTCGTCGCGGCCCTGCTGCAGTTGCATCGCCGTCCGGCCCTGGCCGTCCTCTTGGCCTGCGTGGCCCTGGACATGCTGATCAACAGTTTGCGAGGGACGCTGCCGGCCCTCCTCGTGGCCAATGTCATGCTCAACCTCGGCATGGCCATGGCCGCCGCGGTGTTGGCGCGCCGGGTCTGCGGGGCCGCCCTCGACCTGCGTCGGCCGGGTCGTTTGGCCCGGTTCGCCGCGCTGGCCGTGGTCCCGGCCACGGTCGTGGCCGCCCTCGCCACCATGACCCTGCTCACGGTTCTCGCCCCGATGCCGTGGGCGATCTGGCTGTTCGAGTTCCAGAGCTATATCGCCATCGAGGTGTTGGGACTGCTCCTGGTCACGCCGATCCTGCTGCTGCTGGCCCGCCGCCACCGTTTCGCCGGCGCGGCGCGCGCATCCTCGGCCGAGGCCATCAGCCTGATCGGCCTGATGCTGGCGGTGACCGCAGGTGTGTTCTGGCAGAGCGGCGCGCCGCTGACGTTCCTGGTCTTCCTGCCGATGACGCTGATCAGCCTGCGCCTGTCGCCCACCTGGTCGGCCGGAGCCCTGATCGCCCTGGCCGGGCTCAGCGGCGCGGCTACCCTGATGGGCCACGGCCCGGTCCATCTGACCCGGCTGGCGGACATTCCCGGCCTCGAGAGCGTGCCCCACATGGTTCGCAGCCTCGGGGTCTACAACCTGTTCCTTCTGGCCATGGTCATCACCGTCCTGCCGATCAGCACGGTCATGACCGAGCGGCGCCAGCTCGAGGCGCGGCTCCGCGCCCGTACCGCCGCCGCCCAGGCGGCCCGCCGTGTGGCCGAGGACGCCGCCGCCGCCCGCGCCCGCTTCCTGGCCATGATGAGCCACGAGATGCGCACCCCGCTGAATGGCGTCGCCGGCTTCGCCGACCTGCTGGCCAGCCGCGAGGGACTCGATCCCGAGGCGGTGCGTCAGGCCCGCAAGATCCGCGAGTCCAGCGACGGCCTGCTGATGCTGGTCGAGGACATCCTCGATTTCGCCCGGGGCGACGACACCCTGTCGCCCGAGCCGCTGGACCTCGTCGCCGTGGTTCATGAGGCGATGGGGCCCAGTCGCGCCGCCGCGGAGGCTTCGGGGCTCAGCCTGACCATCGATGACCGCCTGCCGGCCCGATCGCGTTTCGACTGTGACCGTCGGGCCCTGCGTCAGACCCTGCATCCGCTGATCGCCAATGCGGTGAAATTCACCACCGAAGGCGGCGTCACCGTACGCCTCGACCGGGCCGGCGACGGCGTCACCATCCGTGTCTCGGACACCGGCTGCGGCATCGAGGCCGACCATCACGCCGCGCTGTTCGAGGCCTTCTCGCAGGCCGACGCCTCGACCAGCCGGCTGCACAGCGGGGCCGGTCTCGGCCTGGCGCTGGTGGCGCGTCACGCCCAGCGGCTGGGCGGCCGCGTCGAGGTCGACAGCCGACCGGGCGAGGGATCGACCCTGACCCTGCACCTGCCCCTGAACCGCGCGGCCGACGCGCCGGTCGAGGCCCCCGTCCTGTCCGCCCGGCCCGTAGCCGCAGCCACACCGGAACGGGCCCGGACACGCACCGCACCGCTGGTGCTGGTGGTCGATGATCATCCCGTCAACCGCGAGGTCGCCCGCATCATGCTCCAGGCCTTCGGCTGCGAGGTGCTGGAAGCCTGTGACGGGCAGGAGGCGGTGCAGGCCGCGGCCGGCCAGGTCTTCGATCTGGTTCTGATGGACGTTCGCATGCCGGGCATGGACGGGCTGGAGGCGACCCATCGCATTCGTGCCCTGCCCGACGCTTGCGGCGGCGTGCCCGTGGTGGCCATGACCGCCGACGCCATGCCGGAAGACGTCGCCCGGTGTCTCGGCGCCGGGATGAACGCCCATATGCCCAAGCCGGTCAGTCAGGCGGCGCTGTTCGCGATCGTCTCGCGGGCGCTGGCCGGAGACCTGCCGCAGACGGGCGCACGCACGGCCGCCGCCGCCTAGCCGGAACAAGCTTTCGCTCAAACGGGAAACACCGCCCCCGCGGGGGGAGGCGGAGGCGGCGGCCGGCGCGGCGATTGTCTCAGGGACGCTGGGGGTAGGTCCCGGACAATGCGATGCACCAGTTGGTGGGCAACACCGGCATCTGGGTCGGCACGGGCTGTGAATTCCCCGTCGGCTGGACCAGTCCGAAATTCATCGGCGTGTCTGGCGCGGCGGCGGGCGAGGCGTAGATGGCCTGCCCCGCCGGGAAAACGCCGAGCATGGAGTTTCCCGGCGAATTCCCCACGGGTGGCGTCGGATCCGCGTTGAACCCGTGGGTGTGCGCCGGCAGCTGGGTGGCGATCATGATCGTGCTCGCCGCACCCACCACGGCCCCGAGAGGCTTGGTGCTGCTCATACCGACGGGTGCCCGGTCACGAAGATCGGGCAAGGCGAAGGTGTTGATGCCGTCGCCCCCGAAAGTTGTCCCTATCAGGGAGAAGAGCATCGATTCCGCCGCGATCGACAGCAGGGAGCCGTCCGCCCGATGCCAGCCGTCGGGGCACCAGTTGGTCCCGAACTGCCCCAGCTGACCGACGTAGAAGTCAGAGGCCTGGGCCCGGGCGGGACCTTGAGCCCCGAGGCTCGCGAGGCCGAGGGCGGCAACCGCCGCGGCGGCCAGATGAAGTCTTGAGCTTTTCATGGCGTTCCTCCTCACGGCCGCGACGGGTAGATGCCTTGCATCGCCACGCACCAGTTCATGGACAGGACCGGACTCTGGGTCGACATCGGCTGGCCGCCACCGGCGACGCTGATGATGCCGGCGTGCATGGGGACGTCAGGCGTGGACGTGTTCGGCGAATAGATGGCCTGGCCGGCCGGGAAAGTGCCCAGCGAACCGCCGACCGGATCGTTGGTCGAGGTGGCGGTGGACGAGGCCATGACGACATGGGCGTGGGTGGGCATCTGGTCCGTTGTCAGGGTGACGGAGGCGCTGCCGACGGCGGCCCCGATCGGATTGTTACCGGACCAGCTGATCGGCGCGCGGTCGTTCAGGTTGGGCAGGTTGAAATTGGTCGAGCCGTTGCCGCCGTAGGTGACGCCGTACAGCGAGAACAGCGCGCTGTTCTGCTGAATCCCGATCAGGGCACCGTTGGCCGGTGCCCAGCCGACCGGACACCAGTTGGTGGCGAACAGGGTGACCTGTCCCAGGATCGGTTCAACCTGGGCGGAAGCGGCGTTCGCTCCGCACAGCATGGCCAGGCCGGAAACCGCGGCCAGACTCAGGATCTTCAACTGTTTCATTTCTCACCTTTCAGATTTGACAGAGTCGCCGGACTTGCGGCGGCGACGCGGACGGACATCGAGGAAGGGGAAACCGCACCCCCCGGCGCAGGCGTGTTCGACCAAGCGAACCCGCAAGCCAGTCGCATACCTATAGTTGTGTGGCTACTCACGTAAAGGTGAGCGCGGCGACTCGGCCGGCCCTCGCGCCATCTCCAGCTTCTCCCCAGGAGTCTTCAGCCGACCTACCAAATGTAGCGGTCTGCGAAAAAGTGATCGCAATATAGCCGTATTGTGGCTTGGCGCCGGGCCGTCTCACCCGCATGGTGAACCTCACCTTCCGGATTCACCGCAGAGTTCCCTCGATGAACGCCCACGCCCCCATCGCGCCCGCCGGTCCCGGCCTGCTGACCCCGTCGGCGGCCTACAAGCCGTTCCGCTATCCGTGGGCGTTCGACATGTGGAAGAAGCAGCAGCAGGTCCACTGGATGCCCGAAGAGGTGCCGCTGGGCGAGGATATGAAGGACTGGGCGGTCAATCTGACGCCGTCTGAACGCAACCTGCTGACGCAGATCTTCCGCTTCTTCACCCAGGCCGACATCGAGGTGCAGGACAATTACATGGAAAAATACGGTCGGGTGTTCAAACCGACCGAGGTCAAGATGATGCTGGCGAGCTTCGCCAACATGGAGACCATCCACATCGCGGCCTATGCCCTGCTGCTTGAGACCATCGGCATGCCCGAGAGCGAGTTCGGGGCCTTCATGGAATACGAGGCCATGCGCGACAAGCATGATTTCATGGGCAAATTCGGCGTCGAGACCAACGGCGACATCGCCCGCACCCTGGCCATGTTCGGCGGTTTCTCGGAAGGCCTTCAGCTGTTCGCCAGCTTCGCGATGCTGATGAATTTCCCGCGCCAGAACAAGATGAAGGGCATGGGCCAGATCATCTCCTGGTCAGTCCGTGACGAGAGCCTGCACTGCGAAGGCATCATCAAACTGTACCACGCCTTCAACAAGGAGACGGGGGCCGTCACCCCGACCGTGGCTGCCGACATCGTCGACTGCTGCAAGACGGTGGTCGAGATGGAGGACCGCTTCATCGACCTGGCCTTCGAAATGGGGGCGGTCGACGGCATGACGCCGGACGACATCAAACAGTACATCCGCTTCATCGCCGACTGGCGCCTGCGCCAGCTGCATCTGCCCGAGGTTTATGGCGTCAAGGAAAACCCGCTGCCCTGGCTGCAGTCGCTGCTGTCGGGCGTCGAGCACGCCAACTTCTTCGAAGCCCGCGCCACCGAATACTCCAAGGCCGCCACCACCGGCGCCTGGCACGGTGCCGAGGGCGTCTGGGGCAGTTTCGACGCCATGATGAAGAAGCGCGGCGAGGGCGTGGAAGCCTGAGCCTTTCGGATCGGGGTGAGCTCCCGTCAGATTCCCGCGTACCACTCATAGCCGCGGTCGGGCCAATAGCCGCCCTTGCCGTCACCGAGGTCTGCGAAGCTTTCGACCGCCTCGATCCGCCGGATGTATTTGGCGTGTTTGTAGCCCAGCTGCCGCTCGACTCTCAGTCGTAAAGGTGCCCCGTGCGGGACCGGCAGGGCCTCGCCGTTCATGGCCCACGCCAGGATGGTCTGGGGATGCCGGGCGTCGATCAGATCGATGCTCTCATAATACCGCTCGCCGTCCGGCTGCTGGTTCAGGGCGTCGAAGCAGTGGAAGACGATGTAGCGGGCCTCGGGCTTCAATCCGGCCTCGTCGAGCAAGGTCTCCAGCCGCACCCCGGTCCATTCGCCGATCGAGGTCCAGCCCTCGACGCAGTCATGTTTGGTGATCTGGCTCTGCGTCGGCCGCGCCCGCAACGCGTCGAGGCTCAGTGACAGCGGGCGCTCGACCAGGCCGTCTATGACCAGCCGGTAGGCGGCGAAGCCCCCCGCCTTCAGCGCCAGATAGTCGGGCGCCGACGGATCGACCGAGCCGTTGGCCCTGAAGTCCGGCGAGATGTCCGCCCGGCTGTAGGTCGGTGCCAGGGCGTCGCGCGGCACGATCAGACGCTGGGCGCGCCGGGTCAGCCCCTCGCCCATGCGCCGGGCCTGTTCGGCCAGGCTGGTGCCCGCCTGATTGCAAGCCGCCAGCAGCGACGTCGCGGCGGTGGCCATGGCTCCGGTCAGCCAACGGCGACGGTTCATGGCCGCTCCTCCTCTTCCGCTTCATGCCCGCCGATATTCGGCCCCGCGCTTGAGCCCGGCGGCTGGATCACGAACCAGCCCGTGATCATGGCGCGCATATTGTTGAAGAAGCCGGTCCAGATCACCAGCCCGACGTGAATGACGATGAAGCCGACGATCAGGCCTGCAGAGATGAAATGCAGCGTCCGCGCCGACTGCCGCCCGCCCATGATGTCCAGCAGAATCCCGCCGATGGCGTTGAACCCGGGTGACATCGACAGGCCGGTGATCAGCATCATCGGCAGGATGACCAGCACCATGGCCAGATAGGTCAGCTTCTGGATGACATTGTAGGTCCGGGCATGATCGTCCGTCGGGAAGTGGAAGCGGGCGTGCTCCTTCAGCGACGGCCAGAAGCCGCGCAGGTCGCCGAGCGTGGGCCACAGACGCCGCCCGAACCGCCCGCTGAGGAAGCCGTAGACGAGGTAGATCAGGCCGTTGATCACGAACACCCAGGCGAACAGGAAATGCCAGTTGCGCGCCTCGGCCAGATTGCGGCCCTGCGGGATCAGCAGCCAGTTCGGGACGGTCGGCGTGCTCAACCAAGGATCGGCGAAGGTCGAGCGTAGCCCCCAGTAGAGGTGCGGATGGGCCGCCAGGATGTTCAGCCCGCTCATCAGCAGCACGACCACCGCGATGACGTTCAGCCAGTGGGTGATGCGCACCGGGGCGGGGTGCCGCCAGGTATCGGTCCGACCCCGGTCCAGCGGCCGATCCGCGCGCGGACCGACCTTGTCGGCCTCATCGACGGGGAGATCAGCGATGCTGTCGGTCATGGTCTCTCCGCCTCGCGGCCTCAGCGAACGGTGTCATGGCCGCCCAAGGGCCGCAACCGCTCCCGACCCATTACGTCGTCCCGCGCTCAAGGTTACGCGGCGGATCGAATACCACTTCCGCCCCGGCGGCGAACCGCCGGACCACCCCGTTGACCAGTCCGGTCCGGACCAGCAGGGCCCGCTCCACCGCCGGATGATCCCGCGCTAGCCGGTCGCCGTGAATCAGACGAACCCGCGCGGACACGGATCAGTATTTGGGAGCGGTGGTCACGCAGACCCGCCGGGCGCGTTCGCAGGCGGCGAGATCGGCCGCCCAGGCGGCGTTGTCGCGCTCCCATTGGGCCCGGGCGGCGTTGGCGGCGGCGGTGTCCGCCTCCCACTGCGCGCGCTGCGTCTCCAGCCTCGCGGTCTCGTCCCGCCAGCGGGCGTTGTCCTGCTCATAAGCGGTCTGGCCATCGGTCTCGATCTGGTCGGCCTTGGCGTTGTGGGCGGCGATCCCGGCGTTGAGCCGGGCGGTCGCCTCCAGCTCGGCGGGGTCCTGTTCGGCGTCGGGAGCCTGGCTGTAGGCCTCGCCGCGCTGGCGCAGCCATTCCTCCGAACCGGGCGACGGGGTGGCTGCCGACGGCGGCGGCGGCGGCGGCGTCTGCGCGATCACCGGCGCGGCGGCGAGGCCGAGAGAGAGGGCGGCGGTCAGGGCGAAGCGGATCATGACGGGCTCCTTGTCGAGACTGGGTGGCGTTCAAGCTGGGCCGTTTCAGGGCGTTCCGCGACAGATAACGCCGCTCGCGCGATTTGGCGCCTGACAGAGTTCACTCGGGCAGACGAAGTTCGAACGTCGTCCCGGCGGGACCCGTCTCCACCAGCACCAGATCGCCGCCGTGGTTGACAGCCAGTTCGCGCGAGATCGTCAGGCCCAGACCCGTTCCGTCCGAAGCCTTGCCGCTGACAAAGGGGTCGAACAGCCGCTCGGAAAGACGCGGCGGAATGCCGGGGCCGTCGTCGGCGATGCGGATCACGGTCTCCCCGGTCTCGCCGCCGGCGCTGACCCTGACCAGACCCTTGCGCCCGCCCCGGGTCGCGTCGCCTTCGATCGCCTGCCGCGCATTGCGCATCAGATTGACCAGGATCCGGTGCAACTGGTCCGGATCGACGTGGACGGTGAAGCGCGCCGGGATCGACCTGGACAGCTTGACCCCGTCATCCGCCAGCCCCGCGTCCTCGGCGGCGGCGGCGATCGCCCCGGTCAGGGCGAAGCGGCTGCGCTGCGGCTCCGGCTCCTCGCTGCGGCCATACTCCAGCACATTGCGCGACAGGGCCGCGGCCCGACCCAGCGCCCGCTCCAGCCGAGGCAGGGCCTTGGCGACGATCGGATCGGGCGAATCGGCCAGCCGCTCGGACGCGATCTGGGCCGAAGTCAGCATATTGCGCAGGTCGTGGTTGATCTTGGCCACCGCCTCGCCCAGCGCCACCAGCCGGGCCCGCGAGCGCAGGGAGGCGCGCACCTCCTCCTGCATCCGGGCCAGTTCGCGTTCGACCCGGCCGATCTCGTCGGCCCGGTCACTGGGCGGATCGCCTTCGCTCGCGGGATTGGTGGCGAAATGCTCGATCGACCGCGTCACCCGGCGCAGCGGCTGCAGCACCAGCAAGGCCAGGCCGCCGTACAGCAGCCCGCCCGCCACCAGCGAGATCAGCAGCGAGGTCAGCAGGCTGTTCAGCAGGAAGACCCGCAGCTCGGTCTTCAGAGGCTCGGCCGGGGCCAGAACCTCGATGAAGTCCCCCGACCGGTATCGCGGCCTCGCCTGAACCCGGATCGAACGGTCGGGGTGGCCGAACAGGGTGCGCCACGGTTCAATGATGCGCGTGACGGGCCGGCTCTGGCGCAGATCGATCAGGTCCGGCGTGCGCGGCAGGTTCGGAGCCTGCAGCAGCAGCCGCCGCACGCCCTGGTCACCGACGACCACCGCCTGCACCCCGCCGATGGCCAGCAGCTGTTCGGCGACGTCGTCCTCGACCGCCGAATAGGGCAGGGCCTCGACGCCCACGGAGGCCAGCTCCGCCGACTGCAGCCGGTCCCGCAGCCAGCGCTCATGGAAGTTGGCGGCGCTGGGGGCGACGATCAGGATCTCGACCACCACGGTGAACAGGAAGGTCAGCAGCAGCAGTCGCCACGCCAGGGCATCGGGCGCATGGAACCTCAGCCGCTCGCGCCAGTCGGCGGGCAGGCGCAGGCGCCGTTCGACTCCGCCCAGCAGGGATCGCGCCTCGCTCATACGGCGTTTAACGCAAAGCTTGGGCCATTCGCTGCGTGCATCAGGTGCCGGCCCGCCCGCGCAGCGCCGCCTGCGCCGCCTTCATGACGAACGGCAGCACGACCGCCAGCACGAAGACCCCCGCCATCGGGCCCCAGAACTGGCCGAACAGCGCCTGAAAGTCCGGGTTCGGGTCGGTGACCAGCAGCTGATTCAGCCGCGCCCCGATCCAGCAGTAGATGATGTGGGCGGGCAGCAGGCCGATCACCGTCGCCACCGTATAGGGCGTCAGCCTGACGGCCATGATGCCGGCGGCGATGTTGATCATGTGGAACGGCACCACCACCGCCAGCCGCGAGGCCAGCACATACCAGAACGTATCCTTGTCTATGGCGGTGCAGACCTTCTGCATCAGGCCCTTGTCGCGCTCGGCCTTGCGGCGCAGGGCGTCACCCCAGGCTGACCGTGTCACCGCATAGACCACCAGCGCCCCCGCCGTCGCCGCGATCGAGGTCGAGACGCCGCCGACCCACGGCCCGAAAAGATATCCGGCGGTGATGGTGACGAAGAAGACGCCCGGCACGACGCTGGCCGTCAGCACGGCGAACAGCAGCATCAGGATCAGCAGGCTAAGGACATAGTTGGCGGCGGTGAAGTCGCGAAAGGCCTGTCCGTGGTCGCGCAGGGTGTCCAGCGACAGGTAGCGATGCCAGCCCATGGCGAATATAAGGGTGATCACGCCCGCCAGTACGATCAGGGGCAGGAAGCGTTTCACCCGTTGCATCGTCTCTCCGCTGGCGGCTGGCGGCGTTGACACCACCGGCATCCCCGCTTATACGCCCGCCCTTCCCGCGACGGACCACTTTCCGCCGCTCCCCTTGTTTTCAGTCCCAGGAGCCGACCGTGAAACGGACCTATCAGCCGTCGCGACTCGTGCGCAAGCGCCGTCACGGCTTCCGTTCGCGGATGGCCACGAAGAACGGACAGAAGATCGTTCAGCGCCGCCGCGCCAAGGGCCGCAAGCGCCTGACGGCCTAAGTCGTCCGGCGCCTGTGCTCGGGCGCATGGCCGATCTGTTCAAAATCGAACGCCTGAAATCGCGGCCCCAGTTTCTGGCGGCCGCGAAAGGTGTTTCAGAGGCCCGCGGTGCCGTGGTCGTGCAACGGCTGGACCGCCGGGACGACGACAGCACTGTCCGTCTGGGCTTCACCGCCACCCGCAAGGTCGGCAACGCCGTGATCCGCAACCGCGCCAAGCGCCGCCTTCGCGAGGCCGCCCGCGCGCTTGCGCCGCAACTGGCCCGGCCCGGCAGCGACTATGTCTTCATCGCCCGGATGGGCACGGCGGACCGTCCCTGGGACCGTTTGCTTGACGATGTGAAATCGGCGCTTACAAGGCTCGCGACCCCGCGGCCGGCGCCCCATGTTGCGCCCCACGCACCGACTTTGCCCGCCGGCCAGGATTCCTGATCTCCATGCCTCCTCAAGACAACAGCAAGAACACGATCATCTTCATCGTGATCGCGTCGATCATGCTGCTGGCCTACAGCTATTTCATCATGCAGCCGCAGGCCGAGCAGCGCCGCGCCGCGCAGCAGGCGGCGGCTGAATCCACGGCCGCCCCGGCGAACGCCACCTCGCCCGCGCCGAGCGCCGCCGTCTTCACCGAGGACCGTACCGTCGCCCTGGCCCGCAACGGTGCCCGGGTGCCGATCAAGAGCGGGACCCTGACCGGCTCGCTGTCGCTGACCGGCGGCCGTATCGACGACCTGTTCCTGACCAACTACCGCGAGACCATCGACGCCGACTCGCCCGCCGTCGAACTGTTCCGCCCCGAGGGCATGAAACACGCCTTCTTCGCCCAGTTCGGCTGGAGCGGTCCCAATGTCCCCGGCGGCGTGCCCGGCCAGACGACGCCCTGGCGCCTGACCCAGGGCGCGACCCTGACCCCGGCGACGCCGATCACCCTGACCTGGGACAACGGCGCGGGCCTGCGCTTCACCCGCACGGTCAGCGTCGATGAGCAGTATATGTTCACCGTCCGCGACACCGTCGCCAACTACAGCGCCCAGGCCGTGGTCATCGCCCCGGCCGCCAGCGTCCAGCGTCAGGGCGTGCCCGACAGTCTCGGGCGGAACCAGGTCCTGCACGAGGGCGGCATCGGCACCTTCGGCGACGGCGAGGCCTATTCGACCACCCAGCTGAAATACAAGGCCTGGGCCAAGAAGCCGTCGGAGAAGCATGAGTCGACCGGCGGCTGGCTCGGCATCACCGACAAATACTGGCTGGCCGCGCTGGTTCCGCCGCAAGGCGAGAAGATCAACGCCGAGTTCCGGGTCACCGACGCCGCCCGCTACGACATCCACCACGCCGGCATGCTGGGCGAGGCGCGCACCATCCAGCCCAACACCCAGATCACCGAAACCCAGCACCTGTTCGCCGGGGCCAAGCGCAACGAGATCCTGTCGGGCTACGAGCAGTCGCTGGACATCCCGCGCTTCGTCTATGCGATCGACTGGGGCTTCCTGTTCTTCCTGACCCGGCCGATCTTCATTCTGGTCGAGTTCTTCTACGGCATCCTGGGCAACTTCGGCCTCGCCATCCTGGCCCTGACCCTGACCGTCCGCCTGATCATGTTCCCGCTCGCCAACAAGAGCTACGAGAGCATGTCGAAGATGCGGAACCTCCAGCCCAAAATGGAGGAGATCAAGAAGAAGCACCCCGACGAGCCGCAGAAACAGCAGCAGGAGCTGATGGCCCTGTACCAGAAGGAGAAGATCAATCCTCTGGCCGGCTGCCTGCCGCTGCTGCTCCAGATCCCGGTCTTCTACGCCGTCTACAAGATGCTGTTCGTGACCATAGAGATGCGTCACCAGCCCTTCTTCGGCTGGATTCAGGACCTCTCGGCGCCGGACCCGACCAGCATCTGGAACCTGTTCGGCCTGATCCCGTGGGACCCGGCGTCGCTACCGGTGATCGGGACCTATCTGGCCGGCACCTTCGCGCTGAGCGTTCTCGCCATCTTCTACGGCGCGACCATGTGGCTGCAGATGGCCATGAGCCCGCCGGCGCCCGACCCGATGCAGCGCCGCATCTTCCAGTTCATGCCGATCGTGTTCACCTTCATCATGGCCACCTTCCCGGCTGGCCTGCTGATCTACTGGGCGTGGTCGAACATCCTAACCATCCTGCAACAGTACATCATCATGCACCGCTTGAAGGCCGAGAACCCGATCGACACCTTCCTCGCCCGCTTCAAGAAAGCCTGAGTTGGACGATTTCACGCCCGAGGAACTGGAGCAGGGACGCATCCTGTTCGCGCGCCCCGCGACCTTCATCATGGGGTGCGCCAAGATCGAGCAGCTGCCCGAGCCGGACCTGCCCGAGATCGCCTTCGCGGGCCGCTCGAACGTCGGCAAGTCCAGCCTGATCAACGGCCTCGTCGGCATGCACAAACTGGCCCGCGCCTCGAACGAGCCGGGGCGCACGCGCGAGGTCAATTTCTTCGACCTCGACGGCAAGATGCGGCTGGTCGACCTGCCCGGCTACGGCTGGGCCAAGGCGTCGAAATCGACGGTGAAGAAATTCCAGGACCTCGGCCGCGACTACCTGCGCGGCCGGGTGACCCTGAAGCGGGTCTATCTGCTGATCGACGCCCGCCACGGCCTCAAGAAGGTCGATGACGAGGCACTGGACGCACTCGACCTCGCCGCCGTCAGCTACCAGATCGTGCTGACCAAGGCCGACAAGCTCAAGAAGGGCGAGGCCGAGAAGGTCCAGGCCGCGACCCTGAAGGGCGTCTCCAAGCGCGGCGCGGCCTATCCCTCGGTCATCGTCACCTCGGCGGAAAAGGGCGACGGCATGCCCGAGCTCCGCGCCGAGATCATGCGCACCACGGGCGTGACGCTTTAGCCCGCTTGCGGACCGGGCCGGTCGGTGGTCCGCTGGCCCGATGCAGACCCGCCTGATCCAGACCGACGGCCTGACCCAGCAAATCCTCGAGGCCGGCTCCGGCCCGCTGGTGCTGCTCATCCACGGCTTCCCCGAACTGGGCATAAGCTGGCGCGCGCAGGTGCAGGCGTTGGCAGAGGCGGGCTATCACGCCGTCGCGCCGGACATGCGCGGCTATGGCGGCACGGACAAGCCGGCCCTCACCGCCGATCATTCGATCCTGCATCTCGTCGGCGACATGGTCGATCTGGTCCGGGCGCTGGGTCAGACGTCCTGCGTGGTCGTCGGCCACGACTGGGGCGCGCCGGTGGCCTGGCACTGCGCCCTGATGCGGCCCGACCTGTTCCGGGCCGTCTTCGGCCTGTCGGTGCCATTCCAGCCGCGTCGGCCCAATGGTCCGCCGACCCCCGCCATGGCCGCCATCTCGAAACGGCTCGGTCTCGGCGACCTCTACATCAGCCAGTTCCAGGCACCCGACGCCCACCGGGTGTTCGAGGTCGATGTGGCGACCGCCCTGCGCAAGGGCTTCTACGCCTATGATGGAGCCACCCCCGACAGCCGCCAGTCGACCGGCTTCATCCCCGAGGGCCATGATTTCATCTCCACGGTCCCGGACGACGCCGCCCTGCCGCCGTGGATGAGCGAGGCGCATTTCCACGAGTATGTCGACGCCTTCTCCGCCGGTGGCTTCAAGGGGCCGATCGACTGGTACCGCTGCCTCGACGCCAACTGGGCCGCGACCGCCTTTCTGCAGGACGCGCGCATCCGCGTCCCGGCCGGCTTCGTGGTCGGCGAGCGCGACCCGGTGCGCCACTATGCCGGTGCCCATGAGGCGGGGCTCAAGGACTGGGCACCCGACCTGCGCCTGCAGGCCGTCGTGCCGGGTGCCGGTCACTGGATCCAGCAGGAACGGCCCGACGAGGTGAACCGCCTGCTGCTCAACTTCCTCCATGGCCTCGCCGGAACCCAGGACCTTTCCGGCTAACCTGCAGACGCATTTGGTGCCTCTTGCCATTCGAGAGGGAATAGCCCAGTTTTTGAGTTCAGATCCCTCGGAGTGAACAGAGATGATCAGGCTCAAGCTGTCATTTGCGGTCGTCGCCCTCACCGTTTGGGGAGTTGCAGCGCCGGCTCTCGCCCAACAGACGCCGCCGACGTCCCCGCCGCCGTTCTCGCGTCCGCCGGCCGAACTGGACCGCCATATGGCCAATATCCGTCATGCCCAGATGGCCGAGTTCGAGGCCTTCCGGGACACGGGAACCGGCTACAATCTGGGGCCGCAGTCGCTCGAGCGGATCGACCTCGCCAATCGGGTCAGTACTCTTATTGCACTGGGCCGCTGCGCGGACGCCAGGACCATGGCCAGCGAGGCGGGGGAGCGCGTGATGGCGCTTCGCGCCCGGCAGCTCTGCCGACCGGCCCGCGACAGAACGGTTCAGTCCAACTAGGCCGCCCCGGTCCGCAGATCGTCTACCGCCGCTGCAGTGATCTCCAGACCTCGGATACGCGCGTCCAGATCGTGGACCATGCCGGTGATCATGACCTCTTCTACCCCGGTCAGGGCAATGAAGTCCGCCAGCCTGTCGCGCACCGTCTCCCGCCCGCCGATCGCGGCATAGGTCAGCCGGCTCTCGACCGCCGCCTGCTGCCGGGCGTCGAGCACGGTGTTGATGTCGTCCACCGGCGGCTTGAGCCGGCCCGGCTTGCCGGTCACCACCGCCGCAAACGCCTGCTGCATCGAGGTCGACAGGCGCTGCGCCTCGGCGTCCGTGTCGGCGGCGAAGACGTTGAAGGCCGCCATCGCATAAGGCTGCTCCAGCTGTTTCGAGGGCCGGAAGCCGGTGCGATAGGTCTGCAGCGCCTGTAGCAGCAACTCCGGCGCGAAATGGCTGGCGAAGGCGAAGGGCAGGCCCAGCTGCGCCGCCAGCTCGGCGCTGAACAGGCTGGAGCCCAGCAGCCAGAGCGGCACGTGCGAACCCGCGCCCGGCCAGGCCGTCACCCGCTGGCCCTCGACCGGATCGGCGAGAAAGCCCTGCAGCTCCATCACATCGCGGGGGAACTGGTCGGCGGCCTCGAAATAGCGGCGCAGGGCCCTCGCCGTCTCGCCGTCCGTACCGGGCGCCCGGCCCAGCCCCAGATCGATCCGGCCGGGATGCAGGGCCTCCAGCGTCCCGAATTGTTCGGCGATCACCATCGGCGCGTGATTGGGCAGCATGACCCCGCCCGAACCGACCCGGATGGTCTCGGTCGAGGCCGCGACATGAGCCAGCACCACGGCCGTCGCCGCGCTGGCGATGCCCGGCATATTGTGGTGTTCGGCCAACCAGAAGCGGGTGTAGCCCAACCGTTCGGCGGCCCTGGCCAGTTCAGTGGTTTCCAGCAGGGCGCGCCGGGCGTCCCCGCCCTCCACGATCGGCGAAAGGTCGAGAACAGAGAATGCGGTCATGGCCCCAAGTCGGGACCGCGGCCGCTCACTTCAAGACTGTCACACCGGGTGTGTCGGACCCGGCCTGATCGATTCGGGGGCCGGTTCCGGCGTCGAGGGCACATCCGGCAGTGGGCTGAACTCGGAATCGTCATCGCTCGGCAGGGCCATCCGCCCGGCCTGCCAGTCGGCCTTGGCCGCATCGATCTTCGCCTGTGACGACGAGACGAAATTCCACCAGATCAGCCGGGACCCGACCGGCTCGCCGCCCAGCACCATGACCGTCGACGGGCGCACGGCCCGGATGGTCGGCTCGGCCGTCGGCTCCAGCACGATCATCTGGCCTTCATGGAAGGTACGGTCGCCGACCTCGATCTCACCCCGGGCCACGAACAGGGCCCGCTCGCTATAGCCGCCCGCCCCCCGTCCCGGCGGCGGCGTGGTGCGCACCCCCTCGGCCAGTTCCCAGTGGACATAGAACAGCGGTGACGAGGTCGGCACGGCGGCCCGCGCCCCATAGGCCTCGCCGGCCACCAGCCGCGCGAACAGGCCGCCGTTCTCATAGGCCGGCTGGTCGCTCTCGCCGTGATGATGGAACGACGGATCGATATCTTCGGACCCGGTCGGCAGGGCGATCCACGCCTGCATCCCGTGCATCGGCCCGCCCCGGCTCTGCTTCAGCGGATCGGTGCGCTCGGAGTGGACCACCCCCTTGCCGGCGGTCATCCAGTTGACCTCGCCCGGGCGGATGGCCTGGGTCGCGCCGGTGTTGTCCCGGTGCATGATCTCGCCCTCGAACAGATAGCTGAGGGTCGACAGGCCGATGTGCGGGTGCGGGCGGACATTGATCGCTTCCGAACCCGGCGCGAACTCGGCCGGGCCCATCTGGTCCAGAAAGATGAACGGCCCGATCATGCGGCGCGCGTGGAACGGCAGCACCCGCCCCACCTCGAACCGGCCCAGATCCTTGCGGCGGGCGTCAATCACCATCTCGATCATAGCCAGGTCCCCTTTTCGGCGCAGACGGGCGCGAGCGAGACTATCCGACGTGCGGCGTGATTATGCCAAGAGGCAGCGACGTCACATTCTTCACCCCGCGCGTGACGATGTGGCTCTCGCAGTCCGAGACGATACCCAGGCTCAACAGCTTGTCGCGCAGGAAGTGGTCAAAGGCGTGCATGTCCGAGGTGATGATCCGCAGCACATAGTCCTCGCGCCCGGTGATGGTGGCGCACTGCACCACCTCGGGCCAGTCACCGACCGCCGCCTCGAACCGGTCGAGGTTTTCCGTCGACGGCAGGCTCAGCTTGACGATGGCGTAGACCTCGAAATCGAGACCCAGTTTGGTGGCGTCCAGCAGGGTCACCCGCTTGCGGATGAAGCCCGTATCCTCCAGTCTCTTGATCCGGCGCCAGCACGGCGAGGCCGACAGGCCCACCCGTTCGGCGACCTCGGCGACGGACAGTCCCGCGTCCTGTTGCAGGATATCGAGAATCCGGGCGTCTACGGGATCCAGATCGTCGGCCAAGGTGTTTCTCCGGTTCTTGTTATGGCGCAATAAAATACCCGTGAACTGGCATATGCAAGGTCAAAATCGAGCGAGCCTTGGTGCCGGGACCATGCTACAGGGCGCCGAGGAAACGCGGTCGGATCAACCGAACGGCAGGACGGAATGAAGAAGCCCAATACCCAGGCCCTTTCGCTGCGCGTGCCCGAGCCTTCGGGCCGGCCCGGCGACCCGACCGACTTCAGCCATCTGAAGCTGGACCCCGCCGGCGTGGTGGATCGCCCCGAGGTCTCGACCGCGCCGTTCGACATGCGCTACCATGCCTTCCGGCTGGTGCGGGTGCTGGACGACGACGGCAAGGCCGTCGGTCCGTGGAACCCCAAGCTGGACGCCGAGACCCTGCGCAAGGGCTTGAAGGCCATGATCCTGACCCGCGCCTTCGACGACCGGATGCATCGCGCCCACCGTCAGGGCAAGACCAGCTTCTATATGAAATGCACCGGCGAAGAGGCCGTCGCCGTGGCCCAGGGCATGATCCTGTCGCGCGAGGACATGGGCTTCCCCACCTATCGCCAGCAGGGCCTGCTGATCGCGCGCGGCTATCCGCTGGCGACGATGATGAACCAGATCTATTCGAACGCGTCCGACCCGATAAAGGGCCGCCAGCTGCCGATCATGTATTCGGCCAAGGACTACGGCTTCTTCACCATCAGCGGCAATCTCGGCACCCAGGTGCCGCAGGCCGTCGGCTGGGCCATGGCCAGCGCCTACAAGGGCGACGACAAGATCGCCATCACCTGGATCGGCGACGGGGCCACGGCGGAAGGCGACTTCCACAACGCGCTCACATTTGCCGCCGTCTATCGCGCCCCGGTGATCCTCAACATCGTCAACAACCAGTGGGCCATCTCTTCC
>JBBQOK010000029.1:0-19698 GCA_038330765.1 Caulobacterales bacterium | reverse complement strand
TTGTCGGTGGCGGCGTCGAACTGGATCAGTTCGAACAGCTCATCACGCCAGACCACCTGGCCCGGGGCGGTGGCGACGTTCTCGCCGACGACAAACTTGCCGTAGTCGGCCTGGCTGATCTTCAGCTTGCCGGCGCCGCGCTCCATGTCGGCGGCGAAATTCTGCATCCCCTTGACCAGCGATTCGCCGTTGGACTCGGCGAGCGCTTTCAGGGCGGCGGGGTTGGAGGCGAGGAAGTTGGACGGGGAGAAGGCGTCGGTCAGCAGTTTGGTGAAGAATTCGGCGCGGCGCTTGGTCAGGGGATCGACGTCCTCGACGCTCGAGACAAGGCCGTTCATCCAGTCGGAGGTGACCAGATAGGACTGGCGCATGACGTCGAACATGGGGTTCTCGGACCAGGCCGGGTCCCTGAAACGCTTGTCTCCCCGGTCCTTTGGCGAAGGCGCGGCGGGTGCCTCCTCGCCGGCGGCGCGGCGGGTCGTCGAGGCCCACAGGTCCATGTAGCGGTTGAACAGATCGGCCTGGGCGGCGAACAGCTTGTCGGGGCGGGAGGCGAGGCTGGTCATCACAGCGTTCATGGCCGGACCGACATGGAACGGGTCGGGTGACAGGGCGGCGGGGCGGTCGGTTTGGGACAGGGCGGCTTCGGCGATGGCCGACTGGGCGGTCATGGCGGCCCGGGCGAGGTTCAGCGACAGGGTCTCGATCATCTGCCGCTGATCCTCGCCGGGGAAGGCGAAGGCGGGTCCGGGTGCGGGCTGGGGCGCGGCTTTCGGCACCGGCGTGGGTTTTTTAGCGGCGGTGGCCTTGGCGGCGCGGGGACGCGGGGGCTTGGCGGAGGTCGGGCGACCGGACTTGCGCGGCGCGCGCGGGGCGTCGGGAGACGGGCTGGTTGGACGCTTGGCCATGCGCGGAGGCTCCGGAAGGACGTCAGGATCGGTCGCAAGGGCCGTCGTCGCCCTTCCGCCTTCCGGTAACATGGCATATGACCGGCCCTGAAATGAACGCGCCGATCCGGAAATTCGCTGCGACCCTGTCCGTCGCCGCCGCCACGGCCGGTCTGACCGCCTGCGTCGGCGCGTTCGATCCCCGGACAGACCAGACCTCGCCGGTGGCTCCGCGCGTCCAGGCGCTGGTCGACGCCAACCGCGATTATCCCCGCTGGGCCGACTTTCCGCGGTCGTCCGAGCCCGGGCCGGAGCCGGCCGTGATCGCGGCGCAGGTCAGCACGTTGCGGGTCACCGGCGGTGCCCTGGCCGGAGAGGTCTCGCGCATCGAATGGACCCTGACGGAGGACCCGGCGGCCTTCGCGGCAGCCTTGCGGGCGCGCGTCGACTCAACGCCCGTCGCGCCGGTGACCCAGGAAACCCTCGCCGAGATCGAGGAATTCGCCCGCCGCACCCGGGAAAGGGGCCGCGCCCCGCCGCCGGTCCCGCGCCGCTAGCCGCCAACACAGACGCCGGGTCGACAGAATCCCGGGATCATCGTCCCCACGGAGAACGCCCATGGCCGCAACGGCCCCCTACGCATCCACGCTCGCGGCCGACGCCGCGCGGGTCACCGAACTGGCCGCGATCGCCAGCTACGCCGGGATCGGTCGCGGCGACGAGAAGGCGGCGGACCAGCTCGCGGTCGACGCCATGCGTACGGCCCTGAATGCGCTGGATATCGACGGCAAGATCGTCATCGGAGAGGGCGAGCGCGATGAGGCACCGATGCTGTATATCGGCGAGAAGGTCGGCACCGGCAAAGGCCCGGCCATCGACATCGCGCTCGACCCGCTGGAAGGCACGACCCTGACGGCCAAGGCCATGGCCAACGCCCTGTGCGTGCTGTCGATGTCGGCCTCGGGCGGCATGCTGCACGCGCCCGACACCTATATGGACAAGATCGCCATCGGCCCCGGCTTCGCGCCCGGCACGGTCGATCTGGACATGAAGCCGCAGGACAATGTCCGCTCGCTGGCCTCAGCCAAGGGCGTCGATCCGCGCGACATCACCGTCTGCGTCATGGACCGCCCGCGTCACGCCGAACTGATTGCCGCCCTGCGCGAGGTCGGGGCCAAGGTGCTGTTGATCACCGACGGCGACGTGGCTGGCGTGATCCACACGGCCGAGCCGGAGACCGGCATCGACCTGTATCTGGGCTCGGGCGGGGCTCCGGAAGGGGTGCTGGCGGCCAGTGCGCTGAAATGTGTCGGCGGCCATTTCCAGGGCCGGCTGATCTTTCGCAATGACGACGAGCGCGAGCGGGCGCGCAAGACGGGCGTGACCGATTTCGATCGCAAATACGACCTGCATGAACTGGTGTCCAAGGACGCCATCTTCGCCGCCACGGGTGTGACCAAGGGGGCGATGCTGGACGGGGTCAAGGTCGGCGACGGCTTTGTCTCGACCCATACGCTGGTGATGGATTCCTCGACCCGGACGGTCCAGCGCATCCGCACGACACGGCCGCTCTGATGGCGGACGGGGGGACGGTCTCGAATACCGGGCCCGTGTTTCTGGGCGTCTCCCGCTCCATGTCCGGTCGTGCCTGGCGCCAAAGGCCTGCCGAGGCCGGACTGATCCGCGCCCATATGCAGACCCTGAGCCTGGAAGAGCCGCTGGCGCGGGCGCTGGCGTCGCGGGGCGTGCAGGCGGATCAGGGGGCGGACTTCCTGACGCCGACCCTGAAAGCCCTGTTCCCCGATCCGTCCAGCTTCATGGACATGGACGCGGCGGCGGAGGCGATTCTCGACGCCCTGCAGGCCGGAGCCTCGATCCATGTTTTCGCCGACTACGACGTCGACGGTGCCTCGAGCGCGGCGCTGCTGGTGCGTTGGTTCCGGGCCATGGGCGCGGCGCTGCCGATCTATGTCCCTGACCGGGTGACCGAGGGCTATGGCCCCAGTGCCCGGGCGTTCGACACGCTGAAGGCCTCGGGTGCCGATCTGGTTATCACCGTCGATTGCGGCGCGGCGGCCAATGAGGCCGTGGCCCATGCGGCGGCGATCGGGCTGAAGGTGGTGGTCATCGACCACCATATGATGCGAGAGCATCCGCCGGTCTGCGCCGCCGTTGTCAATCCGAACCGTCCGGGCTGCAATTCGGGGCAGGGCAATCTGGCGGCGGCCGGGGTGGTGTTCGTGCTGCTGGCGGCGCTGAACCGTGAGGCGCGGCGGCGGGGAATGTTCGCCGATGCGAAGGAGCCGGACATCCGCCAGTGGCTGGATCTGGCGGCCATGGGCGCGATCTGCGACGTCACCGGCCTGACCGGCTTCAACCGTGCCTTGACCAGTCTGGGGCTGCGGCGGATGTCGGAGTGGGGCAATCCGGGCCTGCGGGCGCTGCTGGAGGCGGCCGGCGCTGAGCCCGGACCGGCCAAGAGCAATCACGCCGGCTTTATTCTGGGACCGCGCATCAACGCCGGCGGACGGATCGGCAAATCGGACCTGGGTGCGCGCCTGCTATCGACCGACGATCCGGACGAGGCGCGCGAACTGGCCCAGGAGCTGGATGCCCTGAACATCGCCCGCCGCGAGGTCGAGAAACAGGTCACCGATCAGGCGACGCGGATCGTCGAGGTCACGGGTGCGCACACTGACGGCTCGGCCGTGGTCGTGATCGAGGGGGCCGACTGGCATCCGGGCGTGGTCGGAATCGTGGCCGGGCGGCTGCGCGAACGCTGGCGCAAGCCGGTCGTGGTCATCGGCGTCGATGCGATCAACGGCGTCGGCAAGGGGTCGGGCCGGTCGCAGCCGGGCATGAACCTGGGCAAGGCGGTTCAGGCGGCCTGGGAGTCGGGCGTGCTGTTGGCTGGCGGCGGCCACGCCATGGCGGCGGGACTGACGGTCAAGGTCGACGATATCGGCCGGCTGCGGGATTTCCTGAACGCGCGGATGGCCGGCGAGCAGGCGGCGGCCGAGGCGCTGGACGCCGTCGAGATCGACGCCCTGATCGATCCGGGCGCGGCGACGCGGGCCCTGTTCGACCAGTTCGAGCAACTGGCGCCGTTCGGACCGGCCAATCCCGAGCCCGTGTTCGCGCTGGAGCACGTCAGCGTGCGCGAGCCGGTGGCCATGAACGGCGGCCATGTGCGCTGCCGGCTGGTCGGGGCCGACGGGGCGTCGGTGAAGGCCATCGCCTGGCGCTGCGCGGACCTGCCGTCGGGCAGGGCGCTGCTGGCCGGGCAGGGGGGGTTGAGCGTCGCTGGACGGTTGAAGGCTGACGACTGGAACGGCCGGCGCGGCGTCCAGTTCGAGGTCGAGGATGTGGCCGATCCGCGGATGGCGCAGGACTGACCGAAAGCGGCACCTTCGGGGGTTGCGCCCCCCGGAATCGGCGGCTATATCGCCGCTTCCCCGCGCTGCGGTCCCTTCGTCTATCGGTTAGGACGTCAGGTTTTCAACCTGAAAAGAGGGGTTCGATTCCCCTAGGGACTGCCACGCGGGGTGCTTCCCTCCCATCGCTGTCCGACCCGCCCGCGCCGCTTCGGCGAGGCGCGTTTGCGGCTGTTTCCGCAGGGAGCGGGCGGACCTTGGGGCGCTCAAAGCGCGCGAGCCGGAACGGCGTTGAAGGCCACAGTTAAGCTAAAATGTCCGCAACAGTTCTGAAATGCACATTTTTGGCTTTTCGAGCATTCACAGAACCGTGTTAAACAAGTTCTGTCCGCAATGATCGCGGGCAGGGGGAAGACTGTGTCGGACTACGAGGGCGTTGAGACGGTCGAAACGGTGCGTATCGCCGGCCGGGTAAAATGGTTCGATCCCGGCAAGGGATACGGCTTCATCGTTCCCGATGAGCCGGGCCTGACCGATATGAAGGATGTGCTGCTGCACATCTCCAGCCTGCGCGAGTCGGGCCGCGACAGCGCTGCCGAGGGTGCACCGATCAGCTGCGACTGCGCGCG
The DNA here is from genome assembly GCA_038330765.1 of Caulobacterales bacterium. Taxonomy (GTDB): domain Bacteria; phylum Pseudomonadota; class Alphaproteobacteria; order Caulobacterales; family Caulobacteraceae; genus Brevundimonas. The sequence continues at coordinate 14,808 of JBBQOK010000029.1, read as the reverse complement.
CCGGCCCAAGGGCTGGCAGGTGACCGAGGTTCATGATCTGGGCGAGGGCGATCCTGACGCCGTCTCGGCACCGCGCCGCGTCTATGACGGCCTGCGCCAGCCGACCCCCGCACCGCTGGACGGCGAGACCGTCGGCGTGATGGAATCCGCCGTCGTCAAATGGTTCAACCGCACCAAGGGCTACGGCTTTGTGGTGCGCGACAACGCACCGGGCGACATCTTCGTCCATGTCGAGACGCTGCGCCGCTGCGGCCTCGACGACCTGCTGCCGGGCGAGACGGTGGCGGTCCGATTCGCCGATGGGCCCAAGGGGTTGGTGGTCGCCGAAATCCGCCCTGCTGGATAGGCCCCGCTCCAACCCGGCGATCGCCCGCTGGACCGTCCGCTATTTCGCCCGCTATTCTGGGGCTTGCTGCGGGCCTCGATCGGCGCAATCTGCGGCTCCCGTGGTTCTGAGGATGGATTGATGTTGGTTCGTCGTGGCTTTCTGGCCGGTATTGCCGGCCTGGTTCTGCTGGCTGGATGCGCGGGCGCGGGCTCGGCGCATGGACCGAACGGCGAACCGCTTGAGGACCTGACGGTGACCACCTCGACCGGCGAGCACCGCTTCAAGGTCGAGATCGCTGACGACGACATGGAGCGTCAACGCGGCCTTATGCATCGCGAGCCTCTGGCTGATGACCGCGGGATGCTGTTCCAGTTCCCGGACGTCGCCGAGCGCGGCTTCTGGATGCACAACACGCCCAGTTCGCTGGACATCATCTACATCGACCCGCGCGGTCGCATCGTCTCGATCGCGAAGAACGCGCCGACCAACTCGGACGCCATCATTCCATCGAACGGACCGGCCGCCGGGGTACTGGAGCTGCGGGCGGGACGGGCCGACGAGATCGGGGCCCGGGCAGGCGACAAGGTCAGCCATCCGTTCTTCGCGGAGTAGAGATTGGTGGTTAGTGATCAGTGGTTGCCTGGATCGCTGTCAGCGTCGCCGCAACCTGACCGCAGCATCAGCCACTAACCACTAATCACTCACCACTCATTGGCGCGCATTGCGGTCAGGGGCGGCGCGTGGCAAAGACCGCCGCTCTGGATCGGGGTGTGGCGCAGCCTGGTAGCGCATCTGCTTTGGGAGCAGAGGGTCGGAGGTTCGAATCCTCTCGCCCCGACCAGCACTTATCCCAGTTTCGGACGGCAGATGTGCGCGCGGTCTGTCCGTCCCGGATCGCCGCTTTTGCGGCGTCCGGGATGACAAGGCAGCCGATCCTCTGCCGAACGTCGACGGACCAAACCTCACACCGCCTCCAGTGCCTGCTCCAGGTCGGCGTACAGGTCGTCGACGTTCTCGATGCCGACCGAGAGGCGCACCAGATTGTCGCCGATGCCGCAGCGGGCCTTGGCTTCGGGGCTGTAGTCGGAATGGGTGGTGCTGGAGGGGTGGGAGACAAGGCTCTCGGTACCGCCCAGGCTGACCGCCAGCTTGAACAGGCGCAGGGCGTTGAGCATGCGGAAGGCCTCGGCCTCGCCGCCCTTCAGCCGCAGGGAGAAGGTCGAGCCGGTGCCGCGGCACTGGCGGGCGAAGATGGCCTGCTGGCCGGGCGAGCTTTCGACCCCGCCGGCGTCGAGGACGGCCTCGATCCTGGGGTGGCCGCGCAGGCGGGCGACCAGGGTCACGGCGTTGGACTGGGAGCGCTCCATGCGGATGTGCAGGGTCTCGAGACTGCGCATCAGCAGCCAGGCGGTGTGCGGATCGGTGACCGTGCCGCAGATGGTGCGCATCTCGGCGACGCGGCCCATCAGATCGGCGCGGCCGAGGCAGGCACCGGCGATCAGGTCGGAGTGGCCGCCGACGTATTTGGTCAATGAATAGAGGATCAGGTCGGCACCGTGTCGGAACGGCTTTTGCCACAGCGGGCCGAGGAAGGTGTTGTCGACCACCAGCGGCGGCGGCTCGGCCTGGCGGAGGGCCTTGATGGCGGCGGCGGCGGCCTCGAGGTCGATCAGCTGGTTGGTTGGATTGGCGGGCGTCTCGACATAGACGGCGGCCAGACGTCCACCCCGTTCGGCGGCTTGCGCGGCGGCCTCGCCGATGGCGCGGGTCAGGGCCTCACCGCCGTCGCAGTCGGCCACGCTGACGGTCTCGACGCCCATACGCGGCAGGATGCGGTCGAACAGATACTCTGTGCCACCGTAGGCAGGCGCGGTGTAGACGACGACGTCATTGGGGCGGCTGAGCGCCAGGATGGTGGTCGAGATCGCCGCCATGCCGCTGGAGAAGACCAGGGCCTTGTCGGCATCGTCCCATACCGCCAGCCGGTCCTCGAGGATCTCGAGATTGGGATTGTTGATCCGCGAATAGATCAGGCCCAGGGCCTCGTCCGGGTCCTTTTCGCGCAGGCCGTAGGCGACCTCGAAGAAGCGTTTGCCGTCCTCGGCCGATTTGAACACGAAGGTCGAGGTCTGAAAGATCGGGGCCTTGATCGAGCCTTCCGACAAGGTCGGATCGTAGCCGTAGCCCATCATCAGCGTCTCGGGCGACAGCGGCCGGCCGCCGAGGGTGCGGCTGCGGTGACGATCAGTCATGGGCGTTTCCTGTTATATTTTGCGCCGGGGATAGACTGATCGCCCCGGCGAGCCAAGCGGGACGCTGGACCCCCGGCAGCGCAGCGGCTATCTCACGCCGACGCGGCCCGACGGTGCCGCGCCGATACCAAGGACGCCTTCATGCTCGCCCGCATCTACCGCCCCGCCAAGACCGCCATGCAGTCCGGCAAGGCCCAGTCGAGAGACTGGCGACTGGATTTCGCGCCGGCGTCGGCGCGGACGATCGATCCGCTGATGGGCTGGACGTCGTCGTCGGACATGAACGGCCAGGTGCGGCTGAGCTTCGATTCGAAGGAAGAGGCCGTCGCCTACGCCGAGCGCCACGGCATCCCGTTCCGCCTGCACGAGCCGCAGGAGCCGCCGGTGATCCTGAAGGCCTATGCCGACAATTTCGCCACCTTCCGCAAACAGCCCTGGACGCACTGACGTTCGTGGTCCCTGCCGCGCTTCACGCTCGTTGAGGTGTAGCTGTTTGCGCCTGTCGCGCTTCGCGCTACTTGAGGCGCGGTTGTTTGCGGCCTTCCCGGGCACCCATAGCTCAACCGGATAGAGCACCCGCCTTCTAAGCGGGATGTTGCAGGTTCGAGTCCTGCTGGGTGCGCCAGGGCCGCGGCGTCAGAGAGCGGCATTCCAGGCGGCGAGGCCGATTTCGAGGTCGGCGATGAGGTCGGCGGGGTCCTCGAGACCGACGTGGAGGCGCAGCAGTTCGCCGGCCAGGTTCGGCGCTGCGTGGCGGAAGGCCATCTGGCCGGTCTCGTGGGTGATCAGGCTCTCGAACCCGCCCCAGGAATAGCCGAGGCCGAACAGTTCCAGCGCCGACATCAGGGCATGGGCGGCCGCCTCCGAGCCGCCTTCCATGATGACGCCGAAGATGGAGGCGGCGCCGGTGTAGTCGCGCTTCCACAGGTCGTGACCCGGCGCGCCGGGCAGGGCGGGGTGCAGGACTTCGGCGACCTCGGGCCGGGCCTTTAGCCAACTGGCCACGACGAGGGCGGAGCGGGCCTGTTCGGCATATCTGAGTGGCAGGGTGCGGAGGCCGCGCAGCGCCAGCCAGGCGTCGTCAGGCGAGACCCGCCAGCCGAGGTCTTCAAGGGTTTCTGCGATCTGGCGGCGGATGGCGGGGTCGGTCGCGGCGATGGCCCCCATCAGCAGGTCCGAATGGCCGCCGACGTATTTGGTCACCGCCTGAACGCTGACGTCGACGCCGTGGGCCAGCGGGCGGAAGGCGAGGCCGGCGGCCCAGGTGTTGTCCATCACCGTCAGCACGCCCCGGGCGCGGCAGGCGGCGGCGAGGGCGGGGGTGTCGACGATCTCGAAGGTCAGGGAGGCAGGCGACTCGATCAGCAGCACCCGGGTGCGCTCGGTCATGGCGGACAGGATGGCATCGACGCCGGCGTCGGGGGCATGGAAGGCCGAAGTGATGCCGCGGGCACTGAGGTGGCGTTTCAGATAGCGGCGGGTCGGACCGTAGAGGGCGTCGGTGGTCAGGACCTCGTCGCCGGGACGGAGCAGTGCGGTCAGCGGCACGGTCAGGGCGGCGAGGCCGGACGGGACCAGCCAGGCGTCGGCCGCGCCTTCCAGATCGGCCAGGGCGGTGCGGAGCTCACGGGCGGCGGACAGGTCCTCGATGCCGTAGACGGGGCCGGCGGCATCGTCGCGCATGGCTGCGGCCGTGTCGTTGAGCAGGGTGGAGGCGCGCTCGATCGGGGGGCTGACCGGGCGACGGCCCCGGCCCCGTCGGGTGGCGGGCGCGATCAGGCGGGTGCGGTCGGAACGGTCTGGCATGAGGCGGCCCGAGGGTTGCGGTTCAGGCTCCAAAGGCCTCTAAAGCGGACGGGGCGCAAGGTCTGGATTGGCTCGGGCGAGGAGCGACATGCGGTCAATGACGGTGCGGCGAATGAGGGTGGCGGGAGCGACGTTGGCGCTGGGCCTGATCGTGGCGGCCTGCGGCGGCGATGACCGCAAGACCCGACCGGAGGTGCCCGAACCGCCCGTGCCCGCCACCCAGGCTCCGAAATTCTCCAGCCCGATGCTTCAGGCCATCCGGGCGCGGGGGCGGTTGAACTGCGGTGTGCACGAGGGGCTGGTCGGGTTTGCCTATACCGACAACCGGGGTGAATGGCGGGGCTTCGATGTCGATTTCTGCAGGGCCCTGGCGGCGGCGGTTCTGGGCGACGCGGATGCTGTGCGGTTCGTGCCCCTGACGTCGAGCCAGCGGTTCGACGCCCTGCGCAGCGGGCGGATCGACGTGCTGTGGCGGGCCACCTCCTGGACGCTGTCGCGCGAGATTTCAGAGGGCATCCGGTTCGCCGGGGTCAACTATTACGACGGGCAGGGGTTTCTGGTTCGCCGGTCGCTGGACCTGGCCAGTGCGTCAGAGCTGAACGGGGCGCGGGTCTGCGTGCAGCGGGAGACGACGTCGGAGCTGAACGTCGCCGACTTCTTCCGGGCGCGGGGCATCGAGTACCGGGCCGTCGTCGTCGCCAATGAAGAGGCGGCGCGCAACGCCTACGCCCGCGAGAACTGTGACGCCTTCAGCGCGGACATCTCGGCGCTGGCGGCGGCCCGCACCCTGCTGGCCAATCCGGAGCAGCACGCCATCCTGCCCGACGTCATCTCCAAGGAGCCGTTGGGGCCTGCCGTGCGCCGGGGCGATGAGTCCTGGACCACGATCGTGCGCTGGACGCTGAACGCCCTGATCCTCGCCGAGGAGTTGGGCGTAACGCGCGACAACGCCGGGGAGATGGCCGAAGAATCGCGTGACCCTGGCATCCGCAGGCTGCTGGGGGTTGAGGGCGACCTCGGAGCGGCTATGGGATTGCGCAAGGATTGGGCGAAGAATGCGATAGAAGCCACGGGCAACTATGGCGAAATATTCAATCGGAATATCGGCCCGGATTCAACGCTCGACCTGGCGCGCGGGCTTAACGCACAATGGAATGCTCGGCCGGGCGGCCTGATCTACGCCCTGCCGCTGCGCTAACGACAATCGGCCGGGGGCCGGGGGGACGCATGGAAACGACGAAAAAGGGCGGCGTGCCGCTCTATCTGTGGATGCTGCTGGGCTTTGTGGTCGGCCTTGGCGGCGGGCTCTACGTCAATCTGACCGGCCAGGTCGTGATCCCCGAGGTGATGAGCCTGATCCAGTCGGTGGGCCAGATCTTCCTGCGCCTGCTGTTCATGTTGGTCCTGCCCCTGCTGTTCTCGGCGCTGGCCGTCGGGGTGGCCGAGATGGGCGACCTCAAATCGCTCGGCCGGGTGGGTTTCAAGACCCTGGTCTTCACCGTGATGGTTTCGGCCATCGCGGTCGGCATCGGCCTCGGCATGGTGAACTGGTTCCGGCCCGGCGACGGGGTCGATCCCTTGCTGGCCCAGCAGTTGCTGGCCCAGGGCGCTGAGGGGGCCTCGGCCATCGTGGGCAGCGCACCGAAGAGCATTGAGGCCGGTCAATTCTTCCTCGACATGATCCCTTCGAACGTCTTCACGGCCGCCGCCGAGAACCAGATCCTGCCGGTCATGGTGTTCGCCCTGATCTTCGGCATCGGCATGGTGATGGCCAAGTCTCCGGCCACGGACGCCCTCCAGCAGACCCTGCAGGGCCTGTTCGAGGTGATGATGAAGCTCATCAACCTCGTCATCAAACTGGCCCCGATCGCCATTGCGGCCCTGATGTTCAATCTCGCGGCCGTGTTCGGCTGGGATTTGCTGGTCAAGCTGGGGGCCTACGCGGGTGTGGCCGTCGGCGCGATGGCGATCCATATGTTCGTCGTCTATCCGCTGCTGGTCTGGATTTTCGGCGGTATGAACCCGTTGAAGTTCGCCAAGGGCGTGCGCGAGCCTTTCGTGGTGGCCTTCTCGACCGCCTCGTCCAACGCCACCCTCCCCATCGCCATCAAGGCTGCCGAAGAGAAGCTGAAGCTGCCGCGCCGCATCTCGCGGTTCGTGCTGACCGTGGGGGCCACGGCCAACCAGAACGGCACGGCCCTGTTCGAGGGGGTGACGGTCCTGTTCCTCGCCCAGTTCTTCGGTATCGACCTGAATCTGCAGCAGCAGCTGGTGGTGATGCTGGTCTGTATCCTCGGCGGCATCGGTACGGCCGGCGTGCCGGCGGGATCGTTGCCGGTGATCGCCCTGATTCTCGTGATGGTCGACGTGCCGGCGGAGGGCATCGGCCTGATCCTGGGCGTCGATCGCTTCCTCGATATGTGCCGCACCACCCTGAACGTTACCGGCGATCTGGTGGCGGCGACGGTGGTCTCGCGCGGTGAGAGCGACGACATCGTGCCGGACGACCTGCCGCTGCCGGCGGTCGCGCCGCCGAACTGAGGCTCAGGCAGGCCGGTCGGACACGACATCGGTGTCCGGCCGTCCGCCCCATTCGGCCCAGCTGCCGTCGTAGAGCCGGGACGGGCGGCCCAGCACGGCCAGTCCGAGGCTGAGGATGGCGGCGGTGACGCCGGAGCCGCAGGTGGTGACGACAGGCAGGTCGGGGTCGACCCCCGCCTCGCGGAACGCGGCCTCCAGCTCCGGAGCGGATTTCATCGCGCCGTCGGCGTTGAGAAGTTGGGAGAACGGCAGGTTCAGGGCACCCGGCATATGGCCGCCGCGCAGTCCGGCCCGGGGCTCAGGCGCTGTGCCCGCGAACCGGTCGGCGGCGCGGGCATCCAGCACCTGGGCCTGACCGGCGAGCGCCGCGTGCACGTTGGCGATATCCGCGACCGCCGTCGGATCGGGATGGGAGATGAAGACGGTCGGCACGCGACGGACCGGCGGTCCGGACTCGATGGCCCGCTTCTCGGCCCGCCATTTGGGCAGGCCGCCGTCCAGAACCTGGACCCGCCGGGCACCCATGGTGCGAAGCATCCACCACGCCCGGGCCGAGGCGCGGATACCGATGGTGTCATAGACGACGATGATGTCGGTCTCGCTCAGGCCCAGACCCCCCATCCGTCCCGCGAAAAAGACCGGTGACGGCAGCATGTGGGGCAGGTCGCTGATCTGATCGGACGAGGCCTCCAGATCGAACAGGACGGCACCGGGCAGGCGGGCGGCCTCGAAGTCCGGTCCGGGGTCGCGGCCGTCGAGGTGCCAGCTGGCGTCAAGGATGCGAAGCTCCGGGTCGTCCAGCCGGGCGGCGAGATCGGCGGTGGAGATCAGGGGCGGGAAGTCGGTCATGCGCCTCTATGAGCGCCGCGTCAGACCCGCGAAAGGCCGAGCTGGATCACATCGGTGCGTTTTGACCGGAAGCCAGCCTCGCAATAGGCGAGGTAGAAGCGCCACAGCCGGCGGAACCGCTCGTCGAAGCCGCTGATACGGCGGATGTCGTCCCAGGCGTCCTGGAAGCGTTCGTCCCAGAGGTTGAGGGTGTCGGCATAGTCCTGACCGAAGCGTTCGACCTCGCGCCAGCCGAGGCCGGCCTGGTCGATCACCGGCTTCAGCCGCTCCTCGGAGGGCAGCATGCCGCCGGGGAAGATGTATTTCTGGATGAAATCGGTGCGCCGGTTGTAATCGTCGAACAGGGCGTCCTCGATGGTGATGATCTGCAGGCCGGCCCGTCCGCCGGGCTCCAGCACATCGTGGATCTTGTCGAAATAGGCCGGCCAGTATTCCTGGCCAACGGCCTCGAACATCTCGACGGAGGCGACGCGGTCGAACCGGCCCAGGACGTCGCGATAGTCGATCAACTGGATCTCCACGCGGTCGGACAGCCCGGCGTTGAACATCCGCTGACGGGCGAAGTCGAACTGTTCGCGCGAGATGGTGATGGCGGTGACGCGGGCCCCGACCTCCTTTGCCGCGAACTCGGCGAAACCGCCCCAGCCGCAGCCGATCTCGAGCACTGACTGGCCCGACTGCAGGTCCATGATGCGGGCGAGGGATGCGTATTTCTCGCGCTGGGCCGCATCCAGCGCCATGCCGGCGCGGGTAAAGCGCGCCGAGGAATAGGTCATCGTCGCATCCAGCCAGGACGCATAGAAGGCGTTGCCGAGATCATAGTGGGCGTGGATGTTCTTCTTCGACCCCGAGCGGCTGTTGCGCCGCCGCTTGTGCGACAGCCAGTTGAGCGCCCGCACCAGGGGGTTGCCGTCGAACAGGCGCTGGATGTGCTCGTAGTTGTGGGCGAAGGACTCCAGCAGGGCCGCCAGATGCGGGCTCTCCCACTCGCCCGCCATATAGCCTTCGGCGAAGCCGATATCGCCGGACGCCAGCACGCGCCGGGCGAAGCGGTAGTCCTTGATGTCGAAGACCGCGGCGGGCCCCGGCTGGGGACCGTCCAGCGTATGGGTCGCGCCATTGGGCAGGAGCACGGTCAACCGGCCGAAGGTCCAGTTGGCGGCGAGCAGGCGCAGCAGCAGCGTGAACCCGCGCGGGGTGCGGGCTGAGGTCTCGATGCGCTCGGCGATGACCGACGTCATGGTCGCAAAGGGTGGATATGGGGCGAGTGCCCGTCAATCCCCTTCGGCGACGCGTCCGGCCGTGACGGCCGCCAGCGCCTCGAGCGCCCGTTTGCGCGCGAGGTCGTGGTCCACGATCGGGCGGGGGTAGTCGGCGTCGAGGCGAACTCGGGCGTCGCGCAGGACCTCGGGCGGCGCGGTCCACGGCGCGTGGAGCCAGCGGTCGGGAACGCCGCGGAGCTCCGGGACCCACCGGCGGACATAGCGGCCGTCTGCATCGAATTTCCGTCCCTGGGTTATCGGATTGAAGATCCGGAAATACGGCGCAGCGTCGGCTCCGGATCCAGCGACCCACTGCCAATTCTGCAAATTCGACGCGAGATCGGCGTCGACCAGGGTGTCGCGGAACCAGGCCTCGCCCTTCCGCCAGTCGATCAGCAGGTGTTTGACGAGGAAGGAGGCGACGATCATGCGCACGCGGTTGTGCATGAATCCGGTCGTCCAGAGCTCGCGCATGCCGGCGTCGACGACGGGATAGCCGGTTCGACCGGCCTGCCAGGCGCGGAGACCGGCGGGGTCGTCGCGCCACGGCATGGCGTCATACTCAGGCCGGAAGGCCGTATCGGTGATCTGCGGGAAGGCGTGCAGCAGATGGGCGGAAAACTCCCGCCAGCCGATCTCGGCGATGAATTTGTCGGCCTCGGCGGACGGAACGCGGCCGTCGGCGGCTGCCGCGCGTGCCGCCGCAATGGCGCGCCAGGGGCTGATCTCGCCGAAATGCAGGTGGGGAGACAGGCGGCTGGTCGCCGGCTCGGCGGGGATGTCCCGTCCCGCGCTGTAGGATTTCAGACCACGGGCCAGGAAGGTGGTCAGGGCCGCCCCGGCACCGGCCTCGCCCGGGGTCCAGTCGAAGCCGCCGGACCAGTCCGGCCGTGTCGGGTGCAGGCGCCAGGCCTCGATCTCGTCCGAGACCGGCTGCAACGGTGTCGCCAGACGTACGGGTGCCGGCGTGTGCGCCGGGGCGACGGCGGTGCCCAGAAGAGCCCTGAGGAAGGGGGTGAAGACCCGGTAGGGCTGGCCTGAGCCGTTCAGAACCGAGCCGGGCCTGGCCAGCAGGGTCCCGTTCCAGCCTTTGCAGGCGACGCCGTCGGTCTGAAGCCCGTGGGCGATATCGGCGTCCCGCGCGAAGGCCCCGGGCTCGAACAGCCGGTTCATGTAGACGGCGTCGGCGCCGGTCTCCGCGATCAGTCGCCGCAGCTCCGCCTCGCTGTCGCCGCGCCGGAGGATCAGCCGGGAGCCGCGCGCCCCAAATGTGGCATCAAGGGCGCGCAGGGACTTGTCCAGCCACCAGAGGGACGCCGCGCCGATCGGCGGCGCGGCGGAGCCCTGGTCCAGGATGTAGACCGGCAGGACCGGTCGACCGGTTTCGAGGGCATGGACCAGGGCCGGATTGTCCGCCAGACGCAGGTCCTGCCGGAACCACATGATGACAGGACGGTCGTCGGCCTTGGTGGTCATGCGTGCGGGCTCCGTGATAGCTTGCGAACCTCACCGTCCGACGCCACCTGATCGCCGCATGAGTGCGGCATCAGCCGCGCGCCGCCAAGCCGCAAATCCGGGAAACCCGCCTTGTCCAAGCCGAATGCCGTCATCGACATCAAGGAAGGCCTGAAGCGCCCCGTCAGCATCGGCGGCGGCCAGCGGATCGTCTTCATCGCCGGACCCTGCCAGCTGGAAAGCCGCCAGCACGCGCTGGAGATGGCGCATGCGCTGAAGGAGATCGGCGAGCGGCTGAACGTCGGCGTCATCTACAAGACCAGTTTCGACAAGGCGAACCGCACCTCCGCCGGCGCCGCGCGCGGCTTCGGTCTGGAGGGCTCGCTGCCGATCTTTGCGGAGATCCGGGAAGTGACCGGCCTGCCGGTGCTGACCGATGTGCATACCGAGGAGCACTGCCGTATCGCGGCGCAGGCCGTGGACGTGCTGCAGATCCCCGCCTTCCTGTCGCGTCAGACCGATCTGCTGCTGGCCGCAGCCGCGACCGGCAAGGTGATCAACATCAAGAAGGGCCAGTTCCTGGCCCCCTGGGACATGAAGAATGTCATCGCCAAGGTGGTCGGGGCGGGTAATCCGAACGTGATGGCCTGCGAGCGTGGTGCCAGCTTCGGCTACAACACCCTGGTGTCGGACATGCGCGCCCTGCCGATCCTGCGTGAGATCGGCTGTCCGGTGGTGTTCGACGCGACTCATTCCGTGCAGCAGCCGGGCGGGCAGGGGACATCCTCGGGGGGCCAGCGCGAGTTCGTGCCGGTGCTGGCGCGCGCCGCCGTGGCCGTGGGCGTCGACGCGGTCTTCATGGAGACGCACCAGGACCCCGACAATGCGCCGTCAGACGGGCCGAACATGGTGCCGCTCAGCGAGTTCGAGGCGCTGGCCGCCGATCTGATCGCCTATGACGACCTGACGAAGGCGCGGATGGCGAAGGCGGCGTGAATCCGATAGTCCGGTTCCATGGCTGAACGGACACTCGATCTGGGGGAACTGCAAGCGCTGCTCGAGCGCGTGCGCGGGCTGAAGGTGGCCTGTGTCGGCGACCTGATGCTGGACCGCTATGTCTATGGCGAGGTCAGCCGGATCTCGCCCGAGGCACCTATCCCCGTGCTGCGCATGCGCCGGACGACCGCCATGCCCGGCGGTGTGGGCAATGTGGCGCGCAACGTGGCCGCGCTTGGCGGTGTGGCGCGATTGGGCGCGGTGGCCGGTCAGGATGCGGCCGGAGACGAATTGGCGGCCCTGATCACCGCTGAGGGCGGCATCGAGGATGCGGTCGAGCGCCGCGCCGGAGCGGCCACCATCGTCAAGACGCGGTTCGTCGCGGCGGGTCAGCAGTTGCTGCGGCTCGACGAAGAGGCGGCGACGCTGGCAGCCGATCAAAGTTCAGCTTTTACAGGAGCTTTTGTCTATCTTCTGTCAGACTATGCGAAGGGTGCGGTCAGCGATCAGTTGATCGGCCAGGCGCTGAAGGCCGCGCGGACCAGCGGCGCGCCGGTGGTGGTCGATCCCAAGGGCCGCGACTTCGCCCGCTACGGCGCCGTTGACCTGATCAAGCCGAACGCCAGCGAACTGGCCGGGGCCACGGGCCTGCCGGTCGAGACCGATACCGAGATCGAGACGGCGCTGATGGCGCTGCTGGACGCCACGACGGTCAAGGCGGTCGTGGTGACGCGTGCGGGCAAGGGCATGACCCTGATGCGGCGCGGCGAGGCGGCGAAACATTTCCCCGGCCGGGCGCGCGAGGTGTTCGACGTCTCGGGCGCCGGGGACACCGGTTTGGCGGCGCTGGGGCTGGCGCTGGGCGCGGGCGCGTCGCTGGAGACGGCGGTGGAGTTCGCCATTCTTGCGTCGGGTGTGGTGGTCGGGAAGGCGGGTACGGCGGTGGTGTCGCCGGCGGAGCTGATCGACGCCGAGATGAGCCAGCACGCGGCCGGGGCCCACGCCAAGGTCATGCCGCTGGAGGAGTTGGCGCATGTGGTCGAGGGCTGGAAGCGGCAGGGGCTGAAGGTCGGCTTCACCAACGGCTGTTTTGACATCCTGCATCGCGGACACGTCGCCTATCTGGCCCAGGCGCGAAGCTGGTGCGACCGGCTGGTGGTGGCGTTGAACACCGACGCCTCGGTGCGCCGCCTGAAGGGAGAGGGCCGGCCGATCAACGATCTGGACAGCCGGGCCGTGGTCATCGGCGGCCTGCAGTCCGTCGACCGGGTGACCTCTTTCGACGAGCCGACGCCGCTGGCCCTGATTGAGCGGTTGCGGCCCGATGTGCTGATCAAGGGGGCGGACTACACGCGGGAGGGCGTGGTCGGCGGCGATCTGGTGGAAGGCTGGGGCGGCGAGGTGAGGCTGGCCACGTTTGAGGACGGCTATTCGACCACCGGCACCATCGCGAAAATGAGGGATCCGAAAGAGGAGATGGGGGCATGAGCCGGCGGATGATCGTGGTCACCGGCGGGGCCGGCTTCATCGGCTCGAACATCGTGGCCCGGCTGTGCGCGGAGGACCGGCGCGACGTGGTGGTCTGCGACCGGCTGGAGAGCGCGGCGCTGGGCAAGTGGAAGAATATCGCCAAACACCCGATCACCGACTTCTGGCAGCCCGAGGAGATGTTCGAACAACTGGAACGGCATGCTGAGCGGATCGAGGCCGTGGTGCATATGGGCGCCATTTCCTCGACGACGGAGACGGACGCCGACCTGATCCTGCGCACCAATTTCACCCTGTCACGAGACATTTGGGACTGGTGCGCGCTCAGGAACGCCCGGATGATCTACGCCTCCTCGGCGGCCACCTATGGCGATGGCGAACAGGGCTTCGCAGACGACGACAGTCTTGAGAGCCTGGCTTCGCTTAGGCCATTAAATGCCTATGGCTATTCGAAAATGCTGTTCGATCAGTATGCCGCTCGGCAGTCGGACCGGGGGCAGTCGCCGAGCCAGTGGGCCGGGCTGAAATTCTTCAACGTCTATGGGCCGAACGAATACCACAAGGGCGGCATGAAATCGGTCGTGAGCCAGATATGGCCGAAGGTGGCGGCGGGTGAGCCGGTGACCCTGTTCCGGTCGCACAATCCCGACTACGCCGACGGCGGACAGATGCGCGACTTCGTGTTCGTGGATGACGTGGTGGACCTCGTCGACTGGCTGCTGGAGATGCCGAGGGTGTCGGGTGTGTTCAACGCCGGGTCCGGTCAGGCGCGGTCCTTCCTCGATCTGGCCAACGCCACCTTCGCCGCGGTGGGCAAGGAGGCCAGGGTCGAATTCGTCGACACGCCGGAGAGCATCCGCGACAAATACCAGTATTTCACCGAGGCCAGGATGGAGCGGGTGCGGGCGGCGGGCTTCGGCGGCCAGTCCACGCCGTTGGAAGAGGGCGTCCGGCGCTATGTCCAGGACTTCCTGGCGACGCCGGACCCGTATCGATGAAGGGACCGGGGCTGACCTTTCGCCAGTGGGTCGGCTGGACCGGCCTCACACTGATTTTCATCCTGACGGCCGCGCTGGCTGTCTGGCGCGGTGACATCCTGCGTGCGGGACTGGACCCCCAGATGCCGTTCCAGACCTATGAGCCGCCGCCGGCACCGGACTATGCGGCCCCTTCCGGCTGGGCGATGAGCGAGGTCCGGGCACCCGACGCAGGGCCGGCGGCGATCTTCTTCGTACATTCGACGACCTATGATGGCGGACGGCACTGGAACGGACCGATCGGCGACGCCAGGGCTGACGCCTATCTGCAGCGGGTGGTTCTGCCCAACTACGCCGGGCCGTTTGCGCGGCTGGGAGCCGTCAGCGCGCCGCGCTACCGGCAAGGCAGCCTTTATACGCGGCTGACGCTACGCGATGACGCGCGCGAGGCCCGGGCGTTCGCCTATCAGGACGTGGCGTCGGCGTTCCAGACCTGGATCGCTCGCCATCCCGACGGACCGCTGGTGCTGGCCGGGGTCGAACAGGGCGGGGAACTGGTCGAACGGCTGGTGCGGGAGCAGGTGGCGAGTGATCCGGCGGTGCGCGAACGCCTGGTCGCGGTCTATCTCATCGACGTCGTGACGCCGGCCGCCGGCCTGGCGCCGCAGATTCCCGCCTGCACCCGCCGCGATCAGGCTCAGTGCGTGGTGGGCTGGTCGCCGGTCAGCGAGGGCAACGACGGCGCGGCGCGGCGCCGGTTGCGCCGGGCGCTGGTCTGGGACGACCGGGGGCGGCTGGTGGAGCTGGGCGACCGCGAAGCCCTGTGCGTCAACCCGGTGACGGGGACCATGGGC
>JBBQOK010000028.1:0-20290 GCA_038330765.1 Caulobacterales bacterium | reverse complement strand
TCGGCTGGGCTGTCCCCTCTCTGTCTCGCGGGGCGGGGGGGGGCCCCGCCCCCCCCCCCCGACCGATCCAGTCCCCTTGAAGGGAAGCCGCCGGTTCAACACCGTCGGAAGGAGACATGAACCCCAATGCGAAGATAGGCTCCGTCGCCTCCCTCACCTCGATCGCCGTCGGCGCCGCGAGCGGGTCAACCGCCAGCGGCGACTTTCACGACTCGCGCTTCATGGAGGAGGCCGAACGCACCGCCCGTTACCGTCTGGTGATTGAGGAGGGGCCCCAGTCCGGCTCCTTCATCTACAAGACCCTGGACCGGATCACGGGCGAAGTCGTCAAACAGCTGCCCCGCGAACAGGTCGTCGACCTGATGCAGGCGGCCCAGTACAGCGCCGGCTCGGTGATCGACACCAAGGCCTGACGCCACAGAGTTTCCGGGATGCCAGCCGCGCAGGAGCGATCCGCGTGGTAAGAATGCGTGGTTAGCGGCCGTTAACCATGTGTGCACGGTTCGCCGACTAGCCTTGGCCAAACCTGAAAGGCCGAGTCGGATGACGAACAGCGTCCATACCAACACTTCCGCCGCCATCGCGCTGCAGAACCTGACGCGCACGAATGAGCGCCTCGGCGATGTGCAGAGCCGTATCTCGACGGGCCTGAAGGTGCAGGGTGCCAAGGACAACGCCGCCATCTGGGCCATCGCCCAGCAGCAGCGGGCGGACGTCGGGGCCCTCGGCGCCGTCAAGCAGAGTCTCGATCGGGCGACCTCCATCGCCGACGTGGCGCTGTCAGCCGGTGAGTCGATCTCGGACCTGCTGAACCAGCTCAAGGAAAAGGTCGTCGCGGCGAAGGACACGTCGCTGAAGACCCAGTCGCGCCAGTTGCTCGACGCCGACTTCAAGGCGCTGCTCAAGGCGATCGGCTCTGCGGTCGAGAACGCAGCGTTCGACGGTGGAAACATCCTCAACGGCGCGCTGACGACCGGGATCTCATTCCTCGCCAACGCCGATGCCAGCTCCTTCGTGACCCTGTCAGCCAAGGACCTCAGCCTCGGCGGCAGCATTATTGAACTGGCGCTGTCGGACAGTCTGCTGACCCTGACCGGCGCTACCCAGGCCCTGAACCGCCTCGACAATTCGATCACCCAGCTGAACGCCTCTCTTGGTGAAATTGGCGCCCAAGCCAAGCAGATTGAGGCGCACAACAGCTTCGTCTCCAAGCTGATGGACACGCTGGAGTCGGGGATCGGCAACCTCGTGGACGCCGATCTGGCGAAGGAGAGCGCGCGACTTCAAGCCCTGCAGGTCCAGCAGCAGCTGGGTGCGCAGTCGCTGTCGATCGCCAACCAGGCGCCGCAGATCATCCTGTCGCTGTTCCGCGGCGGCTAACCCCTCAGACCCGACCGGCTCCCGAGCGGCCGATATAGACGGGTGCAGGCCGCCGCCGTTGGGCGCGCGGGCCGATTCCGTAAAGGGCGAGCAGCGATCTCAGGGTTTCGACGAAGGCAGACATGAGGCACGTCTCCTGCTTTCACGGCGTCCGTTCAACAGTCGCCGCCTGACATTGTTCCCTGAGTCGCGTTCAGAGTCCCTCCGGTCCCGGACGTTAAGGGCTCGTTACGCTCCTGCCGTCACACTTCGGGCCGGGAGCGCCGCGTGATCGACAACAGCTATCTTTTGGGTTTGTACGGCGGCACGGCGTTCACGTCATTGAACCCGGCGACCAACGCCGCCCTGAAGCAGGCCGCGCGCAAACAGCCGACGCCACCCTGGTCCTCAACGGTCACGCCGCCCCGACAGGATGCGTTGGTGAGGGCGGCTCTCGGCGGCCGCAGTTTCATCAACGAAGGCGCCGCCCAGCTCGATCTGAAGAACGCGTCGGCAGATTACCGCAAGCTTTTCGCCCTGTATCAGGGCCTCAACAGCCTGAACGCCCTCGTCAACCGCTCGGCGGTCAAGGGCATATCGAACCTTGAACAGGCCCAACTGGCCAAACGGTTCGGCAGCGGTCTGGGCGAGATCGGTTCGTGGCTCTCCTCGTCCGAGTTCGACGGCATCCGTATGGTGCAAGGCACGTCCAAGATGACGAGCAAGACCACGGCTGCCGTGCCGCGGGACAGCGCCCGCTCGATCACGGGCCCGATCCATGAGGGATCGACCGACACCCCCGTCGCCGCTTTCCAAGGCGACACCCGGTTCAGTATCACCATCAAGGTGCCTGTCGGCCTGACAAATTCCCAGACGACCGCGGTGCCGATCGATCTCGGCGACATGGGGGCGACCCCCCGCACTCTCGACAACGTCCTGATCCACATCAACAACAAGCTGGAGGCTGCGGGCTTCCAGACCCGGTTGGGGCGCGAGCAGATCAAGGCCGAGCCGAAGATCGTGCAGGTGAACGGCAAGCCCGTCACACTGCCGGCAGGGCCTGACAAATGGGCCCTCGCCATCCGGGCGAACTCGACCGAAACCGTCGGTTTTACGGCTCCCGAGACCGCCGACGCGGTTTACGTCGTCCAGTCGTCTGGGTCGGCCGGTGTGTCCCAACTACTGAAGTTCCAGAGCGACGGCGGCACGGCGGCCCAACCTGCTTCGGGCGGCATCGGCGAAACCCACTGGGTCGAAGGCCGCCTGTCGCAGGACAACCTGCCGGAAGGCGTAGCGAAGGTCCGGGCCAGCGCCGTCGGGCCCGACGGCTCCCTGTGGATCGTGGCCGATGTCACCGCCGGGCCTGACACCCAACCGATCAAGGGCGTCCAGGACGTCGCCCTGATGAAATACGACAGCGCCGGCCGCCTGATGGCGACGCGCATGCTCGGTGCCGCCTCGACTGCCAGCGGTTATGCGATCGCCATCGACGCCAACGGTGATGTCGCCGTCGCCGGATCGGTGACCGGTGCGCTGAACACCAAGGCCACCGACGCGGGCAAGGCGGGGGATGTAGCCGACGTCGCCGACAGCTTCGTCACTGTGTTCGACAAGGATGGTCAGGAACGCTGGACCCAACGGCGCGGTGCCCGTGCCGCCGACGAGGCGACCTCTGTCAGCTTCGGCACGGACGGCGTCGTCTACATCGGTGGTCGCGCCAAATCGGCGATCACGGGCGCCGCGGCCGTCGGCGGCTGGGACGGCTATGTTCAGGCCTTCAAGGCCGGCGAGCCCTATCCGACCGCAGGCATCGTCTCCAAGGCCATCGGCACGAGCCAGTTTGGCAGCAGCAGCGACGACAGCGTCGACGCCATGACCGTCGACGGCTCGAACCTGTATACGGCGGGTGTCGAGAACGGTCGCGCCGTCGTGCGCCGCTTCACTCTCGACGCCGAGGGCGTGCCTGCTCTGGCGTCCACCAGGGATCTCGGCGTGATCAGCGGAGACATCGCCGGCGTCTCGGTCTCGGGCGGCAAGGTCATCCTGACCGGAACCAGCCGCGACAGCGGGTTGTCCGCGGGGACGGTGACGACGGCCCACTCAGGCGGCAAGGATGTCTTCATCGCCACGCTCTCGGACGACCTGACCGCTTCGCCTGACGACCGGATGAGCTGGTATGGCGGGGCGGGCGACGACACCGCCGCCGACGTCAAGGTGCACGACGGCAAGGTCTGGATCACCGGCGTGGCCGATCGTCCGGAAACGGCCAAGCCGACCGATCCCACCCAAGGCTATCTGGTCAGGGTCGATCCGCTGACCGGCGCTGTCGAGTATGAAAAGACCTGGGCCGGCGACGGCGAACAGGCCCGTCCGCTGACGCTGGCGGTCGCCTCGGGCGGGGCCAGCGTGCTGGACCGGCTGGGCCTGCCCAACGGGGAGATCGATCAGAGCGACTCCAAGCGCTTGGTCGACGCAACCGCCCTGCGCGTCGGCGACCGCTTCTACATCAGCCCCGCGGCCGGCGGTCGCTCGGTGGCTGTGACCATCGATGTCAAGGACACCCTCGCGACCCTCGCCCGCAAGATCGAAATCGCCTCGAACGGCAAGCTGAAGGTCACCGTGGCTTCGGAAGGCGGATCGGTGACCGGCAAAGACGGCGAGGTCACCACCACCACGGGCGGTTTCCAGCGCCTTTCGATCGTGGCGCGGGACGGAAGGGCCGGTGCCGTCCTGACGGCGGGCGAGACAGGCCGTGACGCATTGGCGGGTCTGGGACTTTCGACGGGCTATATCGGCACCTCGACCGGGGACGACGTCCTGAAGACCTTCGGACTCGACCTGCCCGCCGGCCTCAAGCTCGGCGACGCGGCCTTGATCAAGACGGCCGGGGAAAGAATCCAGGCCGCCATGAAGGCCGTGCGGGACGCCTACCGCGCGCTTGATCCAGCGACCGCCAAGTCGGGCGCGGCCCGCGGCCCGGTTCCGGCCTATCTGACGAACCAGCTGGCGAACTACCAGGCTGCGCTCGCGCGCCTGGGCGGATAGGCGCTTCGCCCAGAAGGGCGTTGACGCGGCATGGCCCGGCGGGGTTATTGGAGCCCTCAGCCGCGCGAGCTATTCATGCCCCGAGACAATCGCATCCTCATCGCTGCCGGTGCCGCCCTGGCCGTGCTTGCGGCCGTGGTGATCGCCCTGATCGTCTCCGGCGGCCGCGACCGCAACTCCGCGCCGCCGCCGGCTGCGCAAGGCGGTCTGACGGTCAATGTCGCGGATGCGCCCGAGATCAGCACGACGCGGGAGCTTCGCTGCTACGTCGATGGACAATTCGTTGGCATGGCGACGCTCGTCGATTGCGCACGCCGCAATGGCGTTGCCACAGACGCCCTTGATGTCGGCGTGGACGAAACCGGTGCCCTTGTCGCGGCACCGACGGCCTCGTTTGCGCCGCCACCCACTGCGCCGGATGATCTGGCGGCACTCGAACCGTATCCGGCACCGATTGAAGCGGCCCAGCCCGCCCAGACCCAACCCCAGGCCGCCGCCGGTGCCCAGTGTCTGCGCCACACAGGCTCCGACTGGCGCACGCTGTCGGGGAACATGAGCCTGAACGCCTGCGTCCAGGCGCTGTATTCCGGTACCTGCGTGCGACCGGGCGACGCCCTGTATGGTCGTTGGGGTAACACCACCCTGCGGCTCGTGCCGCGCCGCGTCGAACAGTCTCCCGACAACAACCGTTTCCGCACGCTGGTCGAACAGGACCGCAGCTGCCAGTTCCCGGATCTTCGCTGATGAACCGCGTTCCTCTGTTCCTCGCCGCCGGCGGTGCCGTCACGATGTTGGCGCTGGCCGCGTGCGAAAAATCCGTTGAGGCGCCCTATGAGCCCGGCGTGTGTTTCACGGTCGAGCGAGGCAAGGCCGGTGAGCCTCCGACCTTCAACAAGCTGGCCGAAAACCAGCCCCAGATCGAGCATTGCGCGGCCCGCCTCGAGGAGATGCGGCTGAACTTCCTCCGCCTCGGCGGCAACCGGCGGGAGGTAACCGGCGCCTATCAGGGCCGGTTCATCTTCATCGACCGTGAGGGTGTCTCGTTCGGCAAGTCGCTCGACGGATCGCGCTTTATGGCCCTGGCTCGCACAGGCGATGGCCGACTGGCGGTCCCGGGAGCCATCACCCGGGACGAGCAGGGCCGCCCTGTCGGCGTCGCAGCACCCGTCGAGCCAGTGCCGGCGGCACCTTCGGGTCAGTAGCGAACAAAACTGGAACATCGGCTCGCGATCGACTAGATTGCGGCTACCAAACAATCGGCCTCGGAGCGGTGCGAAGCACTGCAGGCCTAGAAAAAGGATTCGATGATGGCGGGCAGCGTCAACAAGGTCATTCTGGTCGGCAACCTCGGCAAGGACCCTGAAATCCGTACGCTCAATTCGGGCGAACGCGTCGCCAACCTCTCGCTCGCGACGTCCGAGCAGTGGCGCGACAAGGCCACCGGCGAGCGCAAGGAGAAGACCGAATGGCATCGGGTGGTCATCTTCAACGAGAACATCGTCAAGGTGGCCGAGAACTATCTGAAGAAGGGCTCGACCGTTTATATCGAGGGCTCCCTGCAGACCCGCAAATACGAGCAGAACGGGGTCGAAAAATATTCGACCGAGATCGTGCTCCAGAAGTTCCGCGGCGAGCTGACCATGCTGGGTGGCCGTGACGGCGGTGGCGGCGGCGCTTCGCGCAGTGATGGTGACGACGACTATTCGTCTGGCTTCTCTACCGGCGGCGCCAACAAGCCGAGCGGCCCCAAGGAAAGCTACGACCTGAACGACGACATTCCGTTCTAGGGTCGGGCCGAAATGGTCGGTTACCGGCTTTGACAGGCGGCGGGGCGCTGTGCATGGCATAGCCGTCCCGTGACCACGCCAGACAAGCCCCACAGCCCGCTCACCCTCATTGAGATCGGCGCGATCATCGCGGTGGTCGTGATCTGGGGTGTCAACAACGCCGCCGCCAAACTGGCCACCGAGACCGTGCCGCCGCTGCTGGTCGGGGCCCTTCGGTTCGCCCTGGCGGCGGCCTGTCTGATCCCGTTCGTCCGGCCGCCCTTCCCCAATTGGAAGAGCCTGCTGGTCATTGCCATCCTCGGCGGGCCGATCCACTACGGCCTCATCTATCTGGCCTTTTGGCTGGCGCAGGACGTCAGTCCGGTGTCAGTGGCCGCGCAGTTGTGGGTGCCGTTCACGGCGCTGTTCGCCTTCCTCCTGCTGGGTGAGCGGCTGTCGCGCTTCGCCCTGATCGGCATGGGTGTCGCTTTCGCCGGCGTAGCCTGGATGACGCTCGACCCGCACGCCATCTCCGACTGGAAGGCGATCCTGGTCTGCATCGGTGCCAGCGCCTCCTGGGCCATGACGACCGTGGTGGCGCGCCGGACGACTTCGATCCCGCCCCTGAAGATGCAGGGGCTCCTCTCCCTGACGGCCCTGCCGACCCTGGCGTTCGGCTCAGCGGTGTTCGAGCGCGGCCAGGTCGAAGCCATGCAGCAGGCGACGCCGCTGGTCTGGCTTTGCGTTGTCTGGGCCGGACTCGTGTCGTCGGTGCTGGCGACGACCATGGTCTTCTGGCTGGTCCAGAAGCGCGAGGCCGGACGGGTCACGCCCTATCTGCTGGCCACGCCGGTGGTTTCGATCCTGATCGGCTGGCTGTTCATGGGCGATGTGCTCACCCCGCAGATCCTCACCGGTGCCGCCCTGACGATCGGCGGTGTCGCGGTCGTGGCTCTGGCCGAACGCGGGCTGAGAGCCGGCGCTGCGAAAGCCTAGGTCTAGAGGCCGGGGAGCTTGAAGCCGTTGTCGCGGCGGGGCGCGATGACGATGCCGGTCTGGCCGCCGGTCAGGGCCTGCAGCCGCGCATACTCGCTGGCGGCGTCGATGGTCACGGCACCGTTGGCGGTCTGGGTCGTGGTCGGGGTCTGCGTCGCAGCGTCGTCCCGGCGCCAGAACAGGATGCGATTGGCCCAGCCCTCTTCCTTGTGAGCCAGATCGCCGAACTCATCGTCGATGACATAGCGCGCGAGAGGGTCGGCGCGGTCGCCGCCGGCCTGGTTCACGAGAACCTGCTCGCCGGGCGACCGGGTGATGGCCTGACGCTGGCCCAGCAGAATCTGACGGGCAGCCGATTCCGGTGCCAGTTCCTGGGGCCGCGGCTGGCCGGGGGCCGGCGGACGCAGGCCATACTCAGGGGGCACGGTCAGGGGGGCGGTCGAAACCGTCAGGAACTCATCCGGGGTCACCTTGGTCAGGCCGACGGTCTGGCGCATGGTGCTGCATCCGCCCAGCACGAGGGCCGATGCGGCGAGAGTCAGGACGGCGGTACTGGTGAGGCGCATGGTCAATCTCGGCTGGGCGCGCCGATCAGGCGCGCGCGTAAACCCTAGAGGAAGCGGCTGATTACGCCTTTTCGGCGGCGAGGCCAACCTTGGCCGCCCTTTCGGACTGTATGCTGTCGATGATCAGCAGGATCACTCCGACCGTGATCGCGGCGTCGGCGACGTTGAAGACCCAGGGGAAGCTGATCCGGAGGTTCGACAGGTAGAAATACGGTCCCGAGAAATCGAGGAAATCGACCACGAAGCCGAAGCGGATCCGGTCGATCACATTGCCGAGCGCGCCCCCCATGATGAACCCAATGGCGGTGACGAGCAGGCGCCGGTCGGCCTTGAGCGCCCACCAGCCCAGAGCCCCGGCAACCGCGACAGAGAAGGCGCTCAGCATCCAGCGCGCGGAGCCGTCGCCGAACAGGCCGAAGCTGACGCCCCGGTTCTCGACCCATGTGAAGTTGAAGATCGGCGGCCAGACCGCGACCTGCCCGACTTCGCGCAGGTCGAGCCCTGAAAGCACCCAGGCCTTGGTCAGTTGGTCGAGCACGACGATCAGAATGGCGAAGCCGTAGGCGGCGAGGGCGATGCGTTGGATTTTCATTCGGGTCGCTGAAAAGTGAGGCTGACCGGTTAGCAGCCCCGGTCGTGCGCGCGAAGACTATTTCTCGCCTTGGAGCGTCGCGGCGGGGTCGTCTCGCCTGGCCCGGACGGCCCGCGCGCTCTGGATGTGAGGCTTCAACCCCGAAATCCGATCGCATCCGGGGGCACCGGCGACCCGGGAGCCCCACGACCTGATCCTGGTGCCGCCCTGCTGTCGATCTCGCTGAATCGTTCGTCTTCGCCCAGATCGACCGCATGGGCGGCCAATCGGTGGTTGCGGCGAAGTCCGAGCCGCGGCCGATGACGGACCTGATCTGAGGCCGCCGCAACCAAAAATACGGTGCAAAGCGTGCACAGAGTGCACAGTGTGCACTCTGGTCGCCTCCCAAACCCGGTGTTGTGTTCCGAAGCAGGTCCATGAGCCAGCATGGCATGGACCTGCGTCAGAATCGGACGTAGGCCGTCAGAGGACCCCGATCATGCTCGCTACCAGCGGGTGGCGGACGATGTCCTGTTCGGCCAGCCGCACCACCGAGATGTTCGGCACGGGGACCAGACGTTCGGCAATGTCCGACAGGCCCGAGATCCCCGGCAACAGGTCGGACTGCTGCGGGTCGCCCGTGACCACCATCGTGGAATGCCAGCCCAGCCGCGTCAGCAGCATCTTGAGCTGCACATAGGTGCAGTTCTGGGCCTCGTCGACGACGATGAAGGCGTTGTTCAGGGTGCGTCCGCGCATGTAGCCGATAGGAGCGATCTCGATCAGACCCTCAGCCATCAGCGCCTTGACGCGCTTCATGCTCAGGCGATCCGAGAGGGCGTCGTAGAGCGGGCGCAGATAGGGGGCCAGCTTGTCCTCCATGTCGCCGGGGAGGAAGCCGATCGACTCGCCCGCCTCGACAGCCGGGCGGGACAGGACGATGCGCCCGATCTTGCCGGCCTCCAGCGCCTCAACGGCCTTGGCGACGGCCAGATAGGTCTTGCCGGTGCCTGCCGGCCCGAGCGCGAGGACCATGTTGTGGTTGTCGATGGCCGTCATCAGCTCGGCCTGGCCTTCCGACTTGGGCTTGAGAGTCTTCAGATAGGCCTGGTCGCGGTCGTCATTGGACGGATGGGGAGACCAGCCGGCATGGGTGGGAAGACGCCTTACCTTGGCGTCATCGATGAACTGCCGCGAGTCCAGAACCCCGTGTTCACGGGACATTTCGCGGGTCTGACGCTTGATTGCAGCACGCTTGGTCATCGACGCCTCCAGGGCATGAAAAAAGGCGATGCCGGAAAAGCATCGCCTCGAACGATCGTGGAGAGAGGAAGGACAGAGGATGCGACGCACCCGCCCGGGTCGGAGGAAGGCCCCCTTTGCAGGGACTTGGCTACCAGCGGGAACACCCGCCGACCGGAACGCGTCACGCGCGTCCTCCTTGGTTCTGACCGGACCGGGCTTGATCCGGCTTCGGATTCGGAGCCGAAATGGCAGCCTCGAATCGCATCAACACTATGATGCTAGCGTGGTTTACGAGAGCTTAAAGCCCTCGTTTTGTTCAGAAATGGCGGTGTGCTGATGAATGTTTACAGTCTAGGAGACAAGAAACCGCAGCTTCCCCCAACGGGCGAATACTGGGTGGCACCAACTGCAACCGTCATAGGAGACGTGATTCTCAAGCCGGGCGCCAGCATATGGTTCGGTGCCGTGGTTCGGGGCGACAACGATCCGATCACTATCGGCCGGGATACCAACATCCAGGACGGCAGCGTCCTTCATTCTGACCCGGGGGAGCCTCTGACCATCGGCGATGGTGTCACGGTCGGCCACATGGTGATGCTTCACAGCTGCGAGATCGGCGATAACACCCTGATCGGCATCGGCGCGGTGGTTCTGGGCCGGGCCAGGATCGGGAAAAACTGTCTGATCGGCGCCAACACCCTGATCACCGAGGGCAAGGAGATTCCCGACGGTTCGCTGGTCATGGGCCAGCCCGGCAAGGTGGTCAGGCAACTGGAGCCCGGGCAGATCGAGGCCCTGAAGGCGTCCGCCGCCCACTATATCCAGAACTGGAAACGGTACACAGAAGACCTCAAGCCGCTCTGAGGCGGGCTCAGGCGATCCGGCGCCCGTGAACCGCCGCCAGACAGAGCGGCGCCCGTGCGGCCGCGCCCACACCGATCGACACCCGCGCGGTCAGCAGGCGCGGTTCATCCGCCGCAAGCGTCAGGGTCGCGGCGGGCGCGTAGAGGCCCAGCAGCCGATCCGGCTCGCCCGACGGACCGCGAAGGGGCAGCAGGGTGACCTCGATCTGCGCGGCGACGCTGCCGGCCAGGGCGGCGATCACAACCGGTCGCGCTTCACGAATGCTCTGGGTCAGGGCAGAGGTCACCAGCGGCCGCGAGGCGGTCCGCCAAAGGGACAGCAGGGACTGGTCCTTCAGGCTTTCGCCGTGGAAGGCCTCGATCCAGCCCCCCGCCAGCCGGATGACCGCATCCTCCCCCGTCCGCCGGGCTACAAAGGCGCGGGGCAGCCGCAGTCCAAAAGCGTCCGGTTCCAGCGCTCCGCGGTCAGGAATTCCGGCACGCGCGTCCGTCCGGCGCGACAGGGCCGTCCAGTGGTCGATCAGGAACTGCGTGTCAGGGTGAAACATCGGCTTGATCTCTGGCGACGTCGCCGCAAGGACCGGACCGGACGGAATGCAACGGAAACGAAAGGCTTTTGCGGTTCAGATGCAGACTGGAGCGGCCCATGCCTGCATGGACCGCGATGATTTAATCTGGAGGTCGGCCCATGGGGGTGCGGATCATGAATTGGCTGCCGGCGGTTGCGACCTTCATCGTCGTGGCGGCTGTCGCGGACCAGGCGTCGGCCCAGTGCGGCCCGGTGTGCCCGCCGCCGCCGCCGCCGTGCTGCGAACCGCCGCCCCCTCCGCCGCCGCCGCCGCCGCCTCCGCCGCCCTGCTGTGAGCAGCCGCCCCCGCCCCCCTGCTGCGGTGGTGGCGGTGATTTCAACGTCAATGTGAACGTCAACGCCAATGCGAACGCCGAAGCCAGTGCCCGCAGCCGGGCTGGTCTCAACGCCCGCGCCGGCGGCAGTGTTTATGTCTCCGGCGGCGGCTCGGCCTATGTCACGGTCGATCAGCCCTATCCGACGACCATCAACGGCCTGACCGTCGAGGGGGCCCGCGTCCGCCAGACGATCCGTGTGCCTTATGAGGCCCGCCGCCGCTGGGAGAAGCGCGTGGTCATCCGCGCCTTCTGCGTCGACGACCGGAACGTGCCGCATCCGGCTTCGCAGGTCCGCCCTGATCGCGACGTGCATGGGGATTACGAAGGCGAGCTCTACCGCTGCCTGGCGGGAACCTGGCTTCAGTACTCCTGGTCTGAATATACGGGCGACACCGATTTCGGTCAGGGTCAGACGATGGACTGCCGCAAGGGCGAGGCCCTTTGGCACGGCCGCGGTGGTCAGATTGACTGTCGGGCCCAGAAGGCCGAGCGGGAATGCAACGAGCGTTCGCTGCTGCGCCGCTATGGCGCGGGCGTGAAGATCCTCACCATGGTCCGCGAGGAGATCTACACCGAATATCGCGAGGAAGTGGTCGAACAGGCCGGTATCGCGGTCTCGGGAGCCAGCATCACGCTCGACGGCGGCGTCGGCGGCCGGGTTTTCTGACGCCAGTCTGAACACTGGCGTTCAGCCGAGCGTCAGGCGTGAACGACTAACAACGACACCGTCGGCTCTGTCGACGATCCTGAGAAGCAGACTGGCCCCGATCCGCAAGGACCGGGGCCTTTTTTCGCCTACTCGGCAGCGGGCGCGGCCGCGTTGGCCGAGACCACCTGGACCTGCACCGCCGTGTCGTCCTTCAGATATTTCCGGGCCAGCCGCTGGATGTCGGCCGGGGTGACGGCCTCCAGAACCGCGATGTTGCTGACGATCTGCTGAACGTCCGACGGACGCTCCGCCACGTCGGCCAGCGCACCCAGCCAGTATTCGTTGGACGCCTGGCTGAGGCGCAGCCGCTCGATGGAGGGCAGGCGGGCGCGGTTCAGTTCGTCGTCCGACGGCGGCGCATCCCGCAAGGTTGCGGCGATTGCGTTCACCGCCGTGTAGAAGGCCGGGATGCTTGCCGCCGCGGTTTCGCCCTGGACCACCATGAAGCCGTAGTCGGGGAAGACGTCCGAGCTTTGCGCCCCGACGCCCGGCGAATAGGCCAGGGCCTGCTTCTCACGGATTTCCTCGAGCACCCGCAGGCGCAGGACCGCGCTGAGAATGGAGAGCTGCCGTGCCTCGGTCCGATCGCCGATCGAGTCGGTGGTCGGCCAGGCGACGATCGCGAGGGCCTGTTCGGCCGGCCCGGTGTGGGTCAGCTGAATCGGCTGGCTGGTGGGAGCGGGGAACCGCTTCTGGTCCGAGCCGGGGAGGGGCTGCGCATCGGGGCCACGCGCGGGCAGGGCACCGAAGGTGGGCGCGACCGCCGCGATGACATCATCCACCGTCACATCGCCGACGACGGTGATGTGAATCGGCCCACTGGCCAGGCCGCGGGTGAGCTCGGCCTTCAGCTGGTCGTTGGTCCAGCCGGAGACCGCGTCAGCGGACGGCAGGCCATCGCGGGCGTCGCCGCTGCTGAGCACCGAACCACCGTCAACGGCGAAGGCACCGCCCGGCGTGGCGCGGGCCTGGACCAGCTGTTGGCCATAGGCCGACTTGAGCAACTGGAACGGCGCGGGGCGCAGGCCCGGGTCTGTCAGATAGGCGGCCAACACCTGCAGCTGCAGGGCCAGATCGGCCGGGCGTGTGCCGCCCGAGAAAGTGTAGCGGTCGCTGCCGGCGCTGAAGCCGGCCGAATAGACGCGGCCGTTCAGGACGCGGCTCATTTCGTCCGCGCTGAGCCGGCCGAGGCCGCCCGCGGTGTAGACGTTGGAGCCCAGACCCTCGGCGACGGGCCGGTCGGTCGGCTGGCCCAGCTCGCCGATGCCGGTGTCGACCCGCACAAGGATTTGCTCGTCACGGAACTCGGTCGGCTTGACGGTCACCGTCACGCCGTTGGCGAACGTCAGCACCGTTGCGCCCACTTCAGCGATCTCGCGGCGGTTGGCCACGGCACCGGGGGCACCGAAGGTCTCATACGGCCATTCCAGTTGCGCCTGAACCGCGGGTGCCGACACCGGCATCTGGCGGGAGGCCTCGAGCGCGGCGGTGACGGCCGCTTCGCCGCCCTCGATTTCGACGGGGGTGACGACGAGGGCCATCGGGCCTTCGCCCTGGAAGACCTGCGGCAGGCTCTGGTTGACGGTGGCGGCGGTCAGGCCGTTCACCGCTGCGTTGTACAGATCGAGGTTGGTTTGCGGGGTGGAGAAGACCGCCTTGCTGTTAACCGAGCCGGCCAGCCCATTGGCCAGCTGGGGCGTGCGGCGCGTGCCGGCCCCGGCGACGGCGTTCTCCAGCGCGGTGCGGTTCGCAGTGATCTCGCGCTGCAGTTCGACGTCGGAGATGCCGTACTGGACCAGACGGCGCTGCTCCTGCTCGATCGTCTCAAGGGCGCGCTTCCATTCACCGACATTGTACTGGGCCGAGACCGAGGCTGCGGCGAAGCTGTCAGCGAGATCGAACTCGCCTCCGCTGGCGCCCAGGAAGGGCGGGTTGTCGCCGCGGGCCAGTTCACCCAGACGGCGGTTCAGGACCGCGACGCCAAGGCGCCGGACCAGTTCGTCGCGGCGCTCGCCGACGGTGTCGGGGTCGCGGTCCGGGTTGCGGATGAAGCCCAGCTCGATCGACGACTGGACGCCCGGCTCAACCAGAATGCGGGTTTCCGGGCCACGCGGCGCGACCGTGCCCAGATCGGGCTCCGGCCCGGCCGGGCCTTCGCCCTGCCAGCTCTCGAAGGCCGCGCGGACCTTGGTCTCCATTTCGTCGACGTCGAAGTCGCCGACCGCCACGAAAGTCGCGCGCTCGGGGCGGTAGTAGGATTGGTAGAATTCCACGAAACGCTCACGCGGCGCGGTGCGGATGATCTCCAGGTCGCCGATCGGCAGGCGGTTCGAGATGCGCTGGCCCGGCGCATACAAACCCAGCTGCGCCTTGATCGAGCGCAGGCCCGGTGTGTTCCGCAGCCGCTCTTCCCCTTCGATGACATTGCGCTCGGCGTCGACGGCGTCGGCCGCCATCAGCGCCTCGGACACCTGTTCGCGCATCACACGCAGGGAATCGTCAACCGTGCCGGCGTCGGCGTTCGGAATCTCGAGGATGTAGACCGTCTCGTCGAACCCTGTGTAGGCGTTGGTGTCCGCGCCGAACGCGAGGCCGCGCCGCTCCAGGATCCGCAGCAGGTCATTCTCGGGGATGTTGGTGGTCCCGTTGAAGGCCATGTGCTCCATGAAGTGGGCCAGCCCCAGCTGGTTCTCGTTCTCCATCAGCGATCCCGCGTCGATCCGCAGGCGGAACGAGGCCTGCCCCGGAGGGCTGGCGTTGCGCATGATCGCGTACTGCATGCCGTTCGGCAGGGTGCCGAAGCGGACGGTGGCGTCCGCCGGGATGTCGCTGGTCGCCTGGACCCAGGGATCAGACGGCGCGACCTGCGCCAGGACCGGGGATGCGGCCGTCAGCACTGTGGCGGAGGCTGCGGCGAGCAGCAGCAGGCGATAGGGGGAACGCATATTCGGGCTTCTTTCCGATAGGCGCGAAAGCTCTCCGTCTGAGCCGCGCCGGACAAGGTTGAGGGCGGCGATCATCGATCACCGACGCCCCTGGGGCAACCTTTCGGCGACACAGATGCGCCACTCAAGTTACGGAAGTTTAATTTGAAGGCCGCGAGACGTAGAAGGTGGCCGAGTTTCCAACGGCGTTGGCCCCGGTGATCACCGCCCGGGTGGACCCCGCGACGGTTGTATTGGCCGTCGCTGACACGTCCCCGCCATTGCTCTGATTGTTTCGGGCCTCAAGGTAGCCGGCGCATTCCGAGCAGGCGTAGCCGGTGACGCTGTTCCCGACCGCCTCGGCCCCGACATAGACGTCGTAGCCGTTCGTGCCCGAAAACGTCGCGGTGACGTCAACGCCGCCGGTGTTGAACTGGCTGTTGTCGATCTCGAGGTAGATGTCGTTGTTGCCGACCGAGAGCTCGTTGGCCGCGCCCCGGGCGTGAGCCTCGGCCCGGCCGTAGTCATAGGCGGTGGTCGTGGCAGCGGCGCGGACGAAGCTGTTGTTATCCTGGCTGGACGTCACGACGACCGAGCCGCCTTCATTATACAGCACGGCCTGGTTGGCGGCGGCGTGGGCCCGCCCGGCCAGATCCCAGGCGTTGCCGGCGTTGGCGCTCGACTCGGCTTCGATGAAGTCGCCGGTCGAGGACTGGATGAGGTTGAGGTTCTGGCCCGAGGTCTGGCCGCTGGTCACCTGGATGGCGTTGACGATGGCCTGGCTGGAGACACTGGCCCCGGCCGGAATATACTGGGTCTCGATCCGGTTGTAGGCGCGCACGATGGCTGATGAGGACTGGTCGACCGTGCCGTTGACCGAGGAGCCCTCGCCATAGACCGCGACCGTGTTGGAGATCGCCGCCGCGTTGATCGCCGCGCCGCCCAGCAGGCGGGCGTCATCCTCGCCCAGCCGTGACGTGGCGCTGGCCAGTCCGCCGGTGTTCGACTGGGTGGCGTCGAGGGTCAGGTCCGCGTCATAGGCGCTGACCGCCAGATAGTTGCCGCGGGCCTGGGTCGTGGCGGTGACCACGCCATAGGTGTCGCCGCCCAGGGTCATGTCGGTGGTGGCGACGGCATCGCCGCGCATGTCCTGATCGGACTGGACGGTGATGGAGCCGTTCTGGACCGCGCCCGAGGCGCTGTTGCCCTGCGCCGAGGTGTTGACGGTCACCTGTTCCTGGGCATCGACCACGTTCAGCGTCTGGTGCGAGAAGACGTCGCCCAGCTGCAGCTGTTCGTTCAGGACGATGGTCCCGCCGGGTGGCGGGGTCTGCGCGGCAACCTCAGTAGCGGCTGCGACGCACATCGCCGTCGCGGCGATCGTGCCAGCGAGACGGATCCGCGCGGGTTTCGCCATTGTTCGTTCCCGTGTTGGGGTAAGCTGGATAGTAGCCGCCGGTCGGGCCGACCGTGCCGCCCAGCGGATCGGGGCCGGCACCGAGGCAAACCTCGGGTCCCGGCGCGCCGTACAGATTGGCCATGAACTCGACCGTTGCCCGTTCGATCAGCGCCCGCACCGCCAGCTGAACCGGCTCCAGCCCGCCCTCGCCGGCCGAGATGTCGAAGACGTTGCCGTTCAGAAAGTCGAACACGCCGGCCGAGACTTCGCGGCCGATGATTTGTTTCTGGTAGGAGATGACATCGACGATCTCGAGCGTGGTCGTCTGGACCAGCCGCAGGTCGATGGCGATGTTCATCACATAGGACTTGCCGGAGAAGGCGGTCGACAGCGGCGTGTCCGTGCTGGCCTGGCCCGCGGCCATGTCGAAGCCACCCGAGCGGATGTTGTAGTTCACCTCGGTGATGCCGCCGATGATGTAGAAGTCGGTGCCGGGGACCGAGCCTGCCAGGATGCGGCGGTACTGGACGTCCTCCGCGCCGGCGGGACCGGCGTCGCCGATCAGCCGGTTGTTGGCGTAGCGGAGCTCCATCTCGGAGACCGAGGTGTCGTAGCGTTCGACGATCCGGGCACCGGACTTGGCGAGCGCCGTCATGGCCATCAGCGAGGCACCGCCGGTGATCTGGCGGCCGCCGTCGGCAGAGACCGTGCCGGTATAGTCGCTGATCCGGCCCACCGCGATGCGCGGGGAGGGCAGGTTATAGCGCCGGGCGTAGTCGGCCATGCAGTAGAGGGCAGCGGAGTAGGGGGTCGGGTTGGCGGTCACCGGGGCATTGCCGATCGGCGTGGCGTAGGTGCCCTGCGGGCCGGCGGACGCGGAGATACAGCCGCCCAGAAGCGCAGCGATTGCGCTGACGGCGCCGGCCGCCTTCAGACGCCGAACGGTCTGGCCGTGCATCATGGAAGCCTCAGCGTGCCATTCAGGCTGGTTCCGGCGGTGACATTGCCGTTGTTGGTCTGCGTCGAGTTGACGATGACGGTGTTGTGATTGCCTTGGACCACGACGTTCAGGCTGTTGCCGATGGCGGTCGAGCCGCCGATGGCCGTGCCGCCGGCACCGCCCGCGCCCGAGAAGCTGGACGAAACACCGCCCGTCGCGCTGGAATAGGTGTTGGCTCCAGCCTGGATGATGCCGTCAACGATCAGGCGGTTGCCGTTCTGGTCCCGGGTCGAACCCGTCTGCGGCCGGGCGGTGGTATAGCGCGATCCGCCATAGCCGGCCTGATAGCCGCTCATGCCCGACGAGCCGGCGGACTGGGCAGCGGCGACCGCCGGCAAGGCCAGGACGCCGAGGCTTGCGAGGGCGGAGATGGTCTTCAGACGGATGGTCACGACGAACCTCCACACGCGAACATGGTTTACGGGCCGCCAGGCAACCCGCGTGCCAATCTGGATCATGGTTATTAAGGATGACTTGCTATGATCACCGATGTCGCGATGCGATGGCCCTCGCACCCGGAGCCACGACCCTGACCGAGCGAACGAACGACCGAATCTTCAATGCGCCGCTGGTTGCGGTGTTGCTGGCCGTGTCGCTGCCGGTCCTTTTCTGGTTGCAGGAGGGTCTCGACGACCGGGGAATGGGGTTCGCTTTCCGTGCCGCAACCCTGTGGACCGGAGGCTGGTGGCCCGGGCTGTTCACCTCGATGTTCGTGCACGCCAACTGGACGCACGTGGCGATGAACGCCGTCGGTGCCTTCGCATTCGCCCCACCGGTGGCGCGGCTCATGGCCGGCCCGAGGGGCGTCATCGGTTTTCTCATCTTCTATATAGTCTGCGGGCTCGCAGGGACGCTGGGCTTCGCCCTCATGCACCCGAACAGTTTCGACTCTCTGGTCGGTGCCTCCGGCGCTGTATTCGGATTGACGGGGGCGGCCTTGCGCGTGCTGGGATGGCGGCGAGGCGGGCTGCGACCCCTGCTGGACCGCCAGTTTCTGCTGATGTCGGCCGTCCTGATGGCGGTGAACCTGGGCGTCGGCCTCATCGGCATGGTTCCGGGGGCGGAAGGCGGCGTCGCCTGGGAGGCCCACGCCTTCGGCTTCGTCGCGGGCGCGCTGCTGATCGGACCCTGGGTCAGGCTCTTCGGGCGGAGAGCCGCCTCATTTGATTCCCCGGCCGATCTGCGCGACCCTTCCGTTTGAAGCGGTCCATCCGCGGCCGCGCTCTATATAGAGGGAGGAGCCGCGATGCTGGTCGCCGAAATTCTCAAGGACAAGGGCGAGGCCGTCTATCATATCGCCCCCGACGCGCGCCTCGAGGAAGCGTGCGGCGAGTTGGAGCGGCTCCGGGTCGGTGCCCTGATGGTCTGTGACGCCGGGCGGGTCGTCGGCGTCCTGTCAGAACGCGACGTGGTCAAGGCTGTGGCGCGAGACGGCAAGGCCGCCCTGCAGAAGCCGGTGTCGGACTATATGACGGCCGACGTGGTGTTCGCCGCCCCGGCCGAGACCGTCGCGATTCTGATGGAGCGGATGACCGATCGGCGAATCCGTCACCTCCCGGTGCTGCGCGAAGGCCGGCTTGTCGGCGTGATCTCGATCGGTGACGTGGTGAAATGCCAGATTGCCGAGGCGACCCAGGAAGCAGAATCGCTGCGGACCTATATCGCCGCCGGCTAGACCTGCGGGGCGAAAGACAGGCGGTCCAGGGTCAAAGCCCTGTGTAGTCAGGCAGGATGCGCCAGGTGCCGTTCGCCGGCGGCTCGACCGCCGCCGTCCGCCGACCATGAATCCGCGAGAAAGTTCAGGAATCCGTCGGATTCAGGTTGCGGACAAAATGGCCGCTGCGTATATCGCCGCCTCGCTCGGAAACGGGCCGGCCACCGGGGCCGCGGAGACGAAAGCCTCCAAGGGTCCCCCGGGAAGAAAACCCACTCACGTGGGTTGCTTCCTTAAGGTGTTTCGGTTAGGTTCCGCGCCTTCGATCGAATCGTCGGACACGAAAAGAGGGAAGCCTCTCGGCTTCTCCAGACGGTTTCTTGCGGCCCGAAAGCTTCGGTTTTCGTCCCCCGCGGGATGGCTGAAAAGCCCGGTTGACACGGATCGGCGGTCTCTTTAGGAAGCCGCCTCCGCCGCCCTCCGGGGCGGGGTTGCAGAGAAAGGTTCTTCTTTAAAAAGAACCGCTTGACGCAGAAAAATGAGGCGCTAAACAGCGCCTCCCTCGCCGGAAGGTGGGGCCGCAGAAAAGGGGTTGTTCTTCGGAATGATCGCTTGACACGGGAAAGCGAGGCGACTACATCGCCGCCTCCGCCGCAACCGGGCGCTAAAACGGTGGGATCGGTTCTCCGGTTCCTGGGTCTTTGAAATCGTTGATCTGGAAAGAGAAACGCAGGCGGCGGTGTCCTAGCGACGGTTCTTCGGAACTGTCTCGACACTGACAACTGCGGTCTTTTTGAAAAGACACCATGACGTCGCTCTTCGGAGAGGCGTTCGTGGGATCTCGTCAAGAATACGTAGAACTAATGCCAACCGGTCTTCGGACCGGTCTGCTTAGGTCAGATAGTCAACTCAACCTGAGAGTTTGATCCTGGCTCAGAGCGAACGCTGGCGGCAGGCCTAACACATGCAAGTCGAACGGACCCTTCGGGGTTAGTGGCGGACGGGTGAGTAACACGTGGGAACGTGCCTTTAGGTTCGGAATAGCTCCTGGAAACGGGTGGTAATGCCGAATGTGCCCTTCGGGGGAAAGATTTATCGCCTTTAGAGCGGCCCGCGTCTGATTAGCTTGTTGGTGGGGTAATGGCCCACCAAGGCTACGATCAGTAGCTGGTCTGAGAGGATGACCAGCCACATTGGGACTGAGACACGGCCCAAACTCCTACGGGAGGCAGCAGTGGGGAATCTTGCGCAATGGGCGAAAGCCTGACGCAGCCATGCCGCGTGTAT
>JBBQOK010000027.1:0-20507 GCA_038330765.1 Caulobacterales bacterium | reverse complement strand
CGGCCCCTTCCCGGTGGTCGTGGTCGTGTCAGAGATTTTCGGCGTCCACGAATATATCCGCGACATCTGCCGCCGGCTGGCCGGGGCGGGCTATGCGGCCATCGCTCCGGCCTTCTTCAACCGGGTCGAGGACCCGGCCGGGATCGCCGACATGCAGCGGGTGCAGCAGATCGTGGCCGCCGCCGGTTATGAGCAGGTGATGGGCGACATCTCCGCCACGCTGGACTGGGCCAGCCAGCAGCTGTGGGCCAACGCCGACAAGGTCGGCATCACCGGCTGGTGCTGGGGCGGCAAGGTGGTCTGGCAGGCGGCGGCGCGGTTCGCGGCCATCGACGCGGGTGTGGCCTGGTACGGACGTCTGGCACCCCCGGCCAACGCCACGCCGGAACAGCTCAGCAGCGGCCAGCCGTGGCCGGTCGATCTGGCGGCCGATCTCAAGGCACCGGTGCTGGGCCTGTATGGCGAGGCCGACCGGGGCATCCCCCTGACCAGCGTCGAGGCCATGCGCGCGGCCCTGCAGCGCGCGGGCCACACCGATAGCGGCATCGAGGTCTATCCGGGCGCCCCGCACGGCTTCCATGCCGACTATCGCGACAGCTATCGCGCCGCCGACGCGGCCGACGGCTGGGCCAAGCTGCTGGCGCTGTTCGAGCGGCGACTGAAGTAGCCCTACCCCGAGCTCAGCGCCGGGGAGGATCAGGCCTTGGTGTCGAAACCGCCGCCGTCGAGATCGGCGGCCCTGGCGTAGGCGGCGGCACCCGCCGCGGCACCGGAACCCTTGGCGGCGACCACGACCATGGCCGGGCGCACGGTGCGGCCGAACAGGGCGTAGCCGGCCTGCAGGGTCTGGATCACCTGACCACCCTGAACCGTGTCGGACGGCTGCTCCATCATGGCCTGATGCAGGTGCGGGTCGAAGGCCTCGCCCGGCTCGGGCGCGACCCGCTTCAGATTATTGGCCTCGAAGGCCTGAAGCAGGGATTTCTGGGTCAGCTCAAGCCCGGTGACCAGACCGGCCTCTCCGGCGTCGGCTTCTTTTGGCGCGGCCTGCAGGGCCCGTTCCAGATTATCGGCCACGCCCAGCAGGTCGCGGGCGAATTTCTGGATGGCGTAGGCGCGGGCGTCATTGTTTGAGGTTTCAGCGCGCTTTTTGGTGTTCTCGGCCTCGGCGACGGCGCGAAGGGCGCGGTCCTTCCACTGGTCGCGCTCGGCGATCAGGCCGTCGATCGGGCCCAGGCCGTCGTCCATCTCGTCTTCCTGGCCCTCCGCGATGTCGGCGGCCAGCTCTTCCGAGTTCGGGAAATCGTCGTGTGTGTCGCTCAAGTTTCTTGTCCGTCCAGAATCCGGCCCAGCACCCGGGCGGTATAGTCCACCAACGGAATGACACGGGCATAGTTCAGCCGCGCGGGCCCGATGACGCCGATGGCGCCCAGCACCCGCTGCCGGCCCGTCATATAGGGCGCCGCGATCACGGCGGAACCCGAAAGCGAAAACAACCGTGTTTCCGCCCCGATGAAAATGCGCACGCCCTGGGCCGAGGACACCCCGTCCAGCAGGCTGATCAACTGTTCCTTCTGCTCCAGATCATCGAACAGGACGCGGACCTTCTCCAGATCCTCGGCCGTCTCGCGGTCGTGCAGCAGATTGGCCCGGCCGCGCACGATCAGGGACCGTTCGCGCTCGGCCCCGCCGGACCAGGCGGCCAGACCGTCCTCGACCAGCCGGGCGGCGGCGGCGTCCAGTTCGCGCTTCGCCGCGTCCAGTTCGGTGCGCATCTCGGTGCGCGCCTCATGCAGGGGCCGGCCCTTGAGGCGGGCATTGAGGAAGTTCGAGGCCTCGGTCAGGGTCGAGGGGGTGACGCCGGCCTTCAAAGGCATCAGCCGGTTCTCGACCGAGCCGTCGTCGCCGACCAGCACCGCCAGCGCCTGATCGTGGCCGAGGGCGACGAATTCGACGTGTTTGACCCCCGCCTCGCGGACCGGGCTGGCGACGATGCTGGCCCCGCCGGCGAGGCCGGACAGCAGGGAGGAAGCCTCGTTCAGGGCCTCGTCGAAGCTGCGCCCGCGCCCGGCCAGCCGCGCGTCGATCTCGCGCCGCTCCTCAGCGCCGATGTCGCCGATCTCCAGCAGGCCGTCGACGAACAGGCGCAGGCCGGCATGGGTCGGGATGCGCCCGGACGAGGTGTGGGGCGAACCCAGCAGGCCGGCCAGGGTCAGGTCCTGCATGGTGTTGCGGATCGAGGCGGGCGACAGGGCCACGCCGGTCATCGACAGGGTGCGCGACCCGACCGGCTCTCCGGTCTGCAGATAGCTCTCGACGATGCGCCGGAAGATGTCGCGGGCGCGCTGATCCAGCGCGGGCAGGCCGATCGTCGAAGAGGGGGAATACAGGCTCACGGTTTCAGGATAAGCAGCCCCGCCGCCCCGTCCAAGGAAATCGCTCATGTCGACCGCCCGCCCCTCCGAACGCACCCCCGAACAACTCCGCGCCGTGACGCTGGAGACCGGGGTCAACCGCTATGCGGAGGGGTCGTGCCTCGTCACCTTCGGCCACACCAAGGTGCTGGTGACCGCCTCGGTGGAGGAGAATGTGCCCGGCTGGATGCGCGGCAAGGGTCAGGGCTGGGTGACGGCGGAATACGGCATGCTGCCCCGCGCTACCCACACCCGGGGCCGGCGCGAGGCGGCGGCGGGCAAGCAGAGCGGGCGAACGCAGGAGATCCAGCGGCTGATCGGCCGCTCGCTGCGGGCCGTGGTCGATCTGAAGGCCCTGGGCGAGCGGCAGGTGGTGCTGGACTGCGACGTGGTCCAGGCCGACGGCGGCACGCGCACGGCGGCCATCACCGGGGCCTGGGTGGCCATGGCCTCGGCCTTCGACTATCTGCGCGCCGAGGGGGTGCTGAAGACCGACCCGATCCTCGACCAGGTCGCGGCCATCTCGTGCGGCGTGTGCAGCGACCAGCCGGTGCTGGACCTCGACTATGAGGAAGATTCCACCGCCGAGGCCGACAGCAATTTCGTCCTCACCGGCTCGGGGACCATCGTCGAAATCCAGGCCACAGGCGAGAAGCGCGGTTTCACCCGCGCCGAGTTCGACCGCCTGTTCCAGCTGGCCGAAGGCGGCTGCGGTGAGCTGTTCGCCCTGCAGCGGGCGGCGCTGGGGCGATAGGGGGGCGTCAGCCTTTTCGCCTGTTACGGGAGCGTCGATCAGCGGCCTTCAGGGCAGCGCATGATTCCGCGGACAGTTCGCTCGGCCCATATGGCGTAGAGACCTCCGGGGTCATGAACTGTCACGTCGACAGGGTGATTGCCGGGAACCGCGGCTTGGGTTCGGATGGTCCAGTCCCCATAACCGTCAAGCAGGCCAGGCGGAATTTGCGCCGACGCCGGGCCGTCTTGCAGGCCGATGGGTCCTAAACGGATTGGAGGGAAGGCCCGCCACTCCTCCAGAGATATTCGGAAGGCGTCACAGTTCGTCTCGGTCACTCGCCACACCCGCCCGTTGTTCGCGAGGGTCGCCGTCCCGCGACCCGATCTGACGGGCTCCATCTGGATTTCCAGACGGGGGCCTGCCGATGATGACACCTGAATCACGTGGTTCGACGTCGCGCGGTCTGGTTCGAGCAGCGGTCGGGAGCCTGTATGCCCCGTGCAGGAGCTCGCCAGTGCGGCGCAAGCGGCGATCGAGAGTCCCCTAAGGGCAGGGCTGGGCATCGGGATTTACCTCTGGTCCCACTGCTGTTGGCTGGGGCGGATTTGGCTCCGCCGCACCACGTGGTCCATCGGCGTAGACATATATCGTGTCAGGTTGTCCATTCTGCCCGACACCAATGATGTAGAGATAGAATGTCTGATCACTTCGCCCGGTTTGGGATCGTACAAAGTTGTTCGTGCTGGTGAATGTGGTCCAGTCCCTATCGCTGACGTGTCCATTGCCGTCGATGTGGGTATGGGCGAATCCGACATATTCGGAAGGCGGTATCCCTACAAAGTTGATCGTCATGTGGACCGGCTCGTTGGGCGCGGCGGGGTTGGGCGGCTCTCCCCAATGCACCGCATTACCGTAGACAGCGCCGTTGGCGTTCACGCCGAAGGCTCTCCCGAACTCTCTGTTGGTCAGCACCGGCGAACCGTTGGGCGCATCCGCACCGCCGAGAGCGGCGGCTGCTTGCCGAAAAGCCGCCACTGCAGCAGCGGCGGCCGCATCGGCGTTCCAAGGCAATGCCGTCTCCGGATTTACGCAGGGGTCCGTCGGAGGGCCGTCCGGGCCGCCGCCGTCCGGATCGAGCTCGTCCTGATGGATGCCCCCATCGTCGCCGGGGATGCCGCCGCCTCCGCCACTCGCCGGAGGAAATGTTCCGCCGGGCCGGCGACGCTGGCCCACCACCCAGACGGTTCCGAGGTCATGCGCGGGATCGGTCATTCTCGCCTCCTCATTCCGGACAACTCAAGGCTATCCAGGGCGAATGCGCAAATCACCGTTGGTTGATCAGCCCTCGTCCGCCGCCATACCCATCATGTGGAAACCGGCGTCGACGTGGATGACCTCGCCCGTGGTCGAGAAGCCGAGGTCCGAGCACAGCCACAGGGCGGCCCCGGCGACGCCCTCCATCGAGGTGTCCGCCTTCATCGCCGACATGGCCCGGCCCTGGCTGATCATGCCGCGGCCGCCCGAGATGCCGGCCAGCGACAGGGTGCGCATGGCTCCGGCCGAGATGGCGTTGCAGCGGATGCCGCGCGGGCCCAGGTCGCGGGCGATATAGCGGGTCGCCGCCTCCAGCGCCGCCTTGGCCACGCCCATGGTGTTGTAGTTGGGTATGGCCCGCTCGGAGCCGAGGTAGGTCATGGTCACCAGCGAGCCGCCGTTGGGCATCAGTTTCGAGGCGCGTTTGGCCACGTCGACGAAGCTGAAGGCCGAGATGTTCATGGCCAGCAGGAAGCTGTCGCGGCTGGTGTTGTCGACGAACGAACCCTTGAGCTCGTCCTTGTTGGCGAAGGCGACGGAGTGGACCACGAAATCGATGGTACCGAAGGCCTTTTCCAGCTCGGCGAAGGCGGCGTCCATCGAGGCGTCGTCGGTGACGTCGGCCTGGATCAGCAGTTTCGCCCCGACGCTCTCGGCCAGCGGTCGCACACGGCGCTCCAGCCCCTCGCCGAGGTAGGTGAAGGCCAGTTCGGCGCCCTGGGCGGCCAGCTGGGAGGCGATGCCCCAGGCGATGGAGTTCGAGTTCGCGACCCCCATGATCAGGCCCTTCTTGCCCTTCATCAGGTCGCCTTTGGGCATGTTCCAGCCGCTCTCGCTCGCCATGGTCCGTCTCCTGTTGGGGGCCTATCGCTCGCAACGCGGGTGCTCGCTGCTTGAGGCCGGTCTGGTTGGCCTGAGGCCCTACCCGGAGGGTTAGCAGCGCCCGCATTCGGGGGGAAGCGTCAGCCGGGTTCCGCCTCTGCCTCGCGCCGCCGCGCCAGTCGGGCCAGCAGGGGCGTCGCGGCGACCCCATGGACGAGGATCGACACCAGGATGATGAAGCCCACCACGGCCCACAGCCGCTCGCTGTCGCCGAAATCGCCGTGGTTGATGCCGTAAGCGAGGTAGTAGACCGAGCCGACCCCGCGGATGCCGAGGAAGGCCAGCAACAATCGCTCGCGCCATGGCTGGCCGGATCCGATCATGGCGACCAGACCCGCGACGGGCCGCACCACGAACACCACCGCCAGACCGATCAGGGCGTCGGTCCACGTGAGGCTGGAGAGAAGGCCGTTGGCGAGGGCGCCGCCGAACAGCACCAACAACAGCATCATCAGCAGCCGTTCGATCTGGTCCGAAAAGTCGTGCATCTCCTGATGGAAGTCGTGGTCGCGTTCGGAGGCCCGGATGGTCACGGCGCAGACGAAGACGGCCAGAAAGCCGTAGCCGTGGACCATCTCGGCCAGGGTGTAGGTGATCAGGGTGGCCGCGAGGGCGATCAGTCCGTCGCCCAGCTTCGACAGGCCCCGCCGGCTTTTGAACAGCAGATAGCCGAACACCTTGCCGATCAGCAGACCGGCCACGAGACCCGCCAGCAGCTTCCAGCCGACCTTGATGGTGAACCAGTCTGTCAGTCCCTCCTGCGTCGCGAGACCGCCGGCGGCGGCGAGGATAGCCAGATAGACGAACGGGAAGGCGAGGGCGTCGTTGAGCCCCGCCTCGGAGGTCAGGCCGAAGCGGACCTCGTCCTCATCGCCGGACTTTGGCGGTCCGACCTGGACATCGGCCGCCAGTACAGGATCGGTCGGTGCCATGCTGGCCCCGAACAGCAGGGCCATCGCGAGGCTGAACCCCAGCCCGGCGAATCCCAGCCACGCCACGGCGACGATGGTCAGCGGCATGGCGATGGCCAGAAGGCGCACGGTCGTCGACCAATTGCGCCAGCCGACCGGGCGATCGAGCTTCAGCCCCGCCCCCATCAGGCTGATGATGACGACCAGTTCGGTCAGCCGCTCGGTCGCCGTGTCCCACGTCCGCGGGTCTGGATTGAACGACAGAAGGCCGGTGCTGAACACCAGAACGCCCACGGCCACGCACAGGATGGCGAGGGTCAGCGGCAGCCGCTTCAGACCCACCGGAGCCCAGGACACCAGCAGGACAACGGCGCCGAGGCCGAACAGGAAGAGGATATAGGGGTCGGGGGTCAGACGGGGCTCCCGCGCGTCAGGTTCTGGGGGGTTTCATAACCGGAAAATCCGATCAGGATGCACGGAACGCCGAGCGGAGTCTTCGGATGCGCCTTTTGATCCTTCTGTCCGCCCTGGCCGTGTGGGGTCTTGCGGCCACCGGACCCGCCCTGGCCCAGGCCGGTCCGCCGCCGTTGCGGGTCAAGGTGCTGCTGGCCTCTTCCCCGCATCTCGACGCTACGTCGCGGACCCAACACGACGCCATGCTGCAAAGCCTGTCGGCGGGCGGGCCGTCCGGCGGCTGGTTCGAACTTCTGCCGACCGGGCTGGACCTTGCCGAGTTCGAGCACTGCACCATCTCGGCCCAGGACACCCGCACCTGCGCCAGCCGCCAGTTGGCCGAACAAGGGGCGACGGGCGCGACGATCATCGTGCTCGCCGGCGGCGAGGGGGAGCGCGCAAGCTGGATCTGCGTGGGGACGGGCCCGCGACCGTTCAGCGCCGACCGGCAGTTCATCCGCTTCGACCTGAACGCGGCGTTCGACACCGCATCTCCGAAGCGCATGGAGACCCGCGCGGCGGCAGCTGGCTGCATCACCAGCGCGGGCGCCGAGAGCGGCTGGTAGGGCGCCGGTCAGACCTTGCTGAGGATCAGCGTGCCGTTGGTGCCACCGAAACCGAAGGAGTTGGACATGACGTGCTTCAGTTCGCCGTCGTGGCGCTTTCGCAGGATCGGCATGCCCTCGAACTCGGGGTCGAGGGTTTCGATGTGGGCGCTCTCGGCGGCGAAGCCGTGCTTCATCATCAGCAGGCAGTAGATCGCCTCCTGCGCCCCCGCCGCGCCGAGCGAATGGCCCGTCAGCGACTTGGTCGAGGAGATCATCGGCAGGTCTTCGCCGAAGACGTTGCGCACCGCGCCCATCTCCTTGGAGTCGCCCACCGGCGTCGAGGTGCCGTGCGGGTTCAGATAGTCGATCGTCGGGTCGCCGGCCATTTTCAGCGCGATCTTCATGCAGCGCTCGGCACCCTCGCCCGAGGGGGCGACCATGTCATAGCCGTCGGAATTGGCACCATAGCCGGTCACCTCGGCATAGAGGGTCGCGCCGCGCGCCACGGCCCGCTCATACTCTTCCAGCACCACGATGCCGGCGCCGCCGGCGATGACGAAGCCGTCGCGGTCCTTGTCATAGGCTCTGGAGGCGACCGAAGGCGTGTCGTTGAAGTTGGACGACATGGCACCCATCGCATCGAACATGTTCGACATCGACCAGTCGATGTCCTCGACGCCGCCGGCGAAGACCACATCCTGCTTGCCCCAGGCGATCTGTTCGGCGGCCGCGCCGATGCAGTGGGCGCTGGTCGCGCAGGCCGAGGAGATCGAATAGTTGATGCCGCGCAGCTCGAACCAGGTGGCCAGGACGGCCGAGGGACCGGAGGCCATGGCCTTGGGCACGGCGAACGGACCGATACGTTTGGGCGAGCCCTTTTCAACGGTGGTGGCGGCGGCCTGCAGGATGACCTGGGTCGAGGGGCCGCCCTCGCCGACGATGACGCCGATGCGGTCGGACTTGATCTCGTCCGCCGTCAGGCCAGAATCCTTCAACGCCTCTTCGAAGGCGATGTGTCCCCAGGCGGTGCCGTTGGCGAGGAAGCGGGCGGCGCGGCGGTCGACCAGCGGAGCCCAGTCTTCGGCGGTGGCACCTAGGGCGGGCGGGGCCCAGACCTGTGAGCGGAAGCCGTGCTTGATATGGTCCGGCGCGGCCTTCACGCCGGATTTCGTCTCGCGAAGAGACGCCGCAACCTCATCCTGGCCCGTGCCGATGGAGGAGACGATACCCAGTCCGGTGACGACGACACGCCGCATGGTGCTT
Organism: Caulobacterales bacterium; assembly: GCA_038330765.1. Lineage (GTDB taxonomy): Bacteria > Pseudomonadota > Alphaproteobacteria > Caulobacterales > Caulobacteraceae > Brevundimonas. Next base: position 11,986 of record JBBQOK010000027.1, on the reverse strand, counting down.
CCTTCTTCAACTCAGATCGCCGCTCTGCCCGCGGTCTTTGAATGGTGTCAGCCGGCGGCCGACTGACTGCCCATTCTCCCCGGAGAATGGGCAGAAATAAACCGGGCCGAACTCGGGGTGCGAACGCTAGGCGTCCGCACCGGCTTCGCCCCGGGCCCCGAACAGGCCGACCCGCATATCCGAGGCCGTATAGATGGGAACGCCGTCGGCTTCGAGAACGCCGTCGGCGATGCCCATGACGAGGCGGCGGTTGATGACCCGTTTGAGGTTGATCTTGTACACCACCTTCTTGATGTCGGGCGTAACCTGACCGGTGAATTTGACCTCGCCGACGCCGAGGGCGCGGCCGCGGCCCTGACCGCCGATCCAGCCGAGGTAGAAGCCAACCAGCTGCCACATGGCGTCGAGGCCGAGGCAACCCGGCATGACCGGATCGCCGATGAAGTGGCATTGGAAGAACCAGAGGTCGGGATGGATATCCAGCTCGGCCTCGACATAGCCCTTGCCGTGCGCGCCGCCGTCGTCGCTGATCTGCGTGATGCGGTCGAACATCAGCATCGGCGGGGCGGGCAGCTTCGCATTGCTCTCGCCGAAGACCTCGCCCCGGCCAGCGGCCAGCAGGGCTTCATAGTCGAACGACGACGGATATTTCGACTGGCTCAAGATGGGTCTCCGGCGGGTGTTGCCGTGGGGTTACACGACGAGAACCGGAGGCTCAAACTTTTTAGCGGGTCGGTTGATCTTCCGGCGCGTCGCGTAGCGCCGCTCGCTACGGGGTACCGCTGGTGGAGCGCCCGGAGCCGGCCGGCCGGGCGGCGTTGCACAGCACCCTTTCCTGCGTCCCGAACACGGCGCTCTGGCGCACCCAGCCGCGCAGCCTGCGGCCCCCGACGCGGCACCAGCCGTCTTCGCATTCGTCCATGGAGACCAGCGAGCGGGGCGACAGGCGGGCCCGGACGGGCGAGGTTTCGGAGCGCCCGGCGTGGATGGCGATCTCGCTGTCGGAGGCGTTGAAGACGCTGCGGCGGCTGGACACCACGCTGCGGTGAACCCAGGCGACGGCACCTTCGGGATCGCAGATCTTCCGCCATTCGGTGGTCTCGGCGATGACCTGAACCGGCAGGCCCGAAACCCGGTACTCCCACAGGATGCGGTGATCGAGGCCGGGGCCGAAGCGGGCGTGGACCTCGGACGATTTCAGCGACAGCCAGCGCGGCACCGGCTGGCCGCTGGGGGTCGGCCGCCCGTCGGGCATGGTCTGGGCTCCGCCGGCCATCACCGCGGTGAGCGCGGCGGCGGCGGCGACAGCCAGCCTTTGGAAGCGGGGACGAGCTTTGCTAGACACCATCTGCGTCCATGAATCGAAGGCTCCGAATGTCCGCGTCCAGGCTTAAGGTCGTGTTAACCAGGCGCCTGCCGGACGCGGTCGAAACGCGTATGCGCGAACTGTTCGACGCCGAGCTGAACCTGACCGACGCACCGATGGACCGTGCCGCGCTGGAAGCGGCGGTCGCCCGCGCCGACATCCTGGTGCCGACCATCACCGACAGGATAGACGGCCCGTTGATCGCCGGCGCGGGCGAGCAGCTGAAGATGATCGCCAATTTCGGGGCGGGAGTGGACCATATCGATGTTGAGGCGGCGGTCGGACGGGGGCTGATCGTCACCAACACGCCCGGCGTCCTGACCGAGGACACGGCCGATCTGACCATGGCCCTGATCCTCGCGGTCAGCCGTCGGATCGTCGAGGGCGCGCAGGTGGTGGCCGAGGGGCGGTTCGAGGGCTGGACCCCGACCTGGATGACCGGGCGCAAACTGTGGGGCAAGCGGCTGGGCATCGTCGGCATGGGCCGCATCGGCCAGGCCCTGGCCCGGCGGGCGAAGGCGTTCGGGATGCAGGTCCACTATCACAACCGCAAACCGGTCCCGGCCATGATCGCCGAGGAGCTGGGCGTCACATACTGGGACGATCTGGATCAGATGCTGGCGCGGATGGACATCATCTCGCTGAACTGTCCGGCGACGAAGGAGACGCATCATCTGCTGTCAGCGGAACGGTTGGCCCGGCTGCAGCCGCACGCCTTCCTGATCAACACCGCGCGGGGCGAGTTGATCGACGAGGCGGCGCTGGCCGACGCCGTGGCGCGGCGGGCGATCGCGGGGGTCGGGCTGGATGTTTATGAGCATGAGCCGGTGGTCCACCCGGGGCTGCTGGGGCACGCCAATGTCGTGCTGCTGCCCCATCTCGGCTCGGCGACGCTGGAGGCGCGCCACGACATGGGCGACCGCGTGATCGCCAATATCCTGACCTTCCAGAACGGCCACCGGCCTCCCGACCGGGTGATTCCAGCGATGCTCTGACGCCGAGGCTTGACGGTTCGCGTCAACGCAGGGTTGATGGGGGCAGTTTCGGGGGAGCGTACGATGAAATCAGGACTTTCCAACGCGGCGAGAGCCGTGGTGTCGCGGCGCGGATTGCTGGGCGGGGCCTGCGTCCTCGCTTCGGTCGCGACGTTCGGACCGGCCGTCGCCCGCGCCCAAACCGCGGGCGGTTATCCCCTGGAGACCTTCTTCGCGCCGGCCGTGACCCGCGCGGTCTCCCTGTCGCCGTCCGGCCGGCGCATCGCCGTGCTGGAGCAGCGCGGCACGAGCGACGAGCCGATGGGCGTCATCGAAATCATAGAGTCGAGCGATCCCGAAGGCCCGCGTCGCCCGATTGTGCTGGGCCCGATCGAGGCCGAGGCCATGGAATGGGCCAATGACGACCGGCTGCTGGTGCGGGTTGCGATCAAGCAGAAGTCCGCCTCGCGCTCGATACCCGGATCCAACCGGCGGGTCGCCGGGGTCGAGTTCACCTCGCGCCGCATCCTGTCGATCGGGGCCGACGGCGGCGATCCGGTGGTGATGTTCCAGGACCAGAGGCAGAGGCTGCGCGGGAGCATCGACATGGGCCGCGTCGTCGACCTGCTGCCCAATGACGCCGACCATGTGCTGATGACGGCCTGGGAGGATGACGGCGTGCTCGGCCTGCACCGGGCCAACGTCAACACCGGTTCGGCCGAGCGCATCGAGCGCGGCATCAGCGGCACCTTCGCCTGGCAGACCCAGGGCGGGGTCGCGGTCATGCGGCACGACATCAACGCCCGGGGCACAATGGAGACGGTCTTCGCCCGGGCGCCGGGCGAGCGGGACTGGACGCTGGTGCGGCGGACGCGGGTGAAGGACGCGCCGGACTTTTCGTGGGTCGGCGAGACCGACCGGCCCGGCATCGTTCTGGTCACCGCCCGGGCCGAAGGCGAAGACACCCAGAGCGTGCGGGAGATGGACCTGCGCAGCCTGGCCGTTGGCCCCGCCCTGAACGGCCGCGAAGGCCGCGACGTGCTCTATGGGTTGAAGGATTCCGCCGGACGGTATCTCGGTGCCGCCTACTACGGCGCCCGGCTCGAATATGCGTTCAGCGAGCCGGCGCTTGCGGCCCACCACCGGGCCCTCAACCGGTTCTTCGAGGACGACTGCGACGTGGCGTTCACCGACGTCGACACCAGCCGCAACCGGTTTATCGCCCGCATCACGGGGCCCCGCGAACCGGGAGCCTGGTTCTTCTACGACCGCGAGGCCCAGGCCATCGTCCACATCGGGGCGCGCCAGACCCTCGACACGGAGCGTCTGGGAGGGAGCGAGACCCTGGCCGTCCGCACCCGCGACGGTGCCCAGATCGAGGCCTATCTGACGGCACCGGTCGGCGGCCGCCCCGGGCCGCTCGTCGTCCTGCCCCACGGGGGGCCAGAGGTGCGCGACTACCGGACCTGGGACCGTCAGGTGCAGGGGCTGGCCTCCCAGGGCTGGTGGGTGCTGCAACCCAATTTCCGGGGCTCGGGCGGCTACGGCCTCGGCTTCGCCCAGCAGGGCTGGACCCGCTGGAACGACCGGATGCAGGAGGACGTCGAGGACGCGGTCAGCCACGCCATCGCCCTGCGTGGCCTCGATGCGCAGCGGGTCGCGATCATGGGCACCAGCTACGGCGGCTATGCGGCCCTGATGGGGGCCGTCCGCAAGCCCGATCTCTACAAGGCCGCCATCTCCATCTGCGGCCTCGGTGACCTGCCGGACATGCTGGCCTGGGAGAATCGCGAGGACGATACGCCGGGCAAGCAGATCTATGAGTTCTGGACCAGGCGCATCGGCCATCCGGACAACGCCGGTCCGGCGCTGGAGGCCGGGTCGCCGCGTCGTCGCGCCGCCGAGGTGGCCTGTCCGGTGCTTCTGGTGCACGGCGTCGACGACCCCATCGTGCCCGTCATCCAGTCCCGGCGGATGAGAGACGCCCTGCGCGCCGCCGGCAAGACGGTGGAGCTGGTCGAGATCGAGGATGCCGGCCACGCCGACTGGGACGACGCGCAGGAGATGGCGCTGATGACCCGCTACATCGACCTGCTCCGGACGGCCTTCGCCTAGAGGTCAGGCCTGACCGCAGACCGGGCAGGTCGGGTCGGCGGCGACGCTGACCGTGCGCGCCGTCCCGGCGAGGCCGTCATAGATCAGCAGGCGGCCGGTCAGGGGCGCGCCGGCCCCGGTGATGATCTTGATCGCCTCCAGCGCGCCCATGGAACCGACGACGCCCGCCAAGGCCCCGACCACGCCGACGCGGGCGCAGGTCGCGGCGTCCAGCGGTGCCTCCGGCACGAGGCAGCGGTAGCAGGGCTTGCCGGCGAATACCCCGACCTGCCCGTCCCAGCGGCCCAGCGCGCCCGACACCAGCGGCACGCCGGCGGCAACGCAGGCGGTGTTGACGGCGAACCGGGTCCCGAAGTCGTCCGTGCCGTCGATGACCAGGTCACAGCCCTCCAGCAGCCAGGCGGCGTTGTCGGCCGTCAGCCGCTCGGAGGCGTCCTCGATCTGGACATGGGGGTTCAGCGCGCCGAGACGCCCGGCCCCGGCCTCGACCTTGAGGCGGCCGACATCGGCTCCGGAGAAGAGGATCTGGCGCTGCAGGTTGGACAGGGCGACGGCGTCGTGGTCGATCAGGCGCAGCGTCCCCACGCCGACGGCGGCGAGGTAGAGGGCCGCCGGTGCCCCGACGCCGCCGAGGCCGACGATGGCGACGCGCGCGGCCTTGAGGCGCTGCTGACCCGGCCCGCCCAGTTCGGCGAGGACCAGGTGGCGCGCGTAGCGTTCGATCTCGTCTTCGGAAAAGCTCACCCGCCCCAGTTAGGGCGTCCGCGCCGCCAGGTCACGCGGCCTTGCGAATATCCAGCACGGTTTCGGCTTCGTTCGCGGTCACACGGGACAGGCTAGGCAGTCCGACCCGATTCAGCAGGCCGACCGGGTCGCCGCACAGGCCCATGGGTTCCTGGATGCAGCGGGCGCTGATCGGGGTGTCGACCAGGATGCGCAGACCGGCGTGACGCGGATCGTCCAGCAGGCGGCGGATCAGCCGATCGACATCGACGCGCGCGCCCTCGATGGCCTGAAGGATATGTCCGTCGTGAAACATCACGCAGCTGGTCAGATGGTCCCGCCGGTTGTTGCGTTCCGACACGCCCAGAATATGGGCGATGGACAGGGTGGAAGCTCCGGTGGCACCGACCGCTTCGCTGGCATAGATGACGCGATGAAGCACGATGCTTCCTCAATATGGCTGGATATGGGGGATGGATTGGCGATGTAACGGGTTACATTGGTCGGAATGTGGCCCGCCGCAGTCGTTGAAAACGCGTCGGAAACGACTTGCCGCGCCGCATTTTGGTCTCCATCTGAAGCGGATGATGAACACGAACGACCCCGCATCCGCCGGCTGGCACGGCACCACGATCCTCGCGGTCCGCAAGGACGGACGGACCGCGATCGCCGGCGACGGCCAGGTCTCGATGGGCCCGACCATCGTCAAGGGCGCGGCGCGCAAGGTGCGGGTGCTGGCGGGCGGCAAGGTGCTGGCGGGCTTCGCTGGCGCGACGGCCGACGCCTTCACCCTGATCGAGCGGCTGGAAGCCAAGCTGGAGCAGTATCCCGACCAGCTGGCCCGGGCCTGCGTCGACCTGGCCAAGGACTGGCGCACCGACCGCTATCTGCGGCGACTGGAGGCCATGCTTCTGGTGGCGGACAAGGCGTCGATCTTCACCGTTACGGGCGTCGGCGACGTGCTGGAGCCAGAGCACGGCGTGGCCGCGGTCGGATCGGGCGGGAATTTCGCCCTGTCGGCGGCCCGGGCCCTGATCGAGCACACCGAGATGGACGCCGAGACCATCGCCCGCCGCGCCATGGCCATCGCGGCGGATATCTGCGTCTACACCAATGGCAATCTGACGGTGGAGACCCTGGACTGACCTGTCAGACGGTATAATCGGTCCGGCACGCAGGCCGCTTAACCGGTCCGGCACGCAGGCCGCGCCGTCGCCCCCTCCCGCCGGCGACGGAGCCGCCCTATCTCATTGTCATGACCGATCTCTCTCCCCGCGAAATCGTTTCCGAACTTGACCGCTTTATCGTCGGCCAGGACGACGCCAAGCGCGCCGTGGCCGTGGCCCTGCGCAACCGCTGGCGCCGCAAGCGGGTGCCCGAGGACCTGCGCGACGAGGTCACGCCCAAGAACATCCTGATGATCGGGCCCACCGGGGTCGGCAAGACCGAGATCGCGCGGCGTCTGGCCAAGCTGGCCGGCTCGCCCTTCCTCAAGGTCGAGGCGACGAAATTCACCGAGGTCGGCTACGTCGGCCGCGACGTCGACCAGATCATGCGGGACCTCGTCGAGGCGGCGCTGGTCATGGTGCGTGACGCGCGGCGCACGGGGGTCAAGGCCCGGGCCGAAGCCGCCGCCGAGGAGCGTATCGTCGACGCCCTGGTCGGCCCGGGATCGCAGCCAGCAACCCGCGAGAGCTTCCGCAGGAAGCTGCGGGCCGGTGAGCTGGACGACAAGGAAGTTGAGCTGTCGCTGTCCGACACGGCCTCGCCGATGCAGGGGCTCGACCTGCCCGGCGGCGGCAACGTCGGGATGATCAATCTGTCCGAAATGCTGGGCAAGCTGGGCGGCGGGCGGATGAAGACCGTCAAATTGGCCGTGCGCGATGCCGTCGGGCCGCTGGTCACCGAGGAGAGCGACAAGCTGCTGGATCAGGACAGCCTGACCCGCGAGGCGCTGCTGCTGGCCGAGAACGAGGGCATCGTCTTCCTCGACGAGATCGACAAGGTGGCGGCCCGGCAGGGCGCGTCGGGTGCCGACGTCAGTCGTGAGGGCGTCCAGCGTGACCTGCTGCCCCTGATCGAGGGCACGACGGTGTCGACCAGATACGGGCCGGTGAAGTCCGACCATGTGCTGTTTATCGCCTCGGGGGCCTTCCACGTCTCCAAGCCGTCGGATCTGTTGCCCGAGCTGCAGGGTCGGTTGCCGATCCGCGTTGAGCTGAAGGCCCTGACCCGGGATGATTTCGTGCGCATCCTGACCGAGCCCGAAGCCAATCTGATCCGCCAGAATCAAGCCTTGCTGGCGACCGAGGACGTCACCCTGACCTTCACCGAAGACGCCATAGGGGCCCTGGCCGACGCGGCGGTGGCGGCCAATACGACGGTCGAGAATATCGGCGCGCGGCGGCTGCAGACGGTGCTGGAGCGGGTGCTGGAGGAGACCAGCTTCCGGGCCACTGACCTGTCCGGCCAGACGGTCGCTTTCGACGGCGATCAGGTGCGCGAGCGGGTCGCGGATCTGGCCCTCGACGCGGACCTCAGCCGCTTCATTCTTTAGGCCGGCTCAGTCCTTGAGCGTGGCCGCCATGGCCGGCGTGGTGGCGAGCTGTCCCGGCATGGCCTCGACGGCGGCAAAGGCGGTGCGGGCGTCCGCCCGCGTGTCGGTGGGGCGGAACAGATAGAGGCTGAGCATGGCCACCAAGGTGGCGACGAGGGCGTTGATCAGCCACAGGCCGGTGCCGCCGCCGCGGTTGCGCCTCGCTCCCGGATCCTCGCTCACCAACATCTGCCGCACCTTCGCCGAACCGTGATCTTTGGTTAATAACGCCGCGTGGAGAGAACAGCCAAGGCGGTGACCGACGGCAGCTGTGGACAGCTTGACCGTGGGCGTGGACACCAGCCGGTTGAAAACGGAACACAAACGGAACATAGAGGATCTGTGCCCGCCACAGTCCTGCATATCGACCTGGTCTTCAGCCGGCCTGCGACCACCCTGTCGGTGACGCGGGGCGCGGCGCGCCTGTTGGCCGACATGGGCTATGCGCCGCTGCTGGAGGTGGGTCTTCCCAATGGCCGTCGGGCCGACGTCATGGCGCTGGGCCCGCGCGGCGAGGTCGCCATCTGCGAGGTGAAGTCCGGGCTGGAGGACTTCCGCGTCGACCGGAAATGGGGCGAGTACCGGCCGTTCTGCGACGTCTTCTATTTCGCCGTCGCGCCTGAGTTTCCGGCCGAAATCCTCCCGGACGAGCCGGGGTTGATCGTCGCCGACGGCTTCGGCGGCGCGGTGGTGCGGGACGCCGGTTCGGTTCCGCTGGCTCCGGCGCGGCGCAAGGCGCTGACGATCGCCTTCGCCCGCCTCGGTGCCTTGCGGACGCTCAGGGATCAGCCGGCGGGTTGAGCGCCGTCGACGACGCGGCCGCTCTCGCCGGTCGACATGATGGCGGAGACGGTGGCGGCGCAGCCCATCAGGGTCTCGTCACCGATCTTGACCATCGCCGTCAGCGGGTAGGTCCGGCTGCTCATGCCGTCGCTGCAGTCCGTTGACGTCAGTGTGACCGTCAGCGGCGTTCCGGCGAGGGTCGTCGCCTCCCAGATGGCCATGGTGCCCTGTATCACCGGCTCGCCCTGCGGTGCCCGCTGCTCGGGCCGATCGACGCCGGAATAGACCATGTCGGTTCCGTTCAGTTCGACAGCCCAGAAGGGTTCCGTCCCGAGGGCACGAAGCGGCTGGCTCAGGTCGACGCCGGCCAGGATGGGCGGCGCGGCAGGCGGTGTCTCGGGTGCCTCCGGAGCCTCCGCCGGGGGTGAGCAGGCGGCGAGAGTGACAGCGGCCAGGACAGCGAGGGCGGACAGGCGCATGGAAACCTCCAGTGTTGACGGCATGGAGCGCGTCCGGAGCGGGCCGGTCAAGCGTGGCCGCGCAACCGGTGAGGCGGATCATGCGAGGCCTTCAGGTGCGGCCGTGGCCGCCTCAGGGCTGGCCGACGCCCGGCGAGACCGAGGCCATCAGCAGACCGTCCGAGGGCTGCAGCGGGGCTTTGTAGATGAAGCCGTGGGTCGGATAGACCGTCGTGCCCAGATCGTTGATGGGCTGGTACCAGACCTTCACGGCCGTCCAGTCGCCGGCGGGCGAGACGTCGACGACGGTGACGTTCTCCTCGACCTTGCCACGACTGCCGCCCCAGTTGGCGTGCGTCACGCGGATGATCCGGTCGTTGAGGATCTCGGAGACGACGGCGACGTGGCCCCGGCTCATGCGGCCGCTGGACTGGAAGGCCAGCACCGATCCGGTCTGGGGCCGCTGGCCGGTCTGGAAGCGGTCCTGGGCCTGCGACCACCAGGTGTGGGCGTCGCCGAATATACCGATGCCGGAGAACATCCGCGCGAAGGTCACGCACTGCCAATAGGGCTCGCCGGCCTTTGCGGCAGGGGCGGTTCCGCCCAGCGCAAGAAATCCGAGGGTCGCCGCGAACGCGGCGGCTGCGAGCCGTTTCATCATGCTGGCGAGTTTCCCGACTGCCTGTGGAATCAGCCTTAGACGATAGTTTCGGTGGGTTGAAGAACCCTTTCAGGCGAATTCGTCTTGGGGTCCGCGCCGGCCCGAGCTGAGCCGTTGCGCACAGCGAGGCCACGCAGGGCCTTGCGGGCCGGGCGTTCGACGAGGTGGTAGGTCAGGGCCGCGGCGACCGGAATCAGGGCCAGAACCCCCAGCCACACGATGACGTGAAGCCGTTTGTCGTCCGCGCCCGTCAGCCGGGCGGCGACATTGACGCCCAGCAACAGAACCGGCGCGGCGACCATGTAGATCGAATAGGAGATCTCGCCGAGATAGACGCCCGGCTTCGATGCGAAGACCCCGGCGCGGGCGTTGTCCACACCGCCGAGCCCGAGGATCAGGCCGCCCGCGAACAGCACCACCAGCGGGTCCCACAGGCCGAAGGCGGCGCTGACCAGCAGGCCCGCGCCACAGGTCAGGGCGACCAGGGCAGCGTGCGGGACGGGCGCGCGGCGGTGGATCAGGTAGAGGGCGCAGCCGAGTGCGAAACAGGGCACGATCCTGAGCGCGCCCCACAGGAAGGTGGCTTCGGTCAGGGAGAAGCCGGCGATGCGGGCGAAGGTGGCGTACAGGGCGAGGGCGGCGACGGCGGTGACCACCGTGGCCAGAACCGGGCGGTCGCGCATCCGCCACCCCACGAAGGCGAAGGCGGGGAAGGTCAGATAGGCGAACCACTCGGCCGAAATCGACCAGGACGGATGGTTGAAGGCGGCGCTGGAGGCCAGGCCCCAGGCATGGGTCAGGGTCAGGTGGGCCGGCAGGGAACGCCAGTCGAGCAGGCTCTCGCTGACCGTCAGGCCCGCCACGGTGGCGGCGACGCCGAGGCCGATCATGCCGGCCAGGGTGACCAGATGCAGCGGATAGACCCGCGCGATCCGCGCCCACAGGAAGCCGCGATAGCTGAAACCGCCGTCCTGCGTCCCTTTTCTGCGGCCCTGGCCCGCCGCCTCCAGATAGACATGGCTCAGAATGAAGCCGGACAGGACGAAGAAGACCTCGACGCCCAGATAGCCCTTGGTCACCGCGATGGGCGTGAACGCCACGTCGAGGTGGGGCCAGGCCGCGAATAGCACCACCCAAAGGGCGGCGAGGAACCGCAGCGTGGTCAGGGCGCGCAGATCAGGAGGGGTCTGGACGGGCGTCATGCCCGCGAGACTAGGACGTCAGCTTCTAGGAACCGTTAAGCGCCGCATTCCGCCGGCCTGGCCTCGCCCGGGGGGTACATTTCGCAGGACCGGTCGATCTCGCCCTGGATCATCGCGCAAGGATTGGCGGCGTTGCAGGGCGGCCGGGTGGCGGGGCTGACGGCGATGCACCGCTCGACCAGGCGCGCCGAGGCGGCGGCACCGACTTCGCTCAGGCACGAGCCCGCCTCGCCGGCGAGGGAGCCCGGGACGAGGGACGGGTCGACCTCTTCCTGCGGCGGGGCGTCGGCCGGCATTTCGGGCGGCGGCGCGGCGACCGCGACAGCCGGCTCGGCCTCAGGCGTTTCGGCGGGCTGGCCGCAGCCGGCGACGAGGGCTGTCAGGGCCAGCAGGGCTATGGCGGTCCGGCGCATTCGGTCCCTCCGGGCGATCACGGAACCCCACCATAGGCACGGTTCGGCCTCACACGAAAGCGGAGCGTTCGGCACCGTCGAGCGCCCGCCCGATCACGCGCCTGTGTCGGAAACCGGGTATTTGCGGATTGGAGGGCCGGGGCGACCGTGACAGCGTGAGGGCCTCACGCAGGAGAAACCGCCGTGGCGCACAAGTTCGAGATCTACAGGGACAAGGCCGGCGAGTTCCGGGTCCGGTTCATATACAACGCCGAGGTCATCTTCTCGACCGAGGGCTATTCCTCCAAGGCGTCGGCCCAGAACGCCATCGACTCGATCAAGACGAACGGGCCGAACGCGCCGACCGAGGACAACAGCTAGTCCGGCTCGCGCTCGCCGACCTCGACCGGCCGCACCGCCAGCAGCCAGCCGTCCGCTATATGCATCTCCGGCGCGGCTTCGCGGGTGAAGGGCAGATACCAGGTCGGCCCTCCGGCGGAAGGAGCGATCTCCAGCATGTCGTCGGCACCGAAATTCTGCACCGATTTGACCGTGCCCAGCACGCTGCCCGAAGGGTCGCGCGCCTCCAGCCCGACCAGATCCGTCAGATAGAATTCGTCCTCGTCCGCCGGCGGCAGACGGTCACGGGGAATGAACAGCTTCAGTCCGCGCAGGGCGTCGGCCTGCTCCTTGGTGGCGATCTCCTTCGCCCGGCC
>JBBQOK010000026.1:0-20971 GCA_038330765.1 Caulobacterales bacterium | reverse complement strand
CTTCATCGCTCGACCACAGCCCGCCGTCATCGAGAGCGTTGGATCCGGTGCCCTCCCCGTCGACGGGATGCGAGAAGTGTGCGCCCGTTTCCAGATGTGCATGGAACATCGGAGTGAGAAAAGCGGAAGGGGTTGATGTTGCGAAGGATTGTCGGCTGAACCCGACTATAGATCGCCGGATTGTCAGCACAGCGTCATGGGATGGTGCGGCCTCTTTCCTCCACCCGGAGAGACGGCAGGAGAGGACGGCTTGTCGTTTTCCCGCAAACCGGTGATCGTCGGGTGTGACCGGGGGAATGGCGATGCGGAAATGGGTGGCGCGGATCGGGGCGGGGCTGGCGGCGGTCGTCGTGCTGGCGGTGGCGGGACTGTACGGGGTCAGCGAGGCGAAGATCCACCGCAAGACCGAGGTCCCGCTGGTGCGGGTCAGCGCCGCAACCGACATCGGGGCGGTCGAGCGCGGGCGGCATCTGGCCCAGCTCTACGGCTGCATGGGCTGCCACACGGATAATCTGCAGGGTCAGATCTGGGCGGACGGTCCGATGACGGGCCGGCTGCATACGTCCAACCTCACCCAGGTCATGCCACGCTATACTGACGCTCAGCTGGCGCGCGCCATCAGGGCCGGCGTGCGGCCAGACGGGGCGCAGTTGTGGGCCATGCCGTCGGAAAGCTGGGTCCGCACGACCGACGCCGAGATGGGCGATCTGCTGGCCTTCCTGCGCAGCTTGAAGCCGGCGGGGACGGCGACGCCGCGGGCGACGTTCGGCCCGCTGTCGCGCTGGCGGATCATCACCGGCGAACTGGAGCCGACCACGGCCTGGGTCAGCCGGGCGCGGGCGCGTCCGGCGTTCGATGCCGGCGCGGCGTTCGCGCGCGGGCGGCACCTTGCGGACACCGTCTGTTCGGAGTGCCACGGCTCGGACCTGAAGGGCTATCCTGGCGATACGCCCGACCTGACGATCGCGGCCAGCTATGACCTGCCGGGGTTCACGCGGCTGATGCGGACCGGGGTGGCGGCGGACGGCAAGGAGCGGGGGCTGATGACCGTGGTGTCGAAGGGCCGGTTCTCGCACTTCAGCGAGCAGGACGTGGCGGACCTGCACGGCTATCTGACGGCGCGGGCAGAACGGATGGAGTGAGGGAGGCGATAGAAGCCGTCTTCAGCTTTTCAGCGCCCGCCCGGCGACCACCGCCGCGTTTCCGAATTTCGCCCGCAGCCGGTCGATGGCGGTTTCGGTCTTGAGGGTTCTGGCCTCGGCGGATTCGAACAGGGCCGAGGGAGTGTCGACGGCGTCGACGACGTCGCCCATGCCGATGCCGATCAGGCGGTAGGGCACGCCGAGCTCGGGAGCCATCAGCTCGCGGCCGGCGGCGAACAGGGCGCGGGCGGTCTGGACCGGCTCGGGCAGGGTGATGCGGCGGGTCACGATCCTGAAATCCGTCCTGCGCAGCTTGAGCACGATGACCCGGCTGGCGACGCCGTCGTGGCGGGCCTTGGACGCCAGCTTCTCGCACAGGGGCCAGAGCTCGGCCTCGAGATCGGCGGCGGCGGTCAGGTCTTCGTTGAAGGTGGTCTCGGCGCTCATGCCCTTGCGGTCATGCCCGGGCTTCACGGCGCGGGCATCGCGGCCATGGGCGAGGTCGTGCAGGCGCAGGCCGGTTTCGCCATAGCGTTTGATCAGAGCGCGCGGATCGGCGGCGGCGAGGTCGCCGACGGTGGCGAAGCCGTCGCTCTGCAGCGTCTTGCGGAACACCGGGCCGACGCCGGGCAGGATGCCGACCGGCTTTGGGGCCAGCAGGGCCTGGGCCTCGGAGCCGAGGACCGAGAAGCCTCTCGGCTTGTCCAGTTCGGAAGCGACCTTGGCGAGGAAGCGGTTGCCTGCCAGGCCGATGGAGACGGTCAGGCCGGTCTGTTCCTCGATCTGCTTTTGCAGCCGCACCAACTGGAAGGCGGGCGGGCCGCCGTTGAGGCGTTCGGTGCCGGACAGGTCGATCCAGGCCTCGTCCAGCGACAGGGTCTGGACCAGGGGCGTCAGGGCGCGGACGGCACCGAAGATGGCCTCGCTGGCGGCGACGTATTTGCTGAAGTCGGGCTTGATGACGACGGCGTCGGGACAGGCCCTGAGCGCCTTGAACATCGGCATGGCCGAATGGACGCCATACTGACGGGCGACGTAGCAGCAGGTCGAGACCACGCCGCGTTTGCCGCCGCCGACGATGACGGGCCGGTCGCGCAGTTCGGGCCGGTCGCGCTTTTCCACCGAGGCGTAGAAGGCGTCGCAGTCGAGGTGGGCGATGGTCAGGATGTCCAGCTCGCCGTGGGCGATGATGCGCCGCGATCCGCACGCGACGCAGCGCTCGGCCGGGACGTCGGCGGTCCAGAGGCAGTCGCGGCAGATGGTCTTCATCAGGGCTTGATTGTGCCTGACAGCGGCGGCGCTGGGGAGGAGAATCCTTCTCCCGACAGGAGAAGGTGGCGGGGCGGAGCCCCGTCGGATGAAGGTCGGCCGTGTGGTTCGGCGCAGGCCGCCGCTCCGGACGCCGATCCGACCCGCGCCGAATGCGGCCATTCGACCCTCACCCTTTCGCGCAAGGACGATGGCTACGCCATCGCGCGCTCAAGCCCTCTCCCAATGGGAAGGGTGGGAAGGGTGGCTTCACGTCAACTTAAGAGAAGTCGGGCCAGACTGCACTCGAAGAAGGCGAGAAAGCCTCCGCGCAACCGCGCTTCCCAGGAAGCGAAACAGGCCGGGTGATGATGTCGAAGACGGTCCTCATCGTCGAGGATAACGAGCTGAACATGAAGCTTTTTCATGATCTGCTCGAGTCCCAGGGGTATCACACCCTGCAGACCCGCGAGGGTCTGCAGGCGCTCGCCCTGGCGCGACAGCACCGGCCCGATCTGATCCTGATGGACATCCAGCTGCCCGAGATCAGCGGTCTGGAAGTCACCAAATGGCTGAAGGACGACGAGGAGCTGAGCCATATCCCGGTCATCGCCGTCACCGCCTTCGCCATGAAGGGCGATGAAGAGCGGATCCGGCAGGGCGGCTGCGAAGCCTATATCTCCAAGCCCATTTCGGTGGTGCATTTCCTCGCGGTGGTCAGGAAGCATCTGGGGCTGCTGGAGACCACCGTCCCATGACCGCCCGCATCCTCGTCGTCGACGACCTGGAGCAGAACGTCCGCCTGCTCGAGGCCAAGCTGACCCTCGAATACTATGAGGTGCTGACGGCCATGGACGGCGCGACGGCGCTGGAGATCGCCGCGGCCGAGCGGCCGGACATCATCCTGCTGGACGTCATGATGCCCGGGATGGACGGGTTCGAGACCTGCCGGCGGCTGAAGGCCGATCCGGTGACGCGGCACATCCCGGTGGTGCTGGTCACCGCGCTGGATGGCCGCGAGGACAAGATCAGGGGACTGGGCGTCGGGGCCGACGACTTCGTCACCAAGCCGATCGACGACGTCATTCTGTTCGCCCGCGTCAAGTCGCTGGTGCGGCTGAAGGCGGTGATGGACGAGTTGCGCGAACGCGAGGAGAGCGGGCGCAAACTGGGGGTCGATTCTGACGGAGCCGGTCGGCTGCGCGGCTCGGGCGGGCGCGTGCTGATCGTCGACGACAACGAACTGCAGACTGAGAAGATGATGAACCATCTGGCCGGGGAGCACCGGCCAGTGGTCGAGAGCGACCCGGCCGCCGCGCTGATCGCGGCGCGCGGGCCGGTGGATCTGATGATCGTCAATGTTTCGAGCAGCAACTTCGACGGCCTGCGGTTCGTGGCCCAGGTGCGGTCCAGCGAGGCGTCGCGGCGCACCCCGATCCTGGCCGTGGTGGACCCGGCGGACCGGCCGCGCCTGCTGAAGGCGCTGGAGCTGGGTGTCAATGACATCCTGCCGCGCCCGGTCGATTCCGAGGAGCTGATGGCGCGGGCGCGGACCCAGATCAAGCGCAAGCGCTATGCCGACTTCCTCAAGGAGAAGCTGGACTACAGCCTCGAGATGGCGGTCACCGACGCCCTGACCGGCCTGCACAATCGCCGCTACATGGCCGGGCAGTTGCAGGCCATGGTCGGCCGGGCCAGCCAGGGCGGCGATACGGTGGCGGTGCTGGTCATGGACATCGACCACTTCAAACTGGTCAACGACGGCTTTGGTCACGACGCCGGCGACGAGGTGCTGCGCGAGTTCGCGGTGCGGCTGGCGACCAATGTGCGGGCCATCGACCTGCCGTGCCGGCTGGGCGGCGAGGAGTTCGTGGTGGTCATGCCGGGCGCGAGCCTGGAGGCCGCGACGCGGGTGGCCGACCGTATCCGCCGCGACATCGAGGGCCAGCCCTTCCCGATCATGGGCGGCGCCGAGGGCCTGACCATCACCGTGTCGGTGGGCGTGGCCGCCTCGGTGGCGGGCGATACGCCCGAGGGCCTGCTCAAGCGGGCCGACGAGGGGGTCTATGAGGCCAAGGCGCGCGGGCGCAACCAGGTCATCGCGCGGGCGGCCTAGGGCGGTCCTCTACCGGCTCATCCACGGTTTGGACTTGCCCGTCGCGATACGGGCGGCCTGTTCACGCTGGAAGCGTCCGCCGCGCGGCGGCTTGGCCCGCGCCTCGATCACTGCCTGCTTCAACCGGAGCGCCCGCTGGATGGGGGTTTCGCCTTCGGGGTCGTCGGGCTGGCCGTCGTCAGGATCGCTCATGAGGCCATCCTAGCACGCCGGCGACTGCCGGGGTGCCGCCGGACAATGAAAAACGCCCGGCGTTGCCACCGGGCGTTTCCAGAAAATCGTTATGAGGCAGGATCTTACTTGATCTTGCCTTCCTTGAACTCGACGTGTTTGCGGATGACCGGGTCGTATTTCTTGACGACCATCTTCTCGGTCATGGTGCGGGCGTTCTTCTTGGTGACGTAGAAGAAGCCGGTGTCGGCGGTCGAGTTCAGGCGGATCTTGATAGAGGCGGGCTTGGCCATCGGAATTACCTTTGCGACGGCGAAAGCCGCTGAAATGAGAGGCGCGGAACATACTCAGGCGCGTTCGGAAGTCAACCGCGCCAAGTCGCGTATTGAGCCGTGGGGCGGAGCGGGTCAGGGTGGGGGCATGAAAACGCCCGTCATCGCCGCCGTCGCCGCCCTGTTGCTGTCGCCGCTCGCAACGGCTTGCGTGAGCACGCCCGAGCCGTCCAGGCCGCAGGACGTCTTCCTGGCCCGGCTGAACGCCCTGTGCGGGCAGAAATTCGTGGGACGGGTGGTGACCACCGACCCGGCGGACGCGGACTTCGCCAGCAACCGGCTGCTGATGCACGTCCGCGACTGCTCGGCCGATGAGGTCGGCATCCCGTTCGCGGTGGGCGAGGACCGGTCGCGGCGCTGGATCGTGACCCGCACCGGCGGGGGGCTGCGCCTCAAGCACGACCATCGCGACCCGGAAGGCGTGATCCACGGCTATCATATGTATGGCGGCGACACGGCGGACGCGGGGACGGCCGAACGGCAGGAATTCCCGGTCGACCAGGAGTCGATCGACCAGTTCGTGGCGGGCGGCGCGACCGTGTCCACGACCAATGTCTGGGCCGTCGAGGTCCACCCGCAGCAGATGTTCGCCTATGAGCTGCGCCGGCCGGGCGGGCGGTTCCTGCGGGTCGAGTTCGACCTGACGAACCCCGTCGCGGAATAATCAGCGGAAGGCGCGAAGTCGCTCGATCAGGGGGGCGAGGCCGGGGATCAGGGGTTCGATCCCGGCCGCGTTCTTCTTCCACTTTCCGGCTTTGGGCGGGGTCAGGGTGTGGCGCGAGGGCGGCAGGTCGCCACCGGTGCGTTCCGACAGGGCTTCGTCGAACGCGATGCCGGCGAATTCGCAGACGCCGCGGATGACGGCGGCGGGATCAGCGACGAAGTCAGAATAGCGGACGACATGGCGGCGGTCGGCGGGAAGCTGCTCCAGATCGTCCATGATCGTCTGGTTGGTGGTCGCCCACTGATAGGCGGCAATCTCGGGCAGGGGCCTGCCCTTCAGCGCCTGCCAGCCGGGCGGCAGCAGCAGGGACCACGGGCCGTCCCAGCCGGGCAGGGCGGGATAGGTGATCCAGCCGCCGGCGCGCCAGGCGTCGATGATGCTGGAGATATTCTCCTCCGGCTCGCGCCACAGGAAGACGAAGCGGGCGTCGGGGAAGAGGGCGTCGAAGAAGGGGATGCGCAGGGCGTTCTTGGGCGTCTTCTCGAGCAGGCGGATGCTGTCGGCGTCGGCGCGTTCGCCGGCGGCGTCGACCAGCTTCTCGGCGAGGCGCGACTTCATGGCCAGGGCGATCTCGGGCGTCAGGCGGTCGGCGGTGAGGCGGTTGGAGTCCACGCCTTGCGCGCCGGGCAGGAACATGCGGAAGCCCTCGACCAGCCAGTGGGCTTCGCCGCCGGGATTGTGCAGCTGGGGCGTGACCGCGAGGGTCTCGAACAGGGCCGTGCTGCCGGAACGGGGGGCGGCGACGATGATCACCGGGCGGTCGTAGTCGGGCGTGCGGACCACGGGATGTGAGGCGGGCACCGGCTGGGTGCCGGGCGCAGGGGCGATGCCACCTGCGGGGGCGACGTCCGGATTCACGGCATAGGTGCCGATGCGCTGGCCGATGACGCGCAGGACCGGCATCTGGTTGGTGCGGATGCGCAGGTCGTCGCCGAGCGCGTTGACCTGCTGGAGCATCATTTCAAGCCGCTTGCGGTAGTGGGGGATGCCCCGGTCGCTGTCGGCGAACAGTGACCACAGCTGGCGCCAGTCCTGACGGAAGCCGTAGATGACGCGTTCGAACCGGCTCATCTCTTCGCGGCCGGCGTCGTCAGCCTTGAGCGAAACCGTCTCCTCGACCAGGTCACGCAGCAGGTCGTCGACCTCGGACGGCGGCATGACGCGGTAGACGTTGTGCTGTTCGGTGGCGATGCCGACGCGGGCACCGGGTTGGTATGGCACCATCTGTGGCTCGATCGGGCCGTTCGCGGCGGCGTAGGCCATGTCCCAGAAGCGGCCGTTGCCGGTGGTGTCAGCGACGAGGTGGACGCGCTCGATGTCCGAACCGTTCTCGACCTTGTGGGTGCGCCAGTTGTCGAAGATCCAGGATTCACCCTCGGCCATGTGGACGACCTGGTCGTCACAGAAGAATTTCACGTCCGGCGTGGTGACGATCGGGATGTGCAGCCGAACCCGGTGGTACCAGTGATAATTGATGTCCGTGTGCATCGGAACCGCGGAGCCGGGGCCGAGCTTCATCAGGCGCGAGCGGCTCCAGACCACGCCGAAATGGGCCAGCACCTGCTGTAGATAGGGCGAGGCCTTCAGATGCGGGGTCATGGCCATGGCACCGGCCACATCGTCGTTGTCGCCGCCGCCGACGGTGATCAGGCGCAGGGCGCTGTTGCCATCGAGATTGTTGGGGTGGCGCACCCACGCTTCGGCCGGGAAGGCCGCGATCTCTTCCTGCAGGCGCGCCGCGTCGAACCGGAACGGAAGTTTGATGAACGGTGCCTGGAGTTTCATGTCTTGGGCATACCGGCGGGCGAGTGCGGGGTCAAAGCTGTGGCGGACCTAGATCGCCCGCCACGGTGCTGTCGGCCGGACGGTGGCGCAGGCCGGGGAGCCGTCCTTGCCGCGGCCGGGCACAACCACTTCCAGCGTCTGGCCCTCCCGCGCCCGGTCAAGGAGCAGGGGCGGGATGTCGTGGATGTCGATCTTGGCCCGTCGGCTCCACAAGCCGGCGTGATCGCCGGCGGAGGTGCCGATGCGGATATAGACGAAGCGGCGTTGCGGCCCCTCTCGGCGGACGAAGGGACCCAGGACCCGGTTGTCGGCGGACAGCCGGATCGGAACCTCGAAGGACAGGGGCGCGTCTTTCGCGGTGACCGGCTCGAACGCAGCGTCGTCCTTCTGCAGGCTGTAGCGGACGCCCGGGACGGGGTCGGCGATGGTCAGGCGCAGGGTGATGGGGATGTCGGCCATGTCAGTCCTGATGCTCCACGACGTGCCGGCCCCGCACCATGCGCACGAAGGGCAGGGGACGGCCCGGATACCGCAGGCGGTCGGCGACCTCGTCCAGCATGAAGCGGGTGATGGCCGGAAGATCGACGATGCGCGCCTGATCCAGCGGCAGCCAGGCGATCTCGTCCAGTTCGCCTGAACCGGCGGTGGGTTCCGGGTGCAGCAGGGCCGAGGCGTCGGCCATGAAGAAACGGGCATCAAAGCGGCGGGTGCGCCCCGGCGGGGTGATGGCGCGAGCAATGTAGGACAGGGCGGCGAGGTCGGGCAGGGCCCCGGCGGCGCGGAACTCGCGCCACGGTCCGGCGACCGATGCGGGGGGCGCGGGTTCTGCGAGCAGCAGGCCGGTCTCTTCGAAGGTCTCGCGCACGGCCGCGAGGGCGAGGGCGCGGGCGCGGCGGGGCGCGACCTCGCGGGCCAGCCGCAGGGCCTCGGCGGGAGCCAGTTCACTGGCGGCGGCGGCGGCGGGGTCCGCGCGCTCCACCCGTCCGCCCGGGAAGACCCATTTGGAGGCCATGAAGACATGCCCCCGGGCGCGGCGGCCCATCAGCACCTCGGCGCCTTTCGAGCCCGTCCGCGTCAGGATCAGGGTGGCGGCGTCCTTCGGGCGCTGGGCTGCGCCGGTGCGGGGGGCGTCCTTCAGGTCCTGCGCGGCGTCGAACGGGTGGGTCACGGGGTTGCTCCCCCGCAGGGTGAGGAGGAGCGAAAGGCGGTCGAGGGGGACTGGGCCAGGCGCGGGTAAGGGGGCTGGGTCCCCTCCGGCATCCTTCGGATGGTCCCCCTCCCCCGGGAGAGGAGGAATGATGGCGCGTGACTCACCGCCGCTTGCCCTTGCGGACGCCTTTGAGGCCGCCGGCGGGTTTGCCGCCGCGCGGAGGCTTGGGGCCGCCGGGGCGGTTGGCTCCGCGCTTGGGGAAGCCGCCGCCGCCGCCGGGACCGCGGGCGCGGACACCGAGGCGGGGGGCGGGGGCATTGGGGTCACGCGGGGCGGGGTCGGACAGCATTTCGAAGACAAGGCCGCCCGTGATCGGCGTGGCCTCCATCAGCTTGACCTCGACGTTGCGGCCCAAAGTCCATCGCTGGCCGCTGCGTTCGCCGACGAGGGCGTGGATGCGATCGTCGTGGTGGAAATATTCGCCGCCCAGGGTGGAGACAGGGATCAGGCCGTCCGCTCCGGTCTCGTCCAGCCGGATGAACAGGCCGAAGCGGGTCACGCCGGTGATGCGGCCGGTGAAGGTCGCGCCGACGCGCTCGGACAGGAAGGACGCCATGTAGCGGTCCATGGCGGCGCGCTCGGCGGCCATGGAGCGGCGCTCGGTCATGGTCACCTGCTCGGCGATGGCCGGCAGTTCGGTGATCTCGCGGTCCGTGAGGCCGTCGCTCTTCCCCTTCGGGCCCAGACCCAGTCCCCGGATCAGGCCGCGGTGGACGATCAGGTCGGAATAGCGCCGGATCGGCGAGGTGAAGTGGGCGTAACGGTCGAGGTTCAGGCCGAAATGGCCGACGTTCTCGGGACTGTAGATCGCCTGCATCTGGGTGCGCAGGACCACCTCGTTGACGACCTCGGCGTGTTCGCCGTCGCGGGTCTCATCCAGCAGCTTGTTGAAGCGTTTGGTGGTGGCGGGCTCGCCCTTGTTCCATGGCTTGCCGATGGTCTGAAGGAAGTCGCCGAGGTTGAACAGCTTCTCCTGACTGGGCGCTTCATGGACCCGGTAGAGCAGGGGAACGCGCTTCTGCTCCAGCGTCTCGGCGGCGCAGACATTGGCCTGGATCATCATCTCCTCGATCAGGCGATGGGCCTCCAGCGACTTGCGCGGCTGGATCGAACCGATGCCGCCGCCGGGGTCCATCAGCACCTTTCGCTCGGGGCTTTCGATGGCCAGCGGGCTGCGTTTGATCCGGCCCTTCAGCATGGCACGGTAGGCGTTCCACAGCGGGTAGAGGATGAGGTCCATGATCGGACCGGTGATGTCGTCGGTCCCGCCGCCGTTCTCGACCCCGTCAATGGCGGCCTGGGCCTGTTCGTAGCTGAGGCTGGCGTGGGAACGCATCAGGCCGCGGACGAATTTGTGTCCCGTCCGACGCCCGTCCTTGTCAAAGACCATGCGGACGGCGAGACAGGCGCGGTTCTCGCCGTGCTTGAGGCTGCACAGGCCGTTGGACAGGACCTCGGGCAGCATCGGTTCGACGCGGTCGGGGAAATAGGTGGAGTTGCCCTTTTCGCGCGCCTCCCGGTCGAGGGTGGTGCCGGGGCGGACGTAGGCGGCGACGTCTGCGATGGCGACCCAGACGATCCAGCCGCCGTCGTTCTTCGGATCGTCGTCGCGCTGGGCGAAGACGGCGTCGTCATGGTCGCGCGCGTCGGCGGGGTCGATGGTGATCAGCGGCAGGTCGCGCAGGTCCTCGCGGCCCGTGAGCGACGGCAGTTCCTGATCCTCGGCCTCTTTCTGGACGGCCTCGGAGAAGCCCATCGGCACATTGTGGGTGGCGATGGCGATGAGTGAGGCGGCGCGGGGATCGTCCTCGCGGCCGATGGTCTCGAGAATCTTGCCGCGCTTGGGCCCGTAGCGTTGCTCGCCCTTCTCGATGGCGGCCAGCACGAGGTCGCCGTCGCGCAGGCCCTCGGCCTGGGCGTGGGGGACCAGCAGGACGTCCTTTGAGCGGCGGTCGACGGGTTCGACCCGGACCTCCTTGTTCGACTTGCGGATGACGCCGAGGACGCGGTTGGTGTCGGTGTCGAGCACCTTGATGACGCGGGCCTCCCAGCCGTTTTCACCGCGGGAGAATTTGGCCAGCACACGGGCACCGAGGCCCGGCGCCGCGCCGGTCTTGCCGGTGTTGTCGGGGACGAGGATGGCGCGGGGCGCGTCGCCGGACGCCTCGACAAGGGTGACGTAGAATTCCCCGTCCACATCACGGTCGACCACGTCGGCGACGCCGACGGGGGGCAGGGCACCGGCTTCGGAGAAGCCCTTGCGGCCGCGCTTGCCGAGTTTGCCTTCGGCCTCAAGCTCGCGGATCATTTCGCGCAGGGCGCGACGGTCGCCGCCCTTCAGGCCGAAGTGGCGAGCGATGTCGGTTTTCTCAGCCGATCCGGCCTCGCGCAGGAAGGCGAGGAGGGTGGCTTTGTCGGGGAGGCCGGCGGGAGGCCGGCTGGATGATTTTGTCATGTGAGTCCTTTGATACCGCGCTTTGTCGCTCTTCGAGAGGCGAAATCTTGCGCGGCTTGTGATGAGGGAGGGGCGCGCCTAGCTTCGGCGCGAAGCCCCTGGAGTGTTTGAATGTCGTTGTTGCCCGACCCGGTTCTGACCGGTCCCACCAGCTCGCTGCTGGATCTGATCGGCAAGACGCCGATGGTGGAGGTGACGAGGATCGACACCGGCCCGTGCCGTCTGTTCCTGAAGCTGGAGGCCCAGAACCCGGGCGGGTCGATCAAGGACCGCATCGCCCTGTCGATGATCGCAGCGGCGGAGGCGGAGGGGTTTCTGAAGCCCGGTGGCACCATCGTCGAAGCGACGGCCGGCAACACGGGCCTGGCACTGACGCTGGTGGGTCAGGCCAAGGGATATAAGGTGCTTCTGGTGATCCCGGACAAGATGTCCAAGGAAAAAATTCAGCATCTCAGGGCGATGGGCGCCGATGTTCGCCTGACGCGTTCGGATGTTCCGCATGGGCATCCCGAATATTACACCGACATGGCCGAGCGGCTGGCGCAGCAGATTCCGGGCGGATTCTACGTCAACCAGTTCGCCAACGACGCCAACTCCCTGGCCCATTTCCAGACCACGGGTCCGGAAATCTGGGAGCAGATGGATCACGACATCGACGCCTTCGTCGCCGGCATCGGCTCGGGCGGGACCATCACCGGCATCGCCCGGTATCTGAAAAGCGTCGGTTCGAACGCGAAGATCATCCTGGCTGATCCGGTCGGCTCGACCCTGGCCGGGATCGTCAATGACGGGGTGCCGGGACCGGAGGGCAGCTACACCGTCGAGGGCATCGGCCAGAATTTCGTGCCCGATACCGCCGACATGAGCCTGATCGACAAGGCCTATTCTATCCCCGACGCCGAAGCGATCGCCACGGTCCGCGAACTCCTTCTGAAGGAGGGCGTGCTGGCCGGTTCGTCGTCCGGCACGCTGATCGCGTCGGCCTTGCGCTGGTGCCGCGAACAGACCGAGCCGAAGCGGGTGGTGACCTTCGTCTGCGACACCGGCGCCAAATATCTGTCCAAGGTCTACAACGACGCCTGGCTGGCCGATCAGGGCCTGGGCGGCGGAGAGATGCACGGCGACCTGTCGGACCTGATCAGCCGCAAATACGAGAACGGCGACGTGGTCGTGGCCGGACCGGACGACACGCTGGACACCGTCTTCAAGCGGATGCGCGGGGCCGACGTGTCGCAGCTGCCGATTATCCAGGACGGCCGTCTGGTCGGGATTCTGGACGAAAGCGACATCGTCCATGTGATGAACACCGACGAGATCACCCGCCAGGAACGGTTCAAAAAGCCCGTTGGAACGGTCATGACGCGCGACCTCGATACGGTGCAGGTGGGCGAGAGTCTGGACGCGCTGATCCCGCTGTTCGACAGGGACCGGGTGGCGATCGTGCTGGACGGCGAGCGATTTGTCGGTCTGATTACACGGACCGATCTGATCAATCACCTGAGTTTGAACCGATGAACCTGTCGAAAATGAGCAGTCTGGCCGTTCTGGCGGCGATCACGGCCCTCGGCAGTGCGGGCGTGGCGAACGCACAGACGGAGGCTGCTCCGGCGACGACCGGCTGCGCCGACGACATCCGCCACAACGCCACCCGCGAGCAAATTTCGTTCGAAAGCCGGGGCAAGCAGATTCCAGGCCTGATCTACAGGCCGGCGGTTTCGAACGGGGCGGCGATCGTGCTGCTGCACGGTTTCACGGGACTGCAGGGGCACGCGCCCATCTTCGATCCGCACGCGGTCCAGATGGCGTCGCGGGGCTATACGGTGCTGGTGCCCAGCTATTTCGACGCCCGCCCGTGGCGCACCCGGTTCAACGGCCAGGACATCCGGGCCTGGTCCGAGGCGAGCCTGAACGCCGTGCGTTTCCTCGCCACCCAGCCCGGGATCGACCCGCAACGGGTCGGCGTCTGGGGCTATTCTCTGGGCGGCTTTCTGGCGACGGACAGGGCGATGACGGATGACACCCCGGCGGCGCTGGCGATCGGCGTTTCGGCCGGCACCGCCATCTATGACAACCTGAGCCAAGGCGGTCGTCCGATTCCGATCCTGATGCTCCACGGTCGGTCCGACCCCTCGGTCAGCCTCAGCTCGATGGACCAACTGGCCGCGAATCTGGCCGTGCGCGGCGCGACGGTCGAGAAGGAGTTGTTCGACGCCAACGACCATATGCCGACGCCCCAGGCCTGGTGCCAGGTGTTCCAGCGGTCGCGGGCCTTCATGGACGCGCACCTGCTGCCCGCACCGGAGGCCGCCGCCCCGGCTGGCTGAGCCGGGCCGGCCAGCACCGACCCGAGCTGTGAACCGATGACAGACAACGCCCTGACCCGATCCGCGCGCGCCGCCCTGTTCGGCCTGATCGCAGCGGCCGCCGCAGGCACGGCTGCCATGGCCCAGATACCGCCGCAGGTCGGAATCCCGGGCTGCGCCGACGATGTGGCGGTGCGGGCGTCGCGCGAACTGATCACCTTCGAAAGCCGCGGGCGCCAGATCCGGGCCCATCTCTATACGCCGAGGGGCGAGGTCAACGGCGCGGGTGTCGTGCTGCTGCACGGCGGCACGGGGTTCGAGATGAACGCCATCCTGTTCGACGCCCACGCCATCCAGCTGGCGTCGCGGGGCTACTGGGTCATCCTGCCCGCTTATTTCGACGCGGCCGCCCCTGACCGGAGCCGGCCCGTGGCGACGCGGCGGGCGTGGCGTGAGGCGGCGCTCGACGCGGCCGCCCAACTGGCCGCCAGGCCGGGGGTTTCGGCGGAGCAGGTGGCGCTGTGGGGCTATTCGCGGGGTGCCGCGGTCGGTGCCGACGCCGCGACCTCGGAAGCGGGAACCATACGGTCGGCGGTGCTGGTGGCCGGCGGCGGGGAGGCCGGAACGAGCCTCGCCGGGCGCGATCTGTCGATCCTGATGCTGCACGCCCGGCGCGACGAGGCCGTTCCGGTGCGCTCGACCCTGCGGCTGGCGGAAACCCTGCGCCGGGCCGGGGCGGCGGTGGAGGTACAGGAGCTGGATTTCGACGGCCACCAGTATGATCTGCCCACCTGGTGCGACGCCTTCAGCCGCACCCGGGTATTCCTCGAAAGTCGCGCGGAACCGGCAAATGCACCGGCGTAGTCTGCTGGCGGGCGTGGCGGCCAGCCTCGCGGCTCCCGCCGTGGCGCAGGAGACGGTGCCGCAGCCGACCTATGAGGGGATGACCTTCGAGAGCCACGGCAAGCCGATCCGCGCCATCCACTATCGCCCGGTCGGCGACGGACGGCGCGCGGCCATCGTGATGATGCACGGCTCGGGCGGGCGGATCGTCAACCGGGGGCCGTGGCACGAACTGGCCATGCGGTTCGCGGGCGACGGCTATCAGGTGCTGACGCCACTCTACACCGACGCTTTCGCCGACGACGGCGTCCGGCCCGAACGGATCATGGAGGCCTGGCGCGATGTCGGCGCGCACGCCATCGACTGGTTCATAGACCGGGGTGTCGACCGGCGGCGCACGGCGATGTTCGGCTATTCGCTGGGGTCCTATGTCGCGGTCGACGGAGCGCTGGGCAACAGCCGGGCGGCGGCGGCCATCGGTCTGGCGGGCGGGGTGGACGTCTATACGCCGCGTCCGCCGCGGCGGCGCATTCCGGTGCTGGTCATCCGGGCCGAGAACGATACCCATGTGCTGCCGCGCAACACGGCGGCCTGGGTCGACTTCCTGCGCGAACACGAAATCAATGTGCGGGTTGAAGTGGTCGCCGGTGCCGGCCATCTGTTCAGACCTGCAGAGTGGGCCGAGATTTTCACCCGCTCGACCCAGTTTTACGGTGGCACTATCGGCCGCCCCGATCAGGACAATTGATGACCAAGCTGAAAAACAGCCAGGGGTTCTCGACCCGCGCCATCCACGCCGGACAACGGCCGGATCCGACGACGGGCGCCGTGATGACGCCGATCTACGCCACCTCGACCTATGCCCAGGAAAGCCCGGGCGTAAACAAGGGCTATGAATACGCCCGGGGCAAGAACCCGACGCGGGAGGCTTTCGAGGCCTGTCTGGCCGATCTGGAAGGCGGCACGCACGGCTTCGGCTTTGCCAGCGGCATGGCCGCAACCTCGACGGCGCTGGAGCTGCTGGACGCGGGCTCGCACATCGTCACCGGCGATGACCTGTACGGCGGCTCGTGGCGGCTGTTCGAGCGGGTGCGGCGGCGCTCGGCCGGACTGGACTTCGGCTATGTCGATCTCAGCGATCTGGCGAAGGTCGAGGCGGCGATCACGCCGAAGACGAAGCTGATCTGGGCCGAGACTCCGACCAATCCGCAGATGAAACTGGCCGACATTGCCGGCCTGTCGAAGATCGCCACGGCGCACGGCCTGCTGCTGATCGTCGACAATACCTTCGCCACGCCGTGGAGCCAGCAGCCGCTGAAGCTGGGTGCCGATGTGGTCATGCATTCGGCGACCAAATACCTGAACGGCCATTCCGACATCATCGGCGGGGCGCTGGTGACGGCGGACCCCGACCTCGCGAAGGAGATCAAATTCCTTCAGAATTCCGTCGGCGGGGTGATGGGGCCGTTCGATGCCTTCCTCGCCAACCGGGGCCTGAAGACCCTGGGCCTGCGCATGAAGGCGCACAACGAGAACGCCATGGCCGTGGCGCGCTGGCTGGAGGATCGGACGGGAGTGGCCAAGGTCATCTATCCGGGGCTGATCAGCCATCCGCAGCACGAACTGGCGGCGCGCCAGATGAACGGGCGGTTCGGCGGCATGGTGACGGCCATCATAGACGGCGACCTGGCGCGCACGAAGCAGGTGCTGGAGCGGGTGCAGGTGTTCACGCTGGCGGAGTCGCTGGGCGGCGTGGAGAGCCTGGTCAACCACCCGGCCATCATGACCCACGCCTCGGTGCCGAAAGAGCTGCGCGAGGCTGGCGGCGTGACCGACAGCCTGATCCGGCTGTCGGTGGGCGTGGAGGATGTCGAGGACCTGATCGCGGATCTGGATCAGGCGTTGGCCTGATCAGGGCGGGGCGTAGGGCGCGCGTGACCCGACTCCTGCGCCGTCATCCTCGGGCTGAGCCAAGGATCGCCAGACCGTCCGGCGTTTGGATGGGAGGACATTGCAATTTGGCTCGCGGGGGGCATCGCCGCCGCAGAGCACGGTCCCGCGTCTGATCCTCGGGTCAAGTCCCCGAGGATGACGGGGATGATGTGGGTGTGGACCTAGGCGGCCTTGGACGGCAGGGCGGTCTGGTGGCCGCTGGCGGGGACGACCTTCTTCTTGGCCGGGGCGCGGGTCTTCTTGACCGTCGTCGACGGCGCGGCGGCGCGGCGGGCGAATTCGGCGTCGATCAGGGGAATGATGTCGACGGCGGTGGCCGCCTGGGTCGGCGAACCGGAGCCGGACAGTCGCTCGGCGTTGATACGCAGCGCCTTCAGGTCGGCGTCGCTCATGGCGGGGATCATGTCGGCAAGCGGGGTCATCGCGGTCTCCAGAAACAAAGCAAGGATGGTCGGGCCGGCGCCGTGGAGGCAGCCGGCCCTTCCGTCAGTCGGAAACTATTCGGCGGCCTTCAGGCGACCGGCCGATTCCTTGCCCGAGCGCGCGTCGCGCTCGATCTCGTAGGAGACCTTCTGGTTTTCGTTGAGCGAGCCGAGGTCCGAAACCTCGACGGCCGAGGCGTGGACGAAGACGTCCTTGCCACCGTCATCGGGAGCGATGAAGCCGTAGCCCTTGGTGGAGTTGTACCATTTCACAGTGCCGGTAGCCATTTTCAGGACCTCCGCTAGCAGTTGACCGCCGGAAGAGTTCCGGGTCGGCCTGTCGGGTCTGAATGGGATCGGCTTTGGACCTCGGTGCGCGATGCAAAGGGGCAGCAGCGTTTCGCAAGAGATCGACGAAGCCTCAAATGGGCGCTTTCCGGCGCAAAAGCAAGAGGAACAGATCGAACCGGTCGCGGGGCCATCGTGTCGACGACGGCCCCGCGGGTGGTCATCAGTCCGGCATGGAGACCGTGTCGGTCACGTGGATCACGCCGTTCGACTGGAACACGTCGGCCTGGGTGACGGTGGCGACCCCACCCTTCTCATCCGTCAGGATGACGGCGTTTCCGCGCAGGGATGCGGTCAGAATGCCGCCCTCGACGGTGGTCAGGCGCGCGCGCCCGCCGCCGGCGCGGATCTGGCTGATCAGGTCAGCGGCGCTGACCCGACCCGAGACGACGTGGTAGGTGAGGATTTTCGTCAGCGTGGCCTTGTTTGCCGGCTGCACCAGGGTCTCTACCGTGCCGGCGGGCAGTTTGGCGAACGCCGCATTGGTCGGTGCGAAGACGGTGAAGGGGCCGGGCCCGGACAGGGTCTCGACGAGGCCCGCGGCGGTCACGGCGGCGACCAGGGTAGTATGGTCAGCCGAGTTGACGGCGTTCTGTACGATCGTCCGGTTGGGATACATCGGCGCGCCGCCGACCATGACGGTCGCCTCGCCGCCGCCGCTGGTGCCGGCCATGCCGTCCATGGAAGAGCAGGCGGCCAGCAGGGCGCAGGCGGCGATGCCGGCGATCACGCCAGCGCGGGTGGTGTTGAAGGTCATCGATTTCTCTCCTGAGCGCCGTCTTTGCGGCTCGGGCGGAGAGACGACTGTGGAGCACCTCTGGATGAGGGCTGCGGCGTCTGGCCACGGCCTGCATCCGGGATGGCCGGTCGAACGTCGGGGTGCCCCGAAAAGCAGAACGGCGGCGAAGGCTTTCGCCCCCGCCGCCGTTCGAAATCATGCGCCGGTCAGACCGGCGCTTGAACTCAGCCCTCGGTCTTCAGTTGACCAGCGGATTCCTTGCCCGACCGCTTGTCGCGCTCGATTTCGTAGGAAACCTTCTGGTTTTCATCGAGGCCGCGCAGGCCGGCTTGCTCGACGGCCGAGATGTGGACGAAAACGTCCTTGCCGCCGTCGTCAGGCTGGATGAAGCCGTAGCCCTTGGTGCCGTTGAACCATTTCACAGTGCCGGTAGCCATGTTTAGACCTCCGTTTGGCGTTGGCCTCAGGGAAAAGCCCCTGGAGGCCTGTCGGGTCTAAAAGGAGCGGCTGGACCTCGGTGCGAAAGCAGAGGGTGGCGTTTCGCAGAGAGATCGACGTCAAACATTCTGGACTGTCCGGCCGACGAAAGCAAGGTGGGGTCAGTCGGGGGATTGGTCCGCGGGGCGGTCGCCCATCAGCTGTTCCGCCGGAGCGACATAGTGCGCCTGGCACAGCTTGCGCAGGGCCGCGCTGAGCGTGGGACCGTAGAGGGAGTCCTGGATCCGGTCGAAGCCCTCGGACGAAAGGGCCTGTTTGATGTCGCTGACAGTGCGGCAACGGCCCTCGCTGGCGAGTTCGTAGGCGCGTTCGAGGGTCGTGGGGCGATGAGTCATACCCCTAAGTAGGGAGAACCGGCCCCGATTGCGAGCCTCGGATTGCGAGCCTCAGAATGCGTAGCTGAGGCCCAGCACGAGACCGTCGTCATACTGTTGGCCGGGCACCGCGACGTCGGTGGAATAGTAGCGGAGGTCGGCCTCGAGATTGCGGGTCAGGGCGTAGGCGAAACCGGCGTTCCAGCCCGTATAGTCGACGTTGTTGTCCTGCTCGCGCCGACCGATGGCGGCGGAGGCCGACAGCTTGTCGGTGAAGTCCCAGCCGAGCCGGGCCTCGACCCAGGTCCAGGCCTCGGTGGCACCGGTGCTGTCGGGCGAATACTGCAGGCGCAAGCGGCCGCTGGCGGGCCCGATCGAGCGTTTGACGTCGGCGGTGAACTCCCAGGCGTCGTCATCCGCACCCGGATTGGCGTCGATCTGCCATTTGTGGGCCACGTCCAGAACCAGGTCGAAACCGGCGACCTGGGGGCGGACGCCGCCGCTGACCTTGACCTCGAGGTCGGAGCCGGAGCTGTCGATCGTCTCGAAGCTGGCCCCGCCGTAGAACAGGCCCGTGGCGTTCTCCCATTCCGCCTCGCCCCAGACGAAGGCGTCGCCGCCGGTCTTGGAGGCGTCCTTGGAGCGGTTGTCGGTGGCGGCACCGACGGCGAAGGACCACGATCCCGAAGGCGCGTCCTGGGCCACGGCGGGCGCGGCGCAGGCCAGAAGGGCGGCCGCGGCGGCGGCAGTCGTCAGGGTACGGATCATGGAATTGCCTCGGGTGAACGAGGCGGGTCTAGAGCCGCTTTTTGTCGAATTCATAACAGGCTTGCGAATATTCGTGCCGCATGCGGCGGATGAGGTCGGCGGTTCCCGGGACGTCATGCACCGCTCCGGCACCCTGACCGGCTGACCAGACGGTCTTCCAGGCCTTGGCCTCATCGGCCATGTCGAGCTTGTGCTCGGGCAGGGATTTCGGGTCGATGCCGTTGGCGATCAGCGAAGGCGTCAGGAAGTTGGCGGGAATGCCTGACACCGCCGGAGTGTAGGTGATGTCGGAGGCGCCGGCGTCAACGATCATCTGCTTGTATTCGCCCTGGGCCATCGACTCCGTCGTCGAGATGAAGCGGGTGCCCATATAGGCGAAGTCGGCACCCATCATAAGCGCCGCCGCCGCGTCGCCGCCGGTCGACAGGCAGCCGGACAGGATGATGGTGCCGTCGAAGAAGGTGCGCACTTCGGCGACGAGGGCGAAGGGGTTGACCACGCCGGCATGGCCGCCCGCGCCGTTGGCCACAAGGATCAGTCCGTCGACGCCCGCCTGGGCCGCCTTCCTGGCATGGCGGACGTTGGCGATGTCGTGGAACACCACCCCACCGTAGCCGTGCACCGCATCGACCACGTCGCGCACCGCGCCGAGCGAGGTGATGATCAGCGGCACCTTTTCCTCGACCGAGACCATCATGTCGGCCATCAGGCGCGGATTGGTCGGATGGACGATGTGGTTGACGCCATAGGCGGCCGCGTCGGGGGTCAGCCGGCCCTTGATCTCGTGCAGCCACTCCCGATAGCCCTCGGTGGTGCGCTGGTTCAGCGACGGGAAGGTGCCGATGACACCGTTGTTGCAGCACTCGACGACCAGATCCGGCCCCGAGACGAGGAACATGGGCGCCGCGATGACCGGCAGCGTCAGACCCTTTTGCAGTGATGCCGGAATGGCCATGGCGAAGTTCCCCGTTGTCTTTCGATACGGATAGCGGGCTGTCGCGGGGGAAGGCAAATGGCTGTTTGGGTTACGAGTGCGAGTGAGCAAGGGGTGAGCGGGTTCAACTCGATCTCGCCGTCGCGGCTCACTTCCTGCTTACTAGCACTCTTCACCCAAGCCGCGCCGGGGGCTAGAGCGAACAAATGACCACCGACACCTCAGGCCTGAACCAGCTTGGCCAGCACATCGTCCAGCCGACCAGCCCGGAAACCGCCGAGCTGGAGCGGGTGCCGAACCCGCATCCCGACACCCTGTATCTGGCCCGCTTCACCGTGCCGGAGTTCACCAGCCTGTGCCCCGTGACGGCCCAACCGGACTTCGCCCATATCGTCATCGACTATGCGCCGGGCGATTGGCTGGTCGAGTCCAAGAGCCTGAAGCTCTATCTGACCGCCTTCCGCAACCATGGCGCCTTCCACGAGGACTGCACCGTCGCCATCGGCAAGAAGATCGCCGACCTGCTGCAGCCGAAATGGTTGAGGATCGGCGGCTACTGGTATCCGCGCGGCGGCATCCCGATCGACGTCTTCTGGCAGACGGGGGTCGCGCCCGAGGGGCTATGGCTGCCGGATCAGGGCGTGCCGACCTATCGCGGGCGGGGGT
>JBBQOK010000025.1:0-21145 GCA_038330765.1 Caulobacterales bacterium | reverse complement strand
CCCGGGCTTTCGTGGTGGGGGCGCCCCCCTCGCATATATTCGTTTGGGTTTACCTTCCCCCTCCCGGCGGTTTTCACCCGGCGGAACCCCTCCTGGGGGAGTGTAGGGGGGGGGGGGGGCCCGCCGCCCCCCCCCCTTCCGGTCGATCCTTAGCGGAACAGTCCGAGCAGAATGGAGCTCGAGGAGTTGGCGATCGACAGCGCCTGCACACCCAGCTGTTGCTTGGTTTGCAGAGCTTGCAGTCGGGCGCTTTCCTTGGCCAGATCGGCGTCCACCAGGTTGCCGACGCCGGCTTCCAGAGCATCCTGAAGCTTGCCAACGAACTTCAGATGGGTGCCGAACGAGTTGGAGCCGGTGCCCAGGCGAGCCAGGGAAGCCGACACCTGGTCGATCGAAGTCTCGACCAGAGCAAGAGCGGCCGTGGCCAGCGTCGCGGTGCCGATGGTGGTGGTGGCCGTGACGTCCACGTTGGCACCGCCGAGGGTCAGGTCTTCACCCGCAACCTTGATGGTCGAACCAGCCGTGTTGGACAGGGCCTTATAGCCAGCCGTGCCCGTTGAGTCGTCCAGCAGGTTGACGCCGTTGAACTCGGCGTTCGAGACGACGGTGGCGATCTGGTCGCGGATGGCCTTGAAGTCTTCGTTCAGGGCCGAGCGCGCCGAAGTCGTGAGGCTCGAGTCCGTGGCGGACAGGGCCTTTTCCTTCAGTTGAGCCAGAAGGTCCGAGACCGTTTCGCCGGCGGCCAGGCTGACGTCCACGGCCGACTGGCCACGGTTCAGGCTGTCCTTGACGGCGTTCAGGGCACCGATTTCGGCACGCTGTCCGGTCGCGATGGCGAAGATGGCGCCGTTGTCCTTGGCGGACGAGACGATCTTGCCGGTGTTGATGCGGTTTTGAACCGTAGCAAGTTCGTTGTTCGTAACTTGCAGGTTCTGGAGGGCGATCTGTGCGCCCACGTTCGTGTTAACGCTGTTCAGCGCCATGACGATAATCCTTGTTTCAAGGTGTCCGACGCCATTTTGGCTGCCGGGAGCATTTTGCTCGACAAGGTCCGCAGCAAGGACGGGACCAGAGCCATAACGCCTGTGCCAAGGCCACATTCGTTGATTTTACTGCGTTAGTTCCTGTTAAGCACGTCGGGTGGGCGGCAGTTTCTGCCGGGCTCCCGGCAAGTTCTGCCGGGCGGGGGCTGCAGAAACTGCCGAAGTGTCCGAATATCGGCGAAATTCGTGGGACACTTCGGACACTTCGCCCCGGATCAGGGCGGTGCCGGATTGCGCCAGCGGTCCTGAAGAGTGCGCTCCGCCAGCAGAGTCTCGACCGCCAGCCGACGCGCGGCGTCACACTCGGCCAGGGCCAGACCGCGCGCTATGTAGGATATCTCCAGATCAGCCAGCGTCGGGGCGTCCGGCAACCGGTCCAGACGGCACGGCGTCTCCGCCGTTTCCGGCAGGCTCAGACGGGGCGGCTCCGCAGACAGCGGGGGCGAGCCGGCACAGCTCGCGATCATGACCGCGCAGACGACCGGCGCGATCCGGGTCCATTGGAAGGTGTGAGTCATCGGCGTTCCTCGCCTCGGCGTCGGCGACGGCGGTCACACGCGCCAGTTCGACGGCCTGTTGATGGTGATGTTCGACCCGGCGGGCCAGAACGGCGGCGCCTTCGACCTCAAGCGCGCGGGCGGCGGCTTCGCTCACGGCCGCATCGGCCCGGCGTTCGACGGCCTGCAGACGCCGGGTGTCGAAGCCGAACGGATCCCAGCTGAGGCTGAGGCCGAGGCCACGGCCCAGCAGGAACAGCGCCGCGATCAGGACGACCGCGCAAAGCAGCCACCCCGCCGGGGTCAGCGTCCGCATGATCAGGCGCGCGCTCACGGGAAAGCCTTTCGGTCGAGCTCGAAATGCGGACCGTCGCGCAGGGTCGGCCAGTCGCCGCCCCAGACGATGGCCGTGCCCTGCCGGGCGGCAGCCGCCTTGAAGGCGGCGGCGATGCGCGGATAGAGCGGCCAGTCCCACCGGACCTGACCGTCGACCATGGCGGCCACATCGATGGCGTGCCCGGTCAGGTGGCGGGACCGTTTGGTTCGGCTGGCCCCGGCGCGGATCAGAGCAGTCTGCCGTTCGGGCGTACGCCGGCCTTCCGTGATCATGAAGTCGACCGGGCTCAGGGCTACGGCCTCGCGGGCGAGCGCGACCAGCCGGGGATGAACCCCATCCAGCCGCCTCAACGAGCGTTCGGAAAGACGGAACCCCATCACCCGCCCTCCCCGCCCGGAGCGGGCCGCAGCGAGCGGAGGCTCGAGATAAGTTGCTGGGCCGTCGGAGCAACCAGATAGAGGACCATGGTCAGCGCAAGCAGCGCCATCAGTCCCTTGGCCAGCGGCAGGGCCGCGTCCGGCGGAGTGAGACCGATCAGGCGGTCAAGCAGCAGCCAGGCACCGGCGCTGGTGGCGAACACATAGAGCCGGCGCCAGAGCCATCGCCCCTCCGCCAGCGGCGCAAACGGGGGCTGGTCGACGGGATCGGTCATCGCTCATCCTCCGGATCGAACAAAGCCGGTCCACCGCGGCGTCGGGCTGAACCCGCCTGGACAAAGAAGTCCTCCTCCGTCATCCGGGCCGGGACATCCCAGACCTCGGTGTCCAGCAGTGGGTCTTCGTAGAGATTGAAAGGCCGGGACATCGCGATCATCCCTGCGCAATCAGCCAGACGAGGCCGCCGGAGCCTGTGCCTCCGACGCCGCCCGCCAAGATGCCGGCTCCCGCGCCGCCCCCGCCGCCCCCCGCTGGACCGCCCGCACCGCCGTCATGCCCCGGACCAGAAACAGCCGCGCCGCCGCCCGCGCCGCCTCCCCCTGCCCAGTAGAGCAGGGCGTGAGGCGCGGCCGAGCCGGGAGCGCCCGCCGCGCCGGAGCCTGCCGCACCGCCGGCCGCCTTGACCGCCAGCGCACCGCCATCGCCGCCGGGACCGCCCGGCCGGGGCACACCGGCCGCGTCGAGACCACCCCCCCCGCCGCCGCCGCCCGGCGCATCCGGACGATCGAAACTCTTGCCCGCCGCACCCGACGCTGAGACGCTCGAGGCTCCTCCGCCGTTGGAGTTCGGCGCGCCAGCGCCGGCGACACCAGCCGCA
Source organism: Caulobacterales bacterium (assembly GCA_038330765.1). Classification (GTDB taxonomy): domain Bacteria; phylum Pseudomonadota; class Alphaproteobacteria; order Caulobacterales; family Caulobacteraceae; genus Brevundimonas. The sequence continues at coordinate 18,014 of JBBQOK010000025.1, read as the reverse complement.
CCGCTCGAAGCGCCGCCCAGACCGCCGCCTCCGCCACCCGTCGCGACCAGAAGCACCGTCGAACCGAGATAAACCGCCGACCCGCTTCCCGCGGACCCGGCCACCGCCGAGCCACCCGCGCCGCCGGCACCGACCACGACCGTCAGGCCGGCCGCCAGTTGATCAGCTGGCCAGATCGCCCGGCTGACGCCCCCGGCCCCGCCGCCTCCTCCTCCGAAACGAGAGCCTGACGGGCCGAATGCACCCGCCCCGCCGCCGCCGCCCGCACCGACGGCCACGGCCTCGATGGTCCGGGCCCATCCAGGGACGGCGTAGCTGCCATTGCCTGCCAGCACGGTCACAGACCGGCGCGCGGCTCCTTGATCGAAGCTGACCCGGCCTGTCGTCCGATCGACCGACCAGGCGTCCCGCCAAACCGAGCCGTCGGCGCTGACCTTCAGCCTCAGATCATCGTCGCCGATCAGCCCGAGTTCCGCCCGGCCGCCGTAGCCGCTCTGGAACAGCAACGACAGGACATCGGCCGCGCCTTCCTTGTTGAACGTCACGCGCAGATCGCCGTCGCCGCCGTCGCCTGCGTTCAGCGCCGTCCACAGAGCCTTGTTCAGGCGGGCGGTGAACGGATTGGCCGCGTCCGCCGAGGCTCCCACCCCAAGCCGCGTTAGGGCCTGGATCTCGTTCAGCCGGCTACCCAATCCGGTCCAGTCGCCGCCGTCGCGCACCACCACTTCGGCAGAGTCGGAAACAAGGACGACCAGACCGTCCGGCGCGGCGACGACGCTCCAGCCGCCGGCCTCGGCGCGCATCAGCGTTCCCGCGGCCCGTCCGGCCCAAGCCGCGCCCGTGGCGTCGGGCGGCAGGATGTAGAGGGCGCCGTCGTGCGGAGCGGAGGGCTCGGCCGCTACAGTGCGGCTGACCACGGCGGTCTGAACCAGGGCATCGAGCCGGGTCAGGGACTCGTTCAGGGTCACATGCTTCTGCATCTGGCCCGCGGCCAGATATGGAAGGCCAAGGCGGGCGGTCTGCTCATTGCTCATCAGAAAGTCTCCGGAACTGTGTCGGAGATCAGTCTGAGCCCATGCCTTCCTGTGGCGGGTTCATGACGCTGGGCAGCCCATCGGGTCCAGCAAGATCAGAGGCTTGGCCCAAATAATTATGATGGCTGGAGCCGGATTGTCAGCATTCGATAACGGCGTTCAATCGTGTAGATAGACGACGCGGCGGAGCCCCGGCTTGCCGCGCATGTCCGCCACGTGCCGGTCGTGAGCGCCGGACGCCCGCGCCTCGCGCTCACTGGCCTCGACCCAGTGGGTGCTCTCGATGTCCTTCTGCAGCGCCTTGGCCGCCATCAGATGGCCCGGAAACAGGAAGTCGATCGCATCCCCGGCGATTCCGACGAACGGAACCTCGCCAGCGACGCTCGTCGCGGTGTCCAGTCCCAGATAGCCTAGCATCCGCACGACGGTCCCCGGCGTCGCCCGGGCATTCATCGCTTGGACCAGCAGCCAGCCCGCCGCCCCGACGCTGTAGACCGTGCCCACGACCGGAATCCACGTCAGCAGGCCGTCGAGGCCGATGCCGAACGGCCCAATCCCCACGGCGCGGTCGGAGAGCTTCTTCACGCCCTCGACATTCGACCAGATTTTCTCGATATCGCCGATGGTCCGTCTGGCCATGCCAACCCTCCGAAGCGAGACTGTAACGCGCCATGACGAACCCCGTTCACCATGAAAGGCAAGGCCCGCGATCGTGGCGCGCCCGGGTCGCGCCCAAGGGGGCGTTGGATGCGCTGCTCCGCCTGGCCCTGACGGCCCCGCTGGGGCTCGGTCTGGTGGCGCTAGGCGGGATCGGCCAGCGCTGGTTCGACATTCTGGCCCAGTTCACCGGGCCGGCGCTGCCGGTCACGGTCCTGGCCAGCGCCGTCCTGGCCCTGACCCGGTTCAAGGCCGCCGCCCTGCACGGCCTCGCCGCCTGTCTGATGCTCGGCCTTGCGGTCCTGCCCCAATGGTCGCCGGGCGGACCGAGGGCCGCCGAGGGGACGCCGATCGTGCGGCTATACTCCGCCAACGTCTATTTTCTGAACGACGATGTCGCCGCGATCAGACGGTCCATCGAGGAGGCGGACGCCGACATCGTGGTGCTGATCGAACTGGGGCGGGGTCCCGCGAGCCGGATCGACGAGGTGCTGGAAGGCTATCCGCACCGCGCGGCGTCGATGCGGATGGACACGACGCGAGGGCCGTCGCGGTCGGTGATCGGCTCCCGCTACCCGTTGAGTGCTGTCGATGACCCGCCCGACGGCCTGCACGCGGTCGCTGCCGTGGCGCGGACGCCACTGGGTCCGCTGAACGTCGTCGGCGTGCACCTGACCCGGCCGTGGCCGTTTCAGCACCAGTGGGGCCAGATCAGCCAGACCATGGCGCTCGAAGCCGTGGTGGACGGCCTGACCGGTCCGGTTGTGGTCGCGGGCGACTTCAACAGCGTATCCAGCGCACGAATCGGCAAACAGGTCCGCCGGGACATCGGGCTGCATCCCGCGCCCGGGTTTCCCGGAACCTGGCCGAGCGACTTTCCCGCGCCGTTGTCGATGACGATCGACCAGGTCTACGCCTCGCCCGACCTCGCCTTCGTACGGCGCAGACTCGGGGACCCCAACGGATCGGACCACCGGCCCGTGGTGACCGAGATCACCCGCGCGGCGGAGTGATCAGGGCCGCCAGCCGCTCGGCGTGACCGCCAGCGGGGAAGTCGTCGGCGACCCAGCCCTGTTCGAACGCCTTGAGCAGACGGCCGGTCTCGGGACCCGGTTCGACGCCCAGACGCGCCAGATCGCGTCCTCCGACCGGGAGAGACGGCCGTGTCCAGCCTTCGGCAAGGGCCAGGAGGCGCTGCGCGTCGGCGGCCGCATCCGGCACCCCGGCCCACCGGCGGCGGATGGCGTCGACGAACGCCTGATGTCCGTGGTGGTAGAGGGCCACGCGAGCCTGCTGGTCGGTCATCGCCAGATTGACATCCGCAAGGGCGAGAGCGGCCACGGCCAGCCTGTCCCGGACTGTGTTAGGAAGCCGCAGCCGCGTCGCGGCCTCCCGGACCACCGCCTCTTCAGCGGGCAGCAGCATGCTCAGCCGCGCCACGGCGTCGGCCCCCTGCTCCACCGCCGCGTCGAACAGGCTGGTCAGCTGAGCTTCGGGAAGGATCTGCGCCAGCACGCCCGCCTCCGCCATGGCGGCGACGGCGGCACCCGGATCGGGTGCGGACAACAGCTTCATCAACTCGCTGGAGACGCGCTCCGCCGAGAGCCGGGTCATGCCGGACGCCAGGACGGCGCAGGCGGCGAGGGCCGCCGGGTCAGGCTCGCCTCGCCCATACCAGGCGTGAAAACGGAAGAAGCGAAGGATACGAAGGAAGTCCTCGTGGATGCGGGTCTCGGGATCACCGACGAAGATGATTCTCCCGCCCATGGCGTCGGCCACGCCCTCGCCCGTCGGATCGAAGACCCGCCCCTCGCCGTCAGCATAGAGGGCGTTGAGGCGGAAATCGCGGCGAGCGGCGTCCTCATGCCAGTCGTCGGTGAAGGCCACAGTAGCATTGCGCCCGTCGGTCGAGACATCGTGACGCAGGGTGGTGATCTCGAACGGCGTCCGCTCGGCCACGGCGGTGACGGTGCCGTGAGCCATGCCGGTGGGCACGGCTTTCAGGCCCGCGGCACGAATGGCGCGGTCGGTGTCCTCCGGCTTCAAGGTCGTCGCGAGGTCGATATCGGCGACCGGTTGGCCGATCAGGGCGTTGCGCACGCAGCCGCCGACGAACCGGGCGCAGCCGGGACCGCCGACGGCCTCGAGGGCGGCGACGACCGCGCGGGTCGAAGAGGCAGTGAGCCACGGCTGATCGGTCAGGCGGGAGGTCATGCGGCATCCTCGCCAACAGCGGCGGCGACTTCCGGCTCGTCTTCGTACAACCGGTTGCGCAGTGACCGGACGATTGCGGCGGTCGCGCCCCAGATGTAGCGCTCCCGCCACGGCATGGCCCAGAACCAGCGGCGCGGGCCTATGTCGGGGTCATAGAAGTCCCGGCGGTGGTTTACGGGGTCCATCAGGAAGTTCCACGGTGCCTCGAACACCTCGGCCACCTCGTCGGGCGAGGGCGTGACCAGCGGTGGTTCGGCCAGCCAGCCGATGACCGGCGTGACGACGAAGCCGGTGACGGTCTCATAGGGGTCACCAAGGCCCAGCACCTCGACCGCGGCGGGATCGAGCGCCACCTCTTCCCAGGCCTCACGCAGGGCGGCGCGTTCCGCCGTCTCGCCCGGGTCAAGCCGGCCGCCGGGGAAGGCGATCTGGCCGGTGTGGCTCGCCAGGGAATCGGAGCGGCGGGTCAGGAGGACGGTCGCACCCTCCGGCCGGGCGATGACGGGCACCAGCACGGCGGCGGGACGCAGGGTCCGGCCGGGCCGCGCGGCCTCGGGGTTAAGATCGTAGTCGGACAAGGACGGCAGGGCATCAGGCCGCCACAAATTGACGGGCGACAGCCGCTCCACGAGCCGTTCACGCAGGGAGATCAGGCTCATGCGACCCCCGCTCCGACTGGGCCGAGCGGAAAGACAGCGCCGCCCGAGCGGACCACCAGACGCCCGGACTCGACCTCCGCCATCTCCACCAGCTCATAGAAGACCGGGCGGGCGATGCGGGCCCACAGCTCGGCGCGGACGCGGATGGAGGGCGACGGCTCGCCGGTGGCCTGATCGGTCTGCACCTCGATGGGATGCTCCCGCCCGGCCTCGACGGTGTCGCCGACGTCGGTAGTGAAGCGCAGGGTATCGCCGTCCCGGGTCATGGAGACCGCGCGGAACGGCAGGTCCTCGACCCGGATCGACAACTTTTCCACCGGCGTGACCAGACAGTAGCCGTCCGGGTCCCTGCGCAGCACGGTCGAGAACAGGCGGACCAGTTCGGTCCGACCGATGGGCGAGTTCTCGTGCATCCACACGCCGTCGCGTCGGATGACGATGTCGATGTCGCCGCAGTGGGCGGGGTTCCACAGGTGGACAGGCGGCAGGCCACGGTCCGGTGCCTGTCTGGCGGCCTCGGCGACGGCGGCCAGACCGGTCTTGCTGTCGGCGGGTACGGACATGGATGCAGACTTAAGGGTCCGCGCGGCGCTGGCAATGCCGAATGCGGTCACCGCAGCTTTGGATCAGCCCACGGGCAGCACCGCTCCTGCCAGCCGGGTCTCGCCCCGCCACAGGATGCGGCGCGGATCGGCCGGGCCCGGAAGCATCACGCCCGCCGCCGCCGTAAAGCCGAACCGGCCGAAATAGGGGGCGTCGCCGACCAGCAGCACGCCCGCGCCGCTCACGGCGGCAAAGGACAGGCAGGCCCCCACCAGATCGGCACCCAGCCCAACCTTTCGGTCGTCGACGGCCACCGCGATCGGCCCGAGGAAAAGCGCCGGCGCGCCGCCGATGGTGATCGACCACAGCCGGACGGAGCCCAGCACCCGTTCGCCGCCACGGGCGACGAAGCCCGCCACGATTTCCGACTGCTCGCGCAGGCGTTCGGCGGTCTTGGCGTAGCGGCCAGGCCCGAAGGCGGCGATCACCAGCGCGTCCACCGCCGTGGCGTCGGCGAGGACTTCCGCTTCGATGCGGACGGCGGAGGATGATACGGACGTGTCGAGCATGGACGCGCGCACCTAAGGGTCACGCCGCGCCGAATCAACCGGCTTTCGAGAAATCAGGCGCGCGCTTCTGGCTGAAAGCCATAAAGGCCTCCATCGCCTCGGGACTCGACATCTGGCTGCCAAAGGCCTCGCCCTCGCGCTGCATCAGCGCCCACAGGGCCTCGGCGTCGCGCATCAGCCGCTTGGTCTTGCGGATCGAGTTAGGAGCCCGGGCCGCGAGCCTGGCGGCCAGTTCGGCCGCCAGGGCTTCGACCTGATCGGCGGGGACGGCGCGGTTGGCCAGCCCCCAGGCCAAGGCGGTCCGTCCATCGATCGCCTCGCCGAGGGCAAACATCTCGAAGGCACGGCGATGGCCGAGCGCCGCCGGCAGCAGCATCGACGACGCGGCCTCCGGTGCCAACGCGAGATTGACAAAAGGCACCGAAAGCAGGGCGTCTTCAGCCACCACCACCATGTCGCAATGGAGCAGCAGGGTCAGGCCGATGCCCACCGCGCGGCCCCGCACGGCGGCCACGGCGGGCTTGTCCAGATCGGCGAGCGCCTTGAGGAAGCGGAACACCGACATGTCCGTGGGTTTCTGGCCCTGCGACCCCAACGCGATGAAGTCGGCGATGTCGTTGCCGGCAGAGAAGGCGTCGCCCTCGCTGCGGAACAGCAGAACCCGCACGGCCTCGTCCGTCCGTGCCGCTTCGACCGCGTCGGACAGGGCCGCATACATCGCCTGGGTGATGGCGTTCTTCTTCTCCGGCCGCGCCAGGGTGACGGTCAGCACGCCGTCGGAGAGATCCGTCTTGATGTGGTCGGTCACGCCTTCGTTCCCTGTTTGATTGTGGTCCACCAGTCCACGCCGTCGGCGTCGCGGCACCGCGATGCCCGGCCCCGGTGGAGAAGATAGTTGAGGTGCGCGAGGCTCTCGCCGGTCGCCATGCCACGGACGCCGTCGCCGACGGGCCGCGCGAACAGGGCAGGAAAGACGTCGACGGCCCGGCACGGCTCCCGGAGCGTCCGCTCGAGCCGCTTGAGGGCGGTCTTGTGCCCCCGGATCAACGCGTCCAGCCGTGCCTGCACGCCCCGGAACGGCTCACCGTGCGACGGCAGGACCAGAGCCTCGTCGGGGTAGACCGTCTTCATCCGCTCCAGCGAGTCCAGCCAGTCTCCTAGCGGGTCCGCGTCCGCCTCGGTCGGCCAGACCGAAACATTGGAGGAGATCTTCGGCAGAATCTGGTCTCCGCCCAGCACGACGTCGTCGCTCTCACGCCAAAGGCAGGCGTGCTCCGGGCTGTGGCCTTCTCCGATGACGACTCGCCAGTCGTGGCCGCTGATCCTGACCGGACAGCCTTCCTTCATGCGGACAAAGCCGGAGGGCATAGGCGAGACAACCCGCCCGAACTGGCCGTAGCCGGTCCGGTAGCCCTCGACCTGCTGCTCATCCCAACCCGCCGCGCGATAGAAGACCGCCCCCGCTTCCGGCGCGGCCTGTCCCGTGTCCGCCAGCAGCATCCGAGCCATGGCGTATTCCAGCCGCGGCATGACCAGCGGCGCGTCGAACCGTTCGCACAGCCAGCCGGCCAGCCCGATGTGGTCAGGATGCATATGGGTGCAGATCACCCGGGTGACCGGACGACCGCCCAGCGGTCCGGCCAGCAGCGCATCCCATTCAGCGCGCGTCCCGACCAGGTCCAGGCCGGTATCCACAAGCGCCCAGCCGTCTCCGTCCTCGACCGCGTAGACGTTGATGTGGTTGAGCGCGATCGGCATGGCCAGCCGCATCCACAGGACGTCGGGTGCCACGCGGACCGCCTCGCCGGACGACGGCGGCGAGCCGAACGGATAGGTCAGCCCCCGCTCCTCGCGGGACTGTCCGCTCTCTTCCAGCAGGGCGACGCCGTCAGCCAAGTCCGTCTCCAATCGAAACTAAGGGAGAATAGGCCGAAGCCGCGACTCGCGTCCAGCACCCGGACAGGCGCGCCTTGACCCGGCCACAACCGCCCGCCAAGGATTTCGCAGACATTTCCCTTCTGGAGTTTTCACGTGTTCCACAAGAAGTTGCTCGCGCTGGCAGGCGGCGTGATGGCGCTGGCCCTTATCGGCGTTCAGCCCGCCCTCGCCCAGAGCGGGGAAGATCCCCGCGCCAACGAGACTTCGGACCGCGCCAGCGGCAACATTCGCGGCGACCGGGTTCTGCCCGGCCGCATCGGCGACGGGGCCCGTGAACGCAACGACCGCCGCAGCCGCCGCGACCGCAACACCCAGGAAGCGCCCGTTGTCGCGACGCCGGAGGAGAACAAGGCCGCCGCACAGGCCCTGCTGACCGGTGCGGGCATCGACTGCCAGGTGTCCGAAGCGACGCTGCTCGGCGTCACGGCGGAACAGCACTCCACCTATGAGGCCGTCTGCACCGGTGCCGCCGGTTATCTGGCGGTCAGTTCGACACCGCCTCAGACCTTCAACTGTCTGGAGCTAGGCGGGCAGGCCGAGACGAGCCGCCTGCGCGATCCGACCGCCGATGTCGGTCAGCAGTGCACCCTGCCCGTGAATCTGGACCCGGTGCCGCTGCTCTCCACCTATGCCCGCACGGCTGGACTCGACTGCACCGTCGACAAGGCCGCGGCCATTGGCAGAAGTGAAGCAGGCAACCTCATCTATGAGATCGGCTGCGTCGACCGGGACGGTTTCTGGATCGAGAAGGCCGGCGAGGTCTGGGAGTCGACCCCCTGCATGGATCTGATCCAGGAGAACAACGCCTGCCGCTACACGACAGAGGCCGAGCGCAAAAGCACCTGGACCGGCATCCTGGCCGGGACTGACGCCGCCGCCTGCGATGTCGAACAGTTCCGGCGCATCGGCCGCGACGCCAGGGGGCTGGCGGTCTACGAAGTGAAATGCGGGGCCGGCGGCGGCTATTTCGCTCGGGTCGGCGCGCGCTACACCGCCGAGGCAGTCCTGTCCTGCGCCGCGCCCGAGGCTGCGGCCATCACCCAGGGCTGCCAGCTGACGACCGCGGCTCCGGCGGCGACCGAACAGTAGGCGGATCGCCCAAGGACCATCGGAACGCCCCGGAGTTCGCTCCGGGGCGTTTCCTTTTGGGAGATCGGCGCTTCACAGAAGGCCCCGACGCGCCGTAATCATGGCGGATGCGCATCGCCACCTGGAACGTGAATTCGGTCAACGCTCGCCTGCCGACCGTGCTGGCCTGGCTGGAAGCGGCGCAGCCCGACGTCGCCTGCTTCCAGGAGATCAAAAGCGTCGATGAGAAATTCCCGCGCGAGGCCTTTGAAAGCCTCGGCTACAATGTCGAGACGCACGGACAGAAGAGCTACAACGGCGTCGCCCTGCTTTCGAAGCATCCGCTGTCCGACGTCCGGCGGGGCCTGCCGGGGGTGGACGCCTCGGGCTATGAAGCCGAGGCTGAGCAGTCCCGCTATATCGAAGCCCTGATCGAGGCTCCGCGGCCGGTGCGAGTCGGCTGCATCTATCTGCCAAACGGCAATCCGATCGGCACCGACAAGTTCGCCTACAAGATGGCCTGGTTTGACCGGCTGCACGCCCATGCCCGCGATCTGCTGGCCTTGGAGGAGTCGTTCACCCTGTGCGGCGACTACAATGTCATCCCGACGGCTGAAGACGCGCGGAACCCATCGGCCTGGGTCGACGACGCCCTGTTCCAGCCCCAGAGCCGGGCGGCGTTCCGGGGCTTGCTCAACCTCGGCCTGTCCGAAGCCGGCGACCTGGGCGGCCAGCCGCCGGGGACCTACACCTTCTGGGACTATCAGGCGGGTGCCTGGCAGCGGGATCACGGCATCCGCATCGACTTCCACCTGCTGTCACCGCAGGCCGCTGACCGCTTCCAGTCGGTCGAGACCCATCGCGACGCCCGCGACATGGACAAGCCCTCCGACCACGTTCCGGTCGTCATCGAACTGGAGGACTAGCCTTGGCTGAGGCGTTGCGGGTCCTGCTGCTGATCGCGCTGATGGCGGCGGCGCTGACGACGGCGGTTCTGATCCTGGCCTGGTGGATGGAGCCTGTGCGGCGGATGCGCCGGGCCCTGCTGAAGTCGCTGGGCGCGACGCCTGAGGCCGAGGCCCTGTCGCCGGCGGAGGGACGCGCCGCGGGGCTGGACTTCGACGGTGCGCAGATCGCCGTGCTGTGGAACCGCGGAGCCTCTGGCCTCGTCTATGCCTTCGAGGAGATCGACGGCGGCGAGATTATCGTCGACGGCCATGTCGTGGCCCGCGTCCGCCGGGGCGAGACCCGCAAGTCGCTGGACATACTGGCCCCCGATGCGGAGCAGGTGGTGCTGCGGCTGATGTTCGGCGATGCGCGCCATCCAGAGTTCGAGTTGGCCCTGTGGGACGCCACCCTGCCCGTCCAGACCAGTTCGCCGGGCGAGGCACTGAGGCTGGGCCGACGGTGGCTGTCGCACCTCGAGGCGCTGCTGAAAGGCTGATCGCTCTTTCAGCCGAAGGCCGCGGGGGTTAGAAGCCCCCATCCCTGCCGCCTGAATATCTGGAGCGCCCCCCGTGGCCCGCCTGTTTGACGCCTACATTATCGCCGACTGGACCGCCGCCGAGGGCAAAAAGCTGGGCGACCAGTCGGTCTGGATCGGTGTGGCCAAGCGCGACGTGCGCTTCCGCCTGTATTCCGAGACGCACAACGTCGCCACACGCGCCGAGGGCGAGAAGCTGCTCGCCTCGCTGCTGGCCGATCACCGCAAGCGCGGCGACCGGGTGCTGGTCGGGTTCGACTTCAACTTTGGCTATCCGGCGGGAACGGCGGAGCAGCTGAAGCTGTCCGGCGCACCCTGGTCGGCGATGTGGAAATTCCTCGCCTCCAATGTCGTGGACAAGGCTGACAACACCAACAACCGCTACCAGGTCGCGGCCAAGATGAACCGGCTGATGACAGATCAGGCTTGGCCGCTATGGGGCGCGCCGGCCAAGCAGGCGCAGCGGTGGCTAACCACGACCAAGCCGCCGGCGGGCGCCGCTGGGGACATTCCCGAGTTCCGGGCCACCGAGAACGCCGCGCGCAAGGGCAAGCTGCAGCCGAAATCGGTGTGGCAGATGCATGGAGCGGGCGCGGTGGGCGGTCAGACCATGACGGGCGTTCCGGCCGTGCGCCGCCTGCTGGAGGCCCTCGGCCCGTCGGGCGCGGTCTGGCCTTTCGGAACCGGCTGGCGCGCGCTGGACGCCGCCGACATCGAGCCCCTGTCGGCGCTGGTGGTCGAGGTCTGGCCGTCCATGTTCGACGGCAAGCCCAACCCGGGCGAGTTCAAGGATCAGGCACAGGTTCGGTCTACCGCCGAGGCGCTGGCGAAGATGGACGAGAGCGGCGAGCTGTCGAAGGCTTTCGCCCCGCCCAAAGGCGCGGACGAAGCGCTGGTCGCGCAAGTCGAACAGGAGGAAGGCTGGATCCTGGGGGCCTAGGCACCAGATTGCGGGATCTCGGTCAAAGACCGAGGCCCGGCGGGCATTTGAGCATCATGCCCGCGCTTGCGTCAGGATCGGACGCAGGGATGATTTCGCTGACGGCAGGGCGGGGGCGGAGGGCCGAAAGTAGCGGATTGCAGGGTGCGGGATTAGCGCCCCCCAAGCTTGGGGTTCCGGCCCTGTAGCCTGATCGCTCAACCGATCAGGGCGCGCGCCGCGGCACGGGCCTCGTCGGTGATGGTCGCGCCGGACAGCATGCGGGCGATCTCCTCACGGCGGGCGGCGTCATCCAGCGCATCGACGGTAGTGGTCGTCTGACCGGCGGCCTCGGCTTTGCGGACCTTCCAGTGGACATGGCCGCGCGCGGCGACCTGGGGGCTATGGGTCACGACCAGCACTTGGGCACCCTGGGACAGGCGCTGCAGCCGGGTGCCCACGGCCGAAGCCACGGCCCCGCCGACCCCCTGATCGACCTCATCGAAGATCATCACCGGCTGGCGCTGATCCTCACGCCCGGCCAGGGCCGCCTTCATGGCCAGGGCGAAACGGGCCAACTCACCGCCGGACGCGATGGCGTCGAGCGGGCCGAAGGCGGTTCCGGCGTTGGTGGCGATCTCGAAACGCACGGTCTCGACGCCGAGCGGCCCCCGGCGGCCGTCCGCCACAGGCTCGAAGGCGACCCGGAAACGCGCACGCTCCAGCTTCAGCGGCACCAGTTCGTCCATCACGGCGGCGGTCAGGCGGTCAGCGGCGACCTCGCGGGCCGAGGTCAGCATCATCGCCGCCACGTCATAGGCCTCGCGGGCGACGGCGGCGGCGTTCTCGGCCGCCGTGATCGCCTCGGCACCGTCCTCGATCAGCCGCAACTGTTCGCGGAACCGACCCCGCAGGACCGGGAGCAGTTCGACGGAGGTATTCAGCTTGCGGGCGGCGGCGCGCAGGGCGAACAGCCGCTCCTCGGCCTTGTCGAGTCGGCCCGGTTCAAAGTCGAAGGCGTTGGCGGCGGCGTCGACGCAGGCGATGGCCTCCTCGGCCTCGACGAGAGTGCGGTCGATAGCCTCGGCGGCGGCGGTGAGCTTTTGCAGCAGCGGGTGTTCGGGGTCCGTGCCGGCCTGCCCGGCCCGCTGGCGGGCGTGTTCGACGGCGCGAAGGGCGGCGGCGAGGTTGCGGGACAGCTTGTCCCCGCCCAGGGAGGTGCGGGCGTCGGCGAGGTCGGCAATGGCCTTTTCCGCGGCACCGAGCAGGGCGCGTTCGCCGGCGAGGTCCGTCTCCTCGTCGGCGCGAGGATCAAGCGCGTCGAGGTCGGACAGGTTCTGCTCGAGCTCTTCCCTGTGGGCGGCCGCGTCCGCGGCGGCGGCTTTCAGATCGGCCACGGCGCGCTCCGCGGCCTTCAGGCGTTCGGCCACGGTGGCGACGCCGCCGAGTTGCGGCTGCAGCCCGCCGTAGTTGTCCAGCAGAGCGCGGTGGGTCTTCCAGTCCAGCAGGCCGACGGTCTCGTGCTGGCCGTGCACCTCGACCAAGGCCTGGCCGATCTCACGCAGGGCGGCGACTCCCGCCGGCTGATCGTTGACAAAGGCACGGCTTCGCCCGTCGGCGGCCAAGGTCCGGCGCAGGATCAGTTCCTCGCCCGCCACGACCTCAAACCCGCGCTCGGTGATCATGGCGATCAGGGCGGGGTCGTCGGGGGCGGTGAAGACAGCGGTGGCAGAGGCCTGTTTGGCCCCGGCGCGGACAAGGCCAGCGTCGGCACGGGCACCCAGGGCGAGGCCGAGTGCATCCAGAATGATCGACTTGCCCGCCCCGGTCTCGCCGGTCAGCACGGTGAGCCCGCTCTCGACGTCGAGATCGAGGGCGTCCACCAGTACGATGTCGCGGATGGAGAGGGCGGTCAGCATGGGGGCGCGGTCGTCCGGATCTGATTCGCCATGACGGTCAGTCTAGCGATGAACGCCCGCCATGACCGCCCCTTGCGACAGAAGCGGATGTCAGCCCGGAATCATCCGGCGCAGCCAGCTTTCGCGCTGGCCCTCGGGCGCAACGTCCGGCTGACGGCCTTCTTCAGTCAGCAGGGCGTAGGCCTCGGCGTACCAAGGGCTGCCAGGATAGTTGAAGCCGAGCACAGCGCCGTTGCGGGTCGCCTCTTCCTTCAGTCCGAGCACCAGATTGACCTCGACCAGGCGGTAGAGGGCTTCCGGCGTATGCGAGGTGCGCTGGTAGGCCTCGTTGTTGATCACCGCCTTGTAGCGGTTCATGGCCGCGAGCGGCTGGCCGGCGCGCTGGTAGTAGCGGCCGATGGCCATCTCCTTGCCCGCCAGCTGGTCGTTGACCATGTCGATCTTTACCGTCGCGTCGATGGCGTAGCTGGTCCCCGGATAGCGGCGGGCCACGTCACGCAGACCGTCCAGCGCAGCCTGGGCATAGCCCTGATCGCGGCCCACGTCGGTGATCTGTTCGAAATTGCACAGGGCCTTCATGTAAAAGGCGTAGGGCGCGCTGGGATTGCCGGGGAACAACTGGATGAAGCGGTCCGACGCGGCGATCGCCTCAGCGTAGTTGTTGTTCTGATAGTAGGCGTAGATCTGCATCAGGATCGCGCGGCGCGACCATTCCGAATACGGATGCTGGCGCTCGACCTCCTGGAAATAGTCGATCGCATCGCCCCAGCGCCGGCTTTCCAGCCGCTGGTAGCCCGTGCTGTAAAGCGCCTCGACCGGGCGCTCCTCATAGGCCAGACGAGGCCGGTCCCCGCGATTGGCGCAGGCGGAAATCGTCAGGACTGAGACGGCTACGGCCGAAAGAATCAGACCGGTGCGGATCTTGGAAGCAGGCAAGGACGACCTCAACATGACAGGCCGGCGGGCTACCACCCGACGGCGCCCCCGAAAACGAGACGCGATCTCTACACCAGCAGACAACCCCGCGCCAATGCGAGAAGAAGTCAGCCAAAAAGACTCTCAACGCTTGTGGCTGAGCCGTCCCCTGATATGTAGCGCGCCAACGCGACGGCGGCATTCTGAGCCGGGCGATGACGGCGAAAGGATGACCGGACATGAAGCTGCTCTCTGGCAACTCCAACCGGACTCTCTCCCAAGCCATCGCAACCCACCTCGATATGCCCCTGACCAAGGCCCAGGTGAAGCGGTTCGCCGATAACGAAGTCTTCGCGGTGATCGAGGAGAATGTCCGCGGCGAGGACGTCTTCGTGCTGCAGTCGACCAGCTACCCGGCCAACGACAATCTGATGGAACTGCTGATCATGACCGACGCCCTGGTCAGGGCGTCGGCCAAGCGGATCACCGCCGTCATGCCCTATTTCGGCTATGCGCGGCAGGACCGGAAGACCGGCGGCCGAACGCCGATCTCGGCCAAGCTGGTGGCCAATATGATCACCCGGGCCGGGGCCCACCGGGTTCTGACCATGGATCTGCACGCCGGCCAGATCCAGGGCTTCTTCGACATCCCCACCGACAATCTGGTCGCCACGCCGGTGCTGGCGCGGGACATCAAGGACCATTATCCGCGCGGCGACGACCTGATGATCGTCTCGCCCGACGTGGGCGGCGTGGTCCGGGCGCGGTCGCTGGCCAAGCGGCTGGATGCCGATCTGGCCATCGTCGACAAGCGCCGCCCCAAGGCCGGCGAGAGCGAGGTCATGAACATCATCGGCGACGTCGAGGGACGCCGCTGCATTCTGTTCGACGACATCGTCGATTCTGGCGGCACCCTGGTCAATGCGGCCAAGGCCCTGATGGACAAGGGCGCGACGGAGGTTTCCGCCTATATCAGCCACGGCGTCCTGTCCGGCCCGGCCGTCCAGCGCATTACCGACGGCCCTCTCAAGGAGTTGGTGATCACCGACTCCATCGAGCAACCTCACGAAGTTCTGACCTGCCCGAAAATCCGGCGCGTCTCGGTGGCTCCGCTGATCGGCGAGGCCATCCGGCGGATCGCCAACGAGGAATCCGTCTCCAAATTGTTCGACTGATCTTCGGAACCTCGGCCGGCCCGCCCCATTTGGGCCGACGGATGGGCCTTTGCTTGGCTCCGGTTTTCCGAGGAGTCCTGATGCGTCCGGTATCCCCGCGTTGCGGTCTGTCCGTGATCGCCTTCGCCGCCGCCGCCCTGCTGGCCGGCTGCGCCTCCAACAACGCCGAAGCCGAGGCCGAAGCCGAAGCGGCCCGGATGGCGGCCGAGATCGCCGCCCGACAGCCCCCGCCCATCGCGCTGAACGACAGCGTTGCGCAGGCGGCGGCGGTCTATCTGGCCTTCACCCGGGATATGGCGACGCTTGGAGGCGGCTTCGACAGCCCGGAGGCCATCCAGACCGCCCTGCGAAGGGGCACCGCCTATGATCCCGAGCAGATTTCCCGTGGGCTGGTGGCCTATGCCTCCATCCTGGCCCTGCAGTCACCCGAGTTCGTGGCCGGGGTCCGGCAGTACGCCGGGGACAGGACGATGCGCGACAGGGTGATCGCCGACATCGTGGCCGATCCGGCCTATGCCTCGACCCTGCCCGGTGCCGAGGCGGCCGCCGGTCTGGTCATGACCGCCCTCGCCGCCGACATCGGCGCGCTGAGCCGGGCGGCGGACTCGATCGAGAACGACGCCTACGCCATCCAGGCGCGCCATGACCCCCGCCGTTCGTGGGCGATCGCCGCGGTGGCGGACCGCGAGGGACGACTGGAGAACGCCAAGGTCCGTTCGGCGGTGGCCATGCTGCCGTCGGCCGGGGAGTCGGCCCGGCTGTTCGAGGCCGCGCATCAGGGGTCGGGCCTCGGGGCGTCGGGAGACCCGCGCAAGCCGCCCTATCCCGCCGCGGTCGAGAACGCCCTGGCCTTGGCCGCCCTGGCGGCGCTGGGAGCGGCCGGGGACAACGCCCGGCCCAACACCGACGCCCTGACGTTCGAACGGGTCAGCCAGGGCTGTCTGAGCATGTCGAAGCTCAATCTGTTCCAGTGCCTGGCCGCGTCGCGTCCGAACTATGAGGACATGTTCTGCGTCGGCCGGCACGTCGTGCGCGACCTGGCGACCTGCGCGCGGGGGGCCGCGATGCCGGCACCGCGCGTCACGGTTTCGAACGTCTCGGTCGCGGACGAGCCCGAGCCGGTCATCATCACGCCGACGCCCACCTTGATCCCGGCACCGGCTCCGCAGCCTCCGGTTCAGCCCACGCCGGCCCGCCCTCCGGCTTCGGCCACCGAAAGACTGAACAGCCAGCCGACCGGCCCTGGCGGCCGATAAAGGCTCCGGGATCGGCGTCGACCTCCAGCCAAGCTGGGATTAACGCTCGGAGAACCAGTCCAGCCGCGTTATAAGCGCCCTTGAGGTGCCAGCGCGGGCGGTGCCGCGTGTGACGTGGGGATTTCGTATGCTTGAGGCTCGTATTCGTAGCGGCCTGACGGTCGCCGCCCTGGCCGCCATCGCTGTTCTGGCGGCTTGCGCCACGCCGGAGCCCGAACCTGTCGCGCCTCCCCCCCCGCCGCCGCCGCCGCCGGCCGTCAGCCTGAACGAAGGCGTGGCCCAGGCCGCCTCCATCTATGTCGCCTTCATGCGCGACGTCGGCACCATTGAGGCCGGCTTCCCCAACGCCGAGGCGATCCAGGCCGCAATCCGCAAGGGCGCGTCCTATGAGCCGACGCAGCTTTCGCGCGGCATGATCGCCTACGGCTCCATCCTGGCCCTCCAGTCGCCGGAGTTCGTGCAGGGCGTCCGGACCTACGCCGTCGACCCGGCGGTGCGTCAAGAGATGGTGGCCCGCATCATCGCCGACCCGGCCTATGCCGCCACCCTGCCCGGCGCGGACGCCGCCGCCGGTCTGATCGTCGACACCATCGGCCACGACTCCGGCGCCATGCTGGCTATCGCCATCGCTATCGAGGAGGACGCCTACACCATCCAGGGCCGTTCGGATCCGCGTCGGCGCTGGGCCACGGTCCACATCGCCGACCGCGACTCGCGGCTGCAGGGTGCCAAGGCCCTGTCCGCCGTCCAGATGCTGCCGTCGGCCGACGAATCGGCCCGGCTGTTCGCCGCGGCCAACACTGGCTCGGGCCTGACCCTGAACCCGGCTCGTTCGGGACCTCCCTATACGCCGGCGGTAGTGCGGTCTCTCGCCCTGGCCGCCCTGGCCGCGCTGGGCGCAGGCGGTGAGGACGCGCGCACCAACACCGAGGCGCTGACGGTCGAGCAGAACAGCGAGTTCTGCCTCAACATGTCCAAGCTGATGCTGTTCCAGTGCCTCGCCGCGTCGCGGCCGAGCTATGAGGACATGTTCTGTGTCGGACGCCACGTGGCCCGCGATTTGGCCACCTGCACGGCCCAGAACATCACCCCCGTCCAGACTATCGCCGCCCCGGCAACCGAGGTGGCCGGATCTGAACCCGCCCCGGTGGCGGCCGAGGCCGCCGCCGCGTCGGCATCTGCGACCGCGGCGCTCGGCAGCAACCGCTGACCCCGCGCCGCGATCGTCTCGTCCAGACGGTTGCGTCCCCCGGCGTCTGCGTGTAATAGCCCGCGCTCTTGAATTCGAGGGTTTGAGGACCCCGCCGCGCGAGCGTAAGTCAGCGCGGCGTTTCTGTTATTGAGGCGAGCCAGATGGCCGAGATCATTCTGAACGTTGATGTCCGTGACGGCGTCGGCACCGGTGGCGCCCGCGCCGCGCGACGCGCGGGCATGGTCCCCGGCGTGCTGTACGGCGGCGACAAGGCCCCCGTGGCCATCTCGGTCAACGAGAAAGACTTCCGCAAGTCGCTGTATACCGGCAAACTGCTGGGCCACCTGGTGACCCTGAAGTACGGCAAGGAAAGCCAGCCGGTCATCGCCCGCGACATCCAGTTCGACCCGGTGTCGGACCGTCCGCTGCATTTCGACCTGATGCGGGTCGATGCGAAGCAGACGATCAAGATT
>JBBQOK010000024.1:0-21312 GCA_038330765.1 Caulobacterales bacterium | reverse complement strand
CGCTTGATGCGGGCGCGGCCCTTCAGGGTCGTCAGCGCGCGGGTCACCACGTCGTCGGCGGCCAGCGAGCGCAGGCCGGCCGTCTTGGCCTTCTTGGTCGGGACGCGCAGGGTCATCTTCTCGTGGTCGAAGGTGACGACGTAGACTTCCAGCTCCATGCCGGCGATTTCCTGGACCTCGACGGCCGCGACCTTGCCGACGCCGTGCGCCGGATAGACGACTGCGTCGCCAACCTTGAATTCCAGTCCGGTCTTGCTCGTCATGTCATTCCTTTCCCGGCGCAGGGAAGGTGGGACGCAAACACCGAAGACACCTGTGCGCGCTCCGAAGACGGTCACCCGTCGGCGGCGCTGCAAACTCAGGTTTCAACTGTGGAAACGGATCACCAAACCTCTGGCCGATCCCGCCTGCATGGGCGGGCTTCGGTCGCACACTCGGGCGGCGCGAAGAAATCGCAGACCGCCCGACCCAATGACAGGAACCTATCACAAAATTGCGGAATTTCAAAACGTCCGGGCCGGAGGTTCGCAAGGTGTGCACGACATGACCAACGGACAGGCACCGAGGTGGTCTCAAGTCTCGTCGCCAGAGCTCAGCGACTCGAGAGAATGAAGGTGTTGCCGTCGGGGTCGCGGAACCTCGCAAAGGTTCCCCACGGCTGCGATTCCGGCGGCCCCTCGAAGCTGACGCCCTTTTCGGACATTCGCCGATAGGTGTGCTCGACATCGTCACAGTTGAATGAGCCGTTGAAGAAGGTGCCGATACGGTCCTCCTGCCCCTCCGGCGTAAACAGAACGATACGGGTCTCGGCCGTTCCCACGCCCAGTTCGATCCAGCGCTTACCCGGCCCCATGGGCTGATCGGTCAGGACCCTGAACCCGACCTTGTCGACCCAGAACGCGACCGCGGCGTCCTGATCCCGGGTCGGTATCGATGCGAATTTGAGATGGGTGATCATTCGAAGCCTCCGACCGGCTTGGTAGCCAACGGGTCTCGCCGATGTCCATCCTGCGTGTTATTGCTATGGCAATCATGGATACAGTGACGCTTGACCGCTATGCCCTCGACAGTCTGATGGCAGACCTGGTCGGGCATGACCGGACACCGGCAGCCTACCTCGTCTATCTGGCGATCTGGGCGGCGGGTGACGGGGGTCGAACGGCGCTCAGCTATACCGACCTCGTCGCGCGGACCGGGCTGTCGCGCAGGACGGTCCAGAGCGCGGTCGCCCATCTGTCTCGTCGTGAGTTGCTTGAGATCGAGCGGTCGGGACCCACGGAGACGCCCCGCTACCGGCCCCTCACGCCGTGGCGGCGCTGGCGCACAGGCTGAGTGTCAGCTGCCCTTGCCGGGCTTTTCGGAGAAATATTTCTCGAACTTGCCCGTCTCGCGCTCGAACGCCTCGGCATCGGCGGGCGGCGTGCCCTTGACCGTGATGTTGGGCCAGACCTTGGCATAGTCGGCGTTGACGATCAGCCATTTGCCGTCCGGCTCGTCCTCGGTGTCGGGCTTGATGGCGTCGACCGGGCATTCCGGTTCGCAGACACCGCAGTCGATGCATTCGTCCGGCGCGATGACGAGGAAGTTTTCACCTTCGTAGAAGCAGTCCACCGGACAGACCTCCACGCAGTCCATGAACTTACATTTCACGCAGGCGTCGGTGACGATGTAGGTCATGGAGCGGTAAGCGGTCGCGGGGTTTCAGGGATGGGCTGCGCAAATGACCCCGGCGGGGGGCGGTGTCAACCAGCGCTCGCGTCGCGGGCGGCGTAAAGGGCCTGCGCCTCCGCCGGCGGGCCGCGCCTCTCGCCCAGCGCCTCAATGGTCAGTTCGGTCAGCCGCCCGCCGATGGCGAACACCAGGGCATCGCCGACATGGACGCAGCGGCTGGCCTTGTCCAACCGGGTCTGCACCCCGTTGTGGGTCAGCCGTACCGCGCCCCGCTCGACCATATCCGCCGCCACGGACCGGGTCTTGGCGAAGCGCGCGCGCCACAGCCAGATGTCGACGCGGCAGCCCGTCTCGCTCACGCCGGTTTCCTGCGACGGGGTCGTTTCCGACGCGCGGGTGCCGGAGCGGTCAGCGCGGCCAGTGCCGCGAAGGGTGAGTCCGGCACCGGCCTGGGCGTCCGGTCCGGTCGGTCCGGCTGCCTGGCCCGGCTGGTCTTCAGCGCTGCCGTCAGCGCCTTGGCCTGCTCAAGGGTGATCCCCAGTTCTGCCAGATCGGTCTCGCCCAGCCGGCCACTGCTCTTCGCCCGCCGCTCGCTCAGGGATTCCAGTAGTTCGACGCTCGCCGCGAACCGGCCTGCCGCCCGCACGCCGAACGCCGACAGCAGTCGCGCCGATGGCGGCTGCGGGGGCAGGGGGGTCAGCCCTGGACCCGGCCGGAACGGCTCGCCCGCCACGAAGGCCTGCGCCGCCGCTGCGCCGCGCCCCTTGAGCAGCGCCGGCAGCCAGACCGAATGGGCGCCCAGCCGCACGCCGAACGTCTTTAGTGTGCGCCGCTCGACCTGGCTCAGCGCGGCGAGGTCGCGCTCGACGTCGCGCCGGTCGATCACGCCGCCGGCCTCGACCAGCCGGTAGGCGATCCCGCGCGGCAGACCCTTCAATGCCCCGTTCTCGATGGCCGTCTTCAGCCGTCTGAGCGGACGCAGGGCCCGGCTCGCCTCGGCCGCCAGCCAGGCCTCCAGCCGCCGCTGCGCCCGTTCGCGCGCCGCCGTCGGCCCCAGTTCGCCCAGCAGCCTGATCCTCGGCGCGAACCAGTCGCCGCCCGCGACCTGTCCCGCCTGCGCGCCCTGCCACAGCACCGCGCCGTTCGGCAGCACGGTGAAGGCCTCGTCCCCGTCCGCCGCCAGCCGGCCCAGTCGCCGCGCGATCTCCGGCGTCACCGCCTGCCGTGCGGCGTGGCGCAGCGCCCGGTCCTCCAGCGCGCTCGACCCCTTGTCGATCTGGAATTCCACGCCGGTCAGCCGTCCGACCGCATGGCCCTCGATGACCACCGCGCCGTCGGCCTCAATCTCGGCACCCATGCTCCGGCTGACGTCGTCCTCATGCACGTTCAGCGCCCGCATCAGGGCGGTTGTGCGCCGGTCGACGAAGCGTGCGGTCAACCGTTCGTGCAGCACATCCGACAGCCGCTCCTCCAGCGCCTTGGTCCGGTCGCGCCAGCCTTGCGCCTGATCCAGCCAGTCGGGCCGGTTGGCGATATAGCTCAGGGTCCTCACGCCGCTCAGCCGGGCCGACAACTGGTCGATCTGGCCGTCGTCGCGGTCCAGTTCGGCGAAGCGCGGCGCGACCCAGTCTTCGGTCAGCCGCCCGCGCTTGCCGGTCAGGGCCTGGAAGATGTCCTTCGACAGCCGCCCATGCTCGTCCAGCGTGGTCTTCTGGAAGTCGGGCAGCTGGCAGGCTTCCCACAACCGCATGATGGTCCCGCGTGAGCGCCCGACGCGGGCCACCTCCTCGTCCTTGATCAGGCGGCGCAGCAGGGTCTCGTCCAGCGCCGGCTGGGTCAGGTTCAGCCCGCGGACGCCCGGCGTCATCGTCAGCGAGCGAAGCAGGTCGGGCAGGGTGTCGAAATCCAGCCGGGCGTTGCGCCATTCGGCCGCCTCGACCGGATCGAACCGGTGCTCGACGACCTGTTCGACCAGGTCGGCGTCCAGCTCGATGGCCTCGCCCGTCACTCCGAAGGTGCCGTCCCTCAGATGCCGCCCGGCCCGTCCGGCGATCTGGCCGATCTCATGCGCGTGCAGCCATCGCGTCCGCCGACCGTCGAATTTCCGCAGGCCGGCGAAGGCGACGTGGTCCACCTCCATGTTCAGCCCCATGCCGATGGCGTCGGTGGCGACCAGAAAGTCGACCTCGCCCGACTGGAACAACTCGACCTGGGCGTTGCGGGTGCGGGGGCTGAGCGATCCCATGACCACCGCCGCGCCGCCACGCTGGCGCCGGATCAGTTCGGCGATGGCGTAGACCTGCTGCGTACTGAAGGCGACGATGGCGCTGCGGGCGGGCAGACGGGTCAGCTTCTTCGACCCGGCGTAGCTGAGCGTCGACAGCCGCTCGCGCTGGACGATCTCAACATCGGGGACCAGCGACCGCATCAGCGGCGCCATGGTTCCGGCGCCGAGGAACATGGTCTCGAACCGGCCGCGCGCGTGCAGCAGCCGCTGGGTGAAGACGTGCCCGCGCTCGGGGTCGGCGACCAGCTGGATCTCGTCGACCGCCAGGAACTCCACCGACCGCTCCAGCGGCATGGCCTCGACCGTGCAGACGAAATAGTGGGCCCGCGGCGGGACGATCTTTTCCTCGCCGGTGACCAGCGCCACGGCGGCCGCCCCGCGCCGCTTGACGATCCGGTCATAGATCTCGCGCGCCAGCAGCCGCAGCGGCAGGCCGATCATGCCTGAGGCGTGGCCCAGCATCCGCTCGACCGCCAGATGGGTCTTGCCGGTGTTGGTGGGGCCCAGCACTGCGACGACGCGAGAGGGGGCCTGTCCGGTGCCGCGATCACTCATGATGCTGAAAAGGTGGCGCTTCCGACCCGGTTCCTCAAGCGCCGCCGTGACGTTTCCCTCGAGGCGTAAACAGCGAAGCCCGGTCCGGCGGAACAGGGGCGAAACGAATCAGGACCGAATCGCCGACACCGCCCGATTCGGGGTTTGTTCTCCACAAGATATTGTATCTTAAAGACGATTAACCACAACTGCGAAGGTTCGATCCGGGACCGGCGCAATCGGCGGGCTTCCGGTGGCCGCGCTTTTCGTCTTCCGGCCCGCTTCCCCCGCGCGCCGCGACCCGCTAGTCACCCGGCCATGGCCCCGTAGCTCAGCCGCATAGAGCAAGGCTTTCCTAAAGCCGAGGTCGCAGGTTGGAGTCCTGCCGGGGTCGCCATGCCCTCACCGTTTCCGCTTCATGATCATCACCGCCGCCATCCCCAGGATGACCACCGGCACGAGCACGAGCAGCCACGACAGTATGCGTTCGATGTCCATGGCTGCGTCCTCCGCAGGGCGCGTGCCCCGGACGCGGGCAAGGGGCGCGCCGGCGTCCCGGAAGTCAAACGGCGCGGTTCACCGCCACTTCGAGCCGTCCCCATGCTTGCCGACGCTCTCGAACTCCGGCGGGGCGGCCTTGTGGATGTATTGCTCTGACACCAACCAGCCCTTCAGCGGCCGCAGTACGCCGAGGCACCCGACCACCAGCAGCGGCATGGTCACCACCATATGCACCCAGATCGGCGGGTGGACGGTGAACTCGAACCACATGAACAGGGCCATGCCGAGGACGCCGACCAGGCTCATGCCGAAGAAGGCGGGGCCGTCCGCCGGCTCGGCGAAGCCATAGTCCAGACCGCATTCCGGGCAGGCCTCGCGGATGGTCAGGAACCCCTTCAGCAGCGGCCCCTCGCCGCAGCGCGGACAGCGGCAGCGCAGGCCGGTCGAAAGGGTGTTCAGACGTGGGTACTCGGACTGGGACACGAGGAGATCCTGACAAATGGACTGCCCCGTATGTCGGCGCCAGCGCCCCTCGCCGCAACCCGCCGCGGTGTCGCGGGCCGCTCCGGTCACGGCGTCGGCGCGCCGCGTGTTGCATTCCAGACGAAGACGAACTGCCGCTGCTCCGCCCACGTCTGGCCTTCGACCCGGCCGCCGGTCAGGCAGGCGGCGGTGTGATAGGGGCCGACGCCGTCGGTGGTGCGGAAGGAGACGCACACCCTTCCGTTCTGCGCCTTCCAGCGCCCGGCTTCGATGGCGCTGTCGTAGAAGTCGCCGCTGACCGTTCCGTCAGTCGCCAGGGTCAGGTTCATGGCCTTCAGATAGGGCTGCGCGGGGTCGGTCGAGAGATCGACGGCCCAGGCCCCGTTCATGGCCTCGGGCGTCGGCCCGGCGATCTGCAGGAGCGTCGCAGCGAGCAAGGGCAGCAGGGGCATGGGCAACTCCCGGGGTTCCGCCAGAGATACGACCGGGCGACAGACCCGGACGCCGTCAAACGGTCACGAAGCGTTAACCGCGTTGAAAGGCGGGTCGCGCGAGTGTGCGCGCGCATGTCCGGGGTCGCCACAAAACGCCTTCTGAGAACGACCGCCGCGGCCGCCGCCGCCGGCGCGGTCGCGTTCGCGCCTATGGCCCCCCTGGCCCAGGAGGCCGGGGGGGCGCTGGACCCGGTCACCATCCGCATCGGGGCCAATGCCGAGTTCACCCGCATCGAGTTCGCCGGCGTCATCGGGGCCCGGTCGCGGGTCCGCCGCGAGGGCGATCAGGTCATCGTCCGCATCGGCTCCACCGCCGCCCCCGACGTCTCGCGCCTCAAGGTCGATCCGCCGCGCGGCGTGGCCAGGGTCGAGACCCGCGCGGTCAGCGGGGCTACTGAACTGGTTCTGACTCTCGCCGAGGGTGCCGACGCCCGCTCCGGCAGCGCGGACGGCGCCGTCTATCTGAACCTCTACGCCGAGGCACCGCCCGCCGGGACCGCCGCCGCCGCGGCCCCGTCGGCGCAGACCATCCCGGTGACGGCCCAGGCCTCGCCGGGCAAGGTCAGCCTGGCCTTCCGCTGGCCCAGCCCCGTCGGTGCCGCCGTCTTCCGGCGTGGTGAGGCAGTGTGGATCGTGTTCGACACGCCCGCGCGGCTGGACATGTCGGGTGCCAAACAGCTGGGTCCGGCGTCCGATGCCCACTGGAGCGCCGGTCCCGATCACGTCGCCGTCCGCATCGCCGCGCCGACCGCCGCCCCCGTCTCCGCGGTCGCTGACGGCTCGACCTGGACTATCACCATCGGCGGTCAACCGGTCGCGGTCGAGGGTGTCCGCGTCGACCGTGATGACAGCGGCGAGCCGGCGCTGGTGGCGCACATGGCCGGCGCGACCCGGGCCGTCTGGCTGACCGATCCGCTGGTCGGCGATCGCTTCGCCGCCGTCACCGCCCTGGCCCCGGGCAAGGGCTTCGGTGACCGCCGCAAGACCGTCGACCTGTCCCTGCTGCCGACCGCCCACGGTCTGGCCGTCGAGACCGCGACGACTGATCTGGCCGTCCACGCCGACGGTGATCTGGTGACGCTCACCCGCCCCGGAGGCCTGACCCTTTCACCGCCTTCCGCCGGACTGAGCGCCGCCCAGGCTGACGGCGGCGCGCCGGCCAAGGCCCAGCATCCCGGCCTCGTACTGGCCCAGTGGGCCGATGTCGGCCACGCCGGTTTCTCCGCTCGCTACCG
Source organism: Caulobacterales bacterium (assembly GCA_038330765.1). Taxonomy (GTDB): domain Bacteria; phylum Pseudomonadota; class Alphaproteobacteria; order Caulobacterales; family Caulobacteraceae; genus Brevundimonas. Next base: position 14,107 of record JBBQOK010000024.1, on the reverse strand, counting down.
CCAGCTTCAGGATGCCGCCGCGCTGGAGGCCATCCAGGCCGGCGATGACCCCCGGGCCCCGGTCGAGGCCCGCTTCGCCCTGGCCCGCTTCCTCGTCGGCTCCGGCCTCGGCTACGAGGCGATCGGCGTGCTCAACGCCGTCGTCGCCAAGGCCCCGAACATGATCGGCGAGCCCGAACTGCGCGGCCTGCGCGGCGCGGCCCGTGCCTCCATCGGCCGGTTCGAGGAGGCTCAGGGCGACTTCGCCTCCGCCGCTGTGGCGGGCGACCCCGCCTCCGCCGTCTGGCGCGGCTATATCGCCTCGGCCACGGGCGACCACGCCGGCGCCCGTCAGGCCTTCGCCGCCGGAGCCCGGGCGGTCGACGCCTTCCCCGCCGCATGGCGCGCCCGCTTCGGCGCCGCCCATGCCCTCTCTGCGCTGGAGACCGGCGACCTCGAGGCTGCCCGCGCCCTGCTGGCCTACAGCTTTAGCCAGGACGCCCCCGCCGCCGACCAGCTGACCGCCCGTCTGGTGCAGGCCAGGCTGTTTGAACTGGACGGCCAGTCGGACCGGGCGCTCGCCGTCTACGCCGCCATCGGCCGGGCCCCGCTCGACGCCGTCGCCGTGCCCGCCAAGCTGGGCGTGGTCCGCCTGTCGCTGGCCAGCGGGACGATGAAGCCCGCCGCCGCCGCCGCCGCTCTGGAGAGCCTGCGCTGGCGCTGGCGCGGCGACGCCACCGAACTGGCCGTGATCCGCCAACTGGGCCAGCTCTATCTGTCGCAGGGCCTGTATCGTGAGGCCCTGACCGCGCTGAAGGGTGCCGGCCCCAGCCTGAACCGGCTGGAAGGTGCCGCCGAAATCCAGACCGACCTGCAGACCGCCTTCCGGATGCTGTTCCTCGAGGGCGGGGCGGACGGCCTGCAACCGATCCAGGCGCTGGGCCTGTTCTACGACTTCCGCGAACTGACCCCCATCGGCGCCGACGGCGACGAGATGGTTCGCCGCCTCGCCCGCCGTCTGGTCGACGTCGACCTGCTGGATCAGGCCGCCGAGCTGCTGAAGTATCAGGTCGACAACCGGCTCGAGGGCGTGGCCAAGGCCCAGGTCGCGACCGACCTGGCCACCGTCTATCTGATGGACCGCCAGCCCGAGGCGGCGCTTCAGGCGATCTGGAGTTCGCGCACCACCCTGCTGCCCAACGCCCTGAACGCCGAGCGCCGGGCGTTGGAGGCGCGGGCGCTGGCCGGTCTCGGCCGCTACGATCACGCCCTGGAGGTGCTCGGCACGGACGCCTCCCCCGAAGGCCGCGACGTCCGCGCCGAGGTGCTGTGGAAACAGGAGAAGTGGACCGAGGCCGCGGCCATCTATGAGAGCCGCCTTGGCGACCGCTTCAAGGACCCCGCCGCCCTGTCGCTGGATGAAGAGGCGCGGCTGATCCGCGCCGGCGTCGGCTATTCGTTGGGCCGTGACGCCGGATCCCTGACCCGCCTGTCGCGCAACTACCGCCCCTTCGTCGCCGGGGCGCGGGCGAAGACAGCCCTGTCGATCGCCCTGGACGCCGGGGAGGGCGGTGCCTCCGCCGGCGACTTCGCCGGTCTGGCCGCCTCGGCCGACACCTTCGCCGGCTGGGTCTCGACCATGAAGACCGAGCTCAGACAGAAAACGGGCGGGAACCGCTCTGCGCCCCCCGCCCGTCCTCAAGCTGCGGCGGCGGCACCCGCAAGGACGCCGGCCGCCTGAACCCTTGGGTTCTTACTTGTTGACCGCATCCTTGAGAGGCTTCGACACGCGGAAGCGCACGGCCTTGGAGGCGGCGATCTTGATCGTCGCGCCCGTGGCGGGGTTGCGGCCTTCACGGGCGGCGCGGGCGGCGGTGTCGAAAACGCCAAGGTTCGAGATGCGGACATCGCCGCCGCCGGTCAGCGACTTCTGGATGTTCTCGACGATGGCGGTCAACACCTTGCCGGCGTCGGCTTGCGAAACACCGGCGTCTTTGGCGACGGAGGCGATCAGTTCGGCTTGAGTGGTCATTGTGGGTCGTTTCCCGATTGAAGCTCGCCCCCCGATTCAAGGGCGATGACGGACGGATTGACGCCGCTTTTATCCGGCTTGGCAAGCGTCTTTGCCGCTCTAACCCCCACGGGGTGGGGATTTATCCGCTGCCGGACGCTCGCTGGAAGCTCTCGACGAGGCTTCCGGCGACCAGTCTCCAGCCGTCCACGAGCACGAAAAAGATCAGCTTGAACGGTAGTGAAATCACCACCGGAGGCAGCATCATCATACCCATCGACATGAGCACGCTGGCGACCACCAGATCGATCACAAGGAACGGAACGAAAAGGAGAAATCCTATTTCGAAGGCCCGCTTCAACTCGCTGATCATGAAGGCTGGAGTGACCACTCTCAGGGGCAGGTCGGCGGCCGTCGTCGTGGCCTCCACCTGCGACAGCCGGGTGAACAACGCGAGGTCGTCCCGGTCCACCTGGGCGAGCATGAAAGTCTTCACAGGTTCCGAGGCCGCATCGAAGGCCTGGGGCAGCTCCATCTGCTGATCCAGCAGGGGTCGGATGCCCGAATCATAGGCGTCCTGCCACGTCGGAGCCATGACGATGGCGCTCAGGAACAGGGCCAGAGACACCAGCACGGCGTTGGGCGGGGCCTGCTGCATCCCCAGCGCGGTCCGCAGCAGCGACAGCACCACGACGATCCGAACGAAGCTGGTGGTCATGATCACGATCGACGGTGCCAGCGACAGCACCGTCATCAGGCCGACGAGTTGCACTACCCGCTCGGTCAGTCCGGAGCCGGTGCCCAGGTCGACGTTGATCGCCGCCCCCGCTCCGCCCGCCGTCGCGAGGTCCTGCGCCAGCGCCGCCAGCGGCCACATGAGGCAGAACCCCGTGGTGATCAGCGACAGCAGGGCCGCCCGCTTCAGTTCGGCACGCGTCGGCAGGACGAAGACGCCCTTCAGGGTCACTGGTCCGCCTCCCGCCCGCGCGGCTCGATCAGCTCGCGCCCCTCGCCGAGAATCAGCAGCCGTTCCTCGTCGTCGATTCTGACCAGAACCAGACGGCGCGCGGGGTCCAGCATCAGGGTCTCGACCACCTTCATCCGCCGCTCGCCGCGTTCGGCGTTCAGTTTGGCCATCAGCTGCGGCGCATAGCGTCGCGCTGCCCAGGCGGCCAGGCCGATGATGCCGAGAGTGAAGGCCAGGGCGAACAACGCCCGCAGCAGATCGAGGAAATTCATGCGACAGCCGCCCCGCCGGTAAAGCGCTCCGGCGAGGCAGCCTTCCGCGATCATGGTTAACGAGGCGTTGAGATAACCTCCCATTAACCATGCAGGCGGCAGTTTCTGCCCATCGAACCGTGGGCGAATCGCGCCGCCCGAGCCGCAACCTGAACCGCAAAGCGAGCCAGACGCCCGTGGGCATCTCCGACCTGCCGCTGCTAGGCCAGATCAAGGGCCGCCTGTCATGGCTGGACCAGCGCCAGCGCGTCATCGCCGAAAACGTCGCCAACGCCGACACGCCTGGCTATGCGGCACGCGACCTGGCCCAGCCCGCCGACTTCGCGGCCGCGATGCGCTCCGGCGGCGGCGTGCAGATGGTCCGCACCAGCGCCATGCATATCGCGCCCGCCGGCCCGTCGGCCCGCTTCACGGCGACGTCCGCCCCCGATTCCGAGACCACGCTCGACGGCAATTCGGTCGTGGTCGAGGAACAGATGCTGAAAATGGCCGAGAGCCGCATGGCCTATGACGCCGCCATCGGCATCTACCAGAAATCCATGCAGATGCTGCGCATGGCCGCCCGCTCGCCGGGCCGCTGAGGGAGTAGCCGATGACCGATCCCGTCCCGCCCCGGAACAGCGCCATGGCCGTCGCCGCCAGCGCGCTCAAGGCCCAGCAGTCGCGCATGCGCGTCATTGCCGAGAACATCGCCAACTCCCAGTCGACGGCGAACGTCGCCGGCGGCCAGCCCTACCGCCGCCAGATCCCGGTCTTCCAGGCGCGCGAGATCGACGGCGCGACCGGCGTCACCCTGGCGGAGGTCCGGCCCGACATGGGTAACTTCCGCAGTGAATATGATCCGTCCCACCCGGCCGCCAACGCCGAGGGTTACGTCCTGCGTCCCAACGTCGACACCCTCGTCGAGGCCATGGACATGCGTGAGGCCCAGCGGGCCTACGAGGCCAACCTCAACGTCATCGAGACGGCGCGGTCGATGGACAGCCGCACGCTCGATATCCTCAAGAAATAAGAGCTGACCAATGAACCCGATGATGGCGGCCCAGGCCTATGCGTCCATCCAGGGCGGGGCCATGCCCACGGCACCGACGGGAGGCCCGGAGCAGGCCGGCTTCGCCGAACTGCTGACCAATGTCATGGGCGACATGACCCAGACCTCGAAGGCCGCCGAGACCCAGATGACCTCGATGGTCCAGGGGCAGGGCAACCTGATCGATGTGGTCACAGCCGTCTCCTCCGCGGAGGCCTCGCTGGAGACCGTCATGGCGGTCCGCGACCAGGTCATCTCCGCCTATCAGGAGATCATGCGGATGCCGATCTGACGGTCGGGCGAGGGCGCTAGCCCTCCAGCGACACCACCGGCTGGGTCACCAGTGACGGACGGCGGCTGCGGGCCTTGAGCCAGGCGCGGATACGGCTCTGGATCGGGTTGTCGATCAGGAAGTGGAACAGGAAGGCGAAGGCGAAGGCGGCGACAACGCCGGCGGCCCACAGCGCCCATTGCGCACCGACCGGCAGGGCGAAGCGGGCGATGGCGACGTTGGCGACGCCGAACCAGGCGAGCCGCACCACCTCATTGGTGATGAACATCGAGAACGAGACCTGCGCGGCCTTCTCCACCCATTTCGACGGCCGGGGCGTGGGCGTGGCGCCCGCCGCCAGGATGATGACCGAGATGCAGGCCAGCGAGACGAGGGCGTGCTTGTCGAAATACTGGACGAAGGCCAGCAGCAGCGCCGCGCCGATCCCGGCCCAGCCGGCCAGTTTCGGGCTGATCCAGACCTTCTGCGCGAACCAGGCCAGCGCCATGCCGAGGAAGAACAGGGGCAGGGCGCGGAAGAAGCCGAGGCCGATGGGCATCTGATAGACCGGATAGCCGAACAGGCTCCACGTCAGCTGGTTCGCCGCCAGATAGCCGCCGATGCCCAGCGTGAGCACGCTCCACGGCCCCAGCCGGACCAGACCCTTCAGTATCCACGGGAAGGCGAGGTAGCAGCCGATCAGGGCCGAGATCGACCAGCTCGGCGCGTTCCAGCCGTAGCCGCCCGGCACGCCAAAGGCCTGCGTCAGGCTCAGCTGCGCCCACAGCTGGTCCCAGCGGAACCACTCGGGTGCCCGCGGCGCGAAGCCCAGCATCCCGCCGCCGACGATCAGCACCACGAGGCTCAGTCCCATGATCAGGTGGGCCGGCAGCACCCGCAGGTATCGCTTCAGGAAGAAATCGCCCGCCGAAGTCCGTCCCCCAGCGACCGAGGCACCATAGACCCGCATCAGCACATAGCCGCTGTCGATCAGGAAGAAGTTGGTCAGCAGAAAGCCGCCCCGCTCGAACGCCGGATGCAGGCCCTCGGCCAGGGCCACCGGTCCCGCGCCCTGGAAGTGATGCAGGATAATCAGCCCGGCCACGATGAAACGCAGCGCGTCGAGCCATCCCCCCCTGACGATGGGAAGTGTCTCATTCCGGGTCGATATCGCCGTCCAGGCCATCGAAAGGGACTCCTTTGAGACGAATCCCGCAAGGATCGGGCCGCAAATCAGTCTCCGGTCGCGGTCAGGCCGCGTGGCAGAGATAGACGCTGCAGGTCGAGGCACCGCCCGTCAGCGGATTGTCGAAGTCGATCACCTCGACCGAAACGCGGGAGAAGACTGCGCCCAAAAGCTTGAGAAACCCCTCTTCCGGCGCTTCGTCCGACCACATGGCGAACACCCCGCCCGGGCTCAGGCCGTCGCGCAGCCGGGTCAGGCCCTCGACGGTGTAGAATCGCCCGTGGTCGGGGTGCAGCAGGGCGCGCGGCGAGTGGTCGATGTCGAGCAGGACCACGTCATAGCGATCCTCGCCGGCGCGCGGCTGATCGAACCAGCCGAAGAAGTCGCCGTGCACCAGGCGGCAGCGGGGATCGGCACCGAGGCTTGCGCCCAGCGGCACCAGACCGGCCTGGTGCCATTCGATCACCGGCCCGAGGGCGTCGATGACGTCCACGACGGCGACCCGGTCATCCGCCAGCGCCGCCCGCGCCGTATAGCCCAGCCCCAGGCCGCCGACGGCAACGCGCAGCGCCTCGCCTCCGGCCGCCGCCAGTCCGCGTACCGCCAGCTCCGTTTCGCCGACGGTGAACAGGCTGGACATCAGATGCTCTTCGCCGAGGATCACCTCGATCACATCCGCATCGATGGCGGCGACCCAGCGCCGCCTCAGGATCAACGGCCCCATGTCCGTGAGGCGGTAGTCCAGTTCCTCGATCAATCGACCCACGACGCCGCCCTCCCCAACATCATCAGGACTACGCCGATCAGCCGCGCGTCAGGCGCAGGAATTCCTCGCGGGTGCGCGGGTCGTCGCGGACCACGCCGCTGAGGTGGCTGGTGGTCAGGCTGGCACCCGGGGCATTGACCCCGCGCAGGGTCATGCAGCTGTGCTCGGCCTCGATGACCACGCCCACGCCCTGGGGCCGCAGCACCTCCTCGATCGCCAGCGCGATCTCGGACGTCATCTTCTCCTGGATCTGCAGCCGCCGGGCATAGCCGCGCACCACCCGCGCCAGCTTCGATATGCCCACCACCCGGTCGGTCGGCAGATAACCGACATGCGCCACCCCCACGACCGGCAGCATATGATGCTCGCAGAAGCTGACGAAGCGGATGCCCTTCAGCACCACCAGCTGATTGTAGCCCCCGACCTCCTCGAAGGTCCTCTCCAGATACTGACGCGGCTCGATCTCATAGCCGGCGAACAGCTCGCGATAGCTGCGCGTGACCCGTCCGGGCGTGTCCAGCAGCCCCTCGCGGTCGGGGTCGTCTCCGGCCCATTCGATCAGGGTTCGTACGGCGGCTTCGGCTTCGGCTTGGGAGACAGGAGGCTTGGTCATGGCTCCCCTTAACGCCCGAAACGCCGAAATGGGAGGGCGCGCCGTCATCGCTAACGCCGCGTTAACCACACTCCCGGCATTTTCTGCCCAGTACGGCCCGTCGGGGCCAAGGTGTAGCCTGGGGCGTGGAATGAACGGCGCGGAAGTTCTGGATGTGGGCCGCGATGCCCTGTGGCTGACTATCCAGCTGTGCGCGCCCGTTCTGATCGTCGGTCTGGTCGTCGGCGTCGCCATCGGCCTGTTTCAGGCTCTGACCCAGATCCAGGAACAGACCCTGATCTACGCCCCGAAAATCATCGCCATCTTCGTATCGCTGCTGCTCTTCCTGCCGTTGATGGGGACGCTTCTGGGCGGCTTCATGCGGACCATCGCCGCGCGCATCGCCGGCATGTGACCTGACGGGTGGAGCCCTACGCCACAGCCGACCAGGTCTGGCAGGGGGCCATGATCTTCGCCCGCATCGGCGCGGTGCTGCTGATGCTGCCCGGCGTCGGCGAGAGCTATGTGCCGCCACGCATCCGCCTGTCATTGGCTCTGGTCGTGTCGCTGGCCCTGTGGCCGGTGGTGTCCGGCAGCTTGCCTGGCCTGCCCGCGACGCTGGGCAGTATGGCCGGCTGGATCATCCGCGAGGTCATCGTCGGCCTGGCCATCGGCACCCTGCTGCGCATCTTCATGACCGCGCTCGCCACCGCCGGCGAAATCGTCGCGCTGCAGACCACCTTGTCCTTCGCCCAGACGGCCAACCCGCTACAGGCCGCGCCGGGCAGCACCATCTCGGCCTTCCTGATGCTGCTCGGCACGACACTGATCTTCGCCACCAACACCCATCACCTGTTCATCGCCGGCCTGGTCGGTTCGTATGAGCTGATCGCTCCGGCCCGGCCCCTGATCGCCGGCGACTTCACCACCATGGCCGTGCGCACGCTCGCCGACGCCTTCACCCTCGGCGTCCAGCTGTCCGCTCCGGTGCTGGTCTTCGCCATTATCTTCAACCTCGCCTCGGGCCTTGTTGGCCGGGTGATGCCCGCCTTCCAGGTCTTCTTCGCCGCCGCCCCGCTGAGCATCATCCTCGGCCTGTCGGTCTTCGCCCTCAGCCTCGGCGTGCTGGGCACGGTCTTCATCGACCGCTACCGCGCCCTGGCCAATGTTTTCGTCGGAGGTGCCGGTGGCTGACGCGCCCGATCCCGACTCGAAAACAGAAGAGGCCACCCCACGAAAACTTGCCGACGCGCGCCAGAAGGGTGACGTCGCCAAGTCGCCCGACGTCGCCTCGGCCCTGTCCCTGATGGGCGCGGTCGCCGTGATTCTGATGTCGGGCGGTTGGTTCGCCACCTCAATCGCCGAACAGCTGCTGCCGTTCATCGCCGAGCCGCACGCCATGATGGGCGGGTTGGACGCCGGAGCCGGCCTCGAGATCGGCACCCACGCCCTGTGGGCCATCGCCCCCTTCCTCGCCGCCGTCATGGCCGCCACCATCCTCGGCGGCGCGGGCGGCAACCTCGCCCAGTCCGGCCTTCTCTTCACCGGCGAAAAGCTGAAGCCCGACTGGACCAAGGTGGACCCGCTGAAGGGCTTCAAGCGGATCTTCGGCCCGGACGGTCTGTTCCAGTTCATCAAGACCTTCCTCAAACTGATCGCGGTCGGCGTCATCTGCTGGCTGGTCCTCAAGCCGCACGTCCGCGAGCTCGAGAACATGGCGGCCATGTCGCCGGCCATGATCCTGCCCTTCGCCCGCGACCTCGCCATCGCCCTGATGACCTCGACCCTGGTCTTCCTCGGCTTCACCGCCGGCGCCGACTACATCTGGCAGCGCTACCGTTTCTCCGAGCGGATGAAGATGACCAAGGAAGAGACCAAGGAGGACTACAAACAGTCCGAAGGCGACCCGCACGTAAAGGCCAAGCTGAAGCAGATCCGGGCCCAGCGCAGCCGTCAGCGGATGATGCAGAACGTTCCCGGGGCGACCGTCATCGTCACCAACCCGACCCACTATTCCGTGGCCCTGCGCTACGAGAGCGGCGACCCGGCCCCGGTCTGCGTCGCCAAGGGCGTGGATGCCCTGGCCCTGCGCATCCGTGAGGTCGCGCGCGAGCACAAGGTGCCGATCGTCGAAAACGTGCCCCTGGCCCGCGCCCTCTACGCCGCCGTGGACGTCGACGACACCATCCCGCGCGAGCATTTCGAGGCCGCCGCCCGGGTCATCGGCTTCGTCATGCAGACGCGGAAGGGGCGTTAGGGGCCGTCCGCCCGAGACGGAGAGGGCCGACCTATTTCCCGCCCGCCACCGGCAGGGGAATGATCTCCGCCCCGCCTTCCGGCGCGGGAGCGCGGGCCACTTGCGCGACCGGCAGGCGCACCGTCACCGCCGTACCTTCGCCCAGGGTGCTGTCGATGCTCATCCGCCCGCCGTGCAGTTCGGCGAAGGCACGTACCAGCGACAGGCCCAGCCCGGTGCCCTGACGGCGCTGCTCGATGGCGCCGGCCTGTTCGAAGGGCCGGCCCAGACGGCGCACGTCCTCCGGCGCGATGCCCACGCCGGTGTCGGCGACGACCAGCTCCAGATAGGGGCCGATGGCCTCGACCGTGACCGTGACCGAGCCGCCGGGCGGGGTGAATTTCACGGCATTGGACAGCAGGTTCAGGGTGATCTGCCGCACGGCCCGCTTGTCGGCCGAGACATCGACAGTCTCGGACGGCAGCACCCCGCTCAGGATCACGCCCTTCTCCTCCGCCGTGACCCGCACCAGCGCCACGGCGGCGGACACGATCTCGCGGGCGTCGAACCGCTCCGGCGTCAGGACATAGCGTTCGGCCTCGATCTTCGACACGTCCAGCACGTCGTTGATCAGCTCCAGCAGGTGCCCGCCGGCCTCGTGGATGTTGTCGACATAGGCGGCGTAGCGGTCCGGCATCGGCCCGAACAGCCGCTGGCGCATGATGTCCGAGAAGCCGAGCACGGCGTTCAGCGGGGTCCGCAGCTCATGGCTCATATTGGCGAGGAAGCGGCTCTTGCCCGCCTCGCGCGCCTCGGCCTCGGCCCGCGCCGTCTCCAGCCCGAGCTCCCGCGCATACTGGCCGGTGCCGTCGAACGCCTGGGCGATCAGCCGGGGGGCGGCCTGATCCGGCTCGTCCAGTCGGCGCAGGATCAACTGCACCCGGCGGTCCAGCGCCGTCCGGGGGGCGAAGGTCGCGGCCGCGTCCTGACCCGACAGGGCCTTGTCGATCGCGGCCAGCAGCCGGGGACGGTCCGGGGCATGGACCGCCGCGATCAGACCATGTTCGAACAGCGGATCGACGGGCAGGGACGGCGGCGGCGCGCCATAGGCGGCCAGCACCCGTCCGGATCGCTCCAGCACCAGCGTCAGCCCCGGCTGCGCGGCCAGCAACCGTTCGACCTTGCCGGCCTCGATCTCGGCCGTCTCCAGCCGCGCCTCGTGCTGGCGCCACGACAGGCGTACGGCCAGCGCCGCGGCCCCTGCCGTCAGCACGGCCGAGAGCGCCGCCAGCGCCGGCAGATGCGGACCCGGTCCGACGAGTAAGGCCGAGAACAGTCCGGCCAGGGCCGCGATGCCCACTGCCAGGGCTCCCGCCTGCACCGGACGCACGCCGCCCATCGCCAGCCCCGCCGCCAGCGGCAGGAAGACGAACCCCGCCAGCGGCCCCGTCAGGCCACCCGACAGGCTCGCGGCCACCAGTGCGGCCAGCCCCCACAGGCCCAGCAGCGTCATCCGTTCGCGCCCGCCGTCGCGCTGCAGCAGGCCCAGTCCGGTCACGCCGGGGACGGCCATGGCCAGCACGCCGTAGAAGATGGGTGCGTCGACTTCGCCCAGCCAGCGCGCGCCCAGCGCCAGCAGAGCCGCTGCCAGCGCCCAGCCTGCGTGCCAGGCGGCCAGCGCCGGGCGATCGCCACGCGCCCGACGGGCGGTCGGCGTCTCCTTCGCGGCGATGTCGGCGGACGGGGTCAAGGGGCGGGGGGACCGGACAGGAATGAAGACCGGACGATGCTGCGCCCGGCCGACCAGCCTAGCCTTACGGACGAGTCGTCCAAAGCGCGCACCCTCCAGAGGAGAGCGCCCGGGCGCGGGATCGACGGATTCCTGGGGACCGACCCGGCGGTTGTCGTTAACGTCGGACCGGCTTATCTGCGCTCCATGCCCGCCGAACCCTCCATTGACGCCGTCCTCGCCGAACTGGTCGAGGAGTTCGACCTCCTCGGCGACTGGGAGGGGCGGATCGAATACGTCATCGAACTGGGCAAGGACCTGGTGCCCCTGCCGGACGCCGACCGGGCCGAGGCCAACAAGGTGCCGGGCTGCGCCGCCCGGGTCTGGCTGGCGGTGCGGCGCGACGGCGACCGGCTGCGCTTCCTGGCCGACAGCGACAGCGCCTTGTCGAAGGGCAATATTGCCCTGCTTCTGCGGCTCTACTCCGACCGGACCCCGGCCGAGATTCTGGGCTTCGACGCCCGCGCCGCCCTCGACCGGCTGGGATTGCCCTCGGCCCTCACGCGACAGCGCGCCAACGGCCTCAACGCCATGGTCGGCCGCATCCGCGAGGCCGCCCTGGGTCCGGCCTGATCGGCCTGCCTGAGCTTCAGAAGTAAGAGCCGCGCGCGGCCAGCACCGGACGTTGGCCCGGCTCTTCGGTCACGTCGATGCGGATCGCCGTGTATTGCGGATCGGGCGTATGGCGCTCCCAGCGCCACGGACGGCCTTCCGGCCGCGACCACAGCGGATTGCCGCGCACCATCAGTTCCGCCACCCGGCTGAGTTCGCGCGCGCTGGCGAGGTTCGATGAGATGCCGCAGCGCACCGAATAGACGTCGACCCCGCCCTCGGTGACCGTGCCCTCCTCGATCCTCAGCCGCCAGCGGCCGTCCTTGGACACCATTTCGATCTCGGACGCGAACTCCTCCAGCGGGGCATTGGTGCCGGCGGGCCTGCGGAACTCCATGTCGCGGGCGGCGACGATGGCGCTCTCGAAGGTCTTGGCGCGGCTGGCGTAGGGCAGGCAGACGCGCGCCACCACAAAGCCCGCGAAAATGTCCTGGGCTCGCGCGGGGGCGGGAGCCGACGTGGCCGCGACGGCCAGCGCCAGAACGGCGAACACCAGAGACTTCAACACCAACCCCATTTTCCCGGGGCGGCCGGTTCAAGGCTCTTCCCACGACTTGGCCGCGCTTCCTCGCGGAGGCGCGGCCCTTCGGAACCCTAGAACCGAACCCCGGTTCCACAAAGTTACGAGCCTGTAACGTATGGTCGCGTCCGCTCCGTCGCTCAGCCTGTGCGGTAATGGGTGGCGAGGGCCCGCAGGCCGGCCTGCAGGACCGCCTTTCCCTCACGGCGGCGCAGCCCCAGCCCCTGTTCGGCCGCCTGCAGGGCGCTGGCGTGGAGGCATATCCGCTCCACCATCTGCCGCGCCGGTCCGCAGGCCGCCAGCGCCGCCTCGACCCGTCGTCCCGCCGCCATCGCCCGGTCGCCCGGCTCGGCCCGCGCCGCCGAGCCGCCGCCGCACCGGGGCAGGGCGTCCCAGCGCATGGTCAGTGATGGCCCGGTCAGGGCGGCTTCGGCGTCGGCGGCCAGCCGCTCGGCCGCCGCCCGTTCGGCGCGTCCGATCCACGGCCGCCCCTCCGCGTCGCGCCGTCCCGACAGCCAGGCCACCGCGGAGTGGGCCAGGTTGGCGCGCCGGGTCTCCATCCGTCCGTCGTCGGTCATGACCGTCCGCAGCCCCTCGACGACGCCGGGCCGTCCCGCCGCCGCTTCGGCCGGCTCGCCCGTCCGCCGTGCGGTCCAGCCGCCGCCGGCCCGCCCGCGCAGCCCCGGCACCTCGATCAGCCGCCGGAACGCCGCCTCGTCGATGATCAGCAGCACGCGCGTCCGGCGATCGGCACCGACCCGCAGCGCATAGCCGGAACCCGCCGCCTCGATCCACCCGCCCGGCCGCGCCAGCAGCCGTCGGGCCCGTCCCGTGTCGTGGCTCATGCCGGAAGCTCGCACGGGGGGGCTTCCAGCACAGCCGTCACACACCGCTCCAGCCGGTCCAGCAACTCGTCCAGCGCCGGCCGGTCGCGCCCGTCCTCGGCCCAGCGGCACGCCGCCGCCGCCGTCGCCCGGTTCAGTCCGAAGGCGTGTCCGACCCGGTCCATCGGCCAGCCGAATGTCACATAGGCCAGATACATGGCCAGCCAGCGCGCCCGGCAGGCCCGCCCCTCCAGTCGCGTCCGCGTCTCCATCCGCTCTCTCGACACCCCGGTCGAAGCCGCGACCAGCTGCAGCGCCAGCCCCGCCTTGATCCGGTCCGCCTCGCGCACCGGTGCCTCATACATCTCCGTCATCCCTGCCGCTCCTATTCGTCCGGGCCGCCTCCATCGCGGTCGCCGGTGATAGGAATATATGTCTACGATCCGTCGAAATCGGACGTATCCGACCGGGGCCTTCCGACAATCGTTAAAAAATGTCGGCGCGTTGACTCGCGACTCTCGACGCCGATTCGCAAATCAGCCTACGATTCGTTTTGGGACAGCTGTTAACCCTTCTTAAGTTTTTCCGCGGTTAACGTTCGAACAAGGTTACCCGGAAACGGGACAGTTACATTTACGGTCAAGCTCTACCTTGGAGGGGTATCAATGCGCGTCCTGCTTATCGAAGATGATCACGCAACGGCGCAAAGCATCGAGCTGATGCTGAAGTCGGAAGGCTTCAACGTCTACACGACCGACCTCGGCGAGGAAGGCATCGATCTGGGCAAGATCTATGACTACGACCTGATTTTGCTCGACCTCAACCTGCCGGACATGAACGGTCTCGAGGTCCTGCGTCAGCTGCGCGTCGGCAAGGTCAACACCCCGGTGATGATCCTGTCGGGTTCGTCCGAGATCGAGACCAAGGTCAAGACCTTCGGCGGCGGCGCCGACGACTATATGACCAAGCCCTTCCACAAGGACGAGCTGATCGCGCGCACCCACGCCGTGGTCCGCCGCTCCAAGGGTCACGCCCAGGCCATCATCCACACC